>DASSLA010000240.1:0-7731 GCA_035689885.1 Marmoricola sp. | reverse complement strand
ACAACGTGCTGGTGCACGCGGGCCACCTGTGGCGCCGGACCGTCGAGGCCGTGAACGCGGAGTTCCCCGACGTCACGGTCGACTACCTGCACGTCGACGCGGCGACGATCTTCCTCGTCACCAACCCGTCGCGGTTCGACGTGATCGTCACCGACAACCTGTTCGGCGACATCATCACCGACCTAGCCGCCGCGGTCACCGGAGGCATCGGCCTGGCCGCCAGCGGCAACGTCAACCCCGATCGCACCGCCCCCTCGATGTTCGAGCCGGTGCACGGCTCGGCGCCCGACATCGCGGGCCAGCAGATCGCCGACCCCACCGCGGCGATCCTGTCGACCTCGCTGTTGCTCGACCACCTCGGACACGCCGAGGCCGCCGCAGCGGTCGAGCAGGCCGTCATCGACGAGCTCGCCGCGCGGCAGCCCGGCGACGCCGTTCAGACAGCGGCCGTGGGTGAGGCAGTCGCGGCCCGCTTGGGTGGCTGAGCGACCCGGGAGGCGCTGACCCCGAGCAGGGCGATGCCGAAGTGCAGCGTGGTCTCGACGTACGCCGGGTGCGCCCATGAGGGTGCGGCGTACGCGACGAGCGCGGTGAGGCCGGCGACGGGCAGCATCATGGCCAGCACCCGGGCCCCGACGCCGAGGGCCGACGTCCGGAGCAGCGCGAGGCCCAGCGTGAGGGAGCCCAGGATCATCGCGAGGAAGCCGACGGTGGCCGTTCCCGCCCAGGCCGCGCCGACGGCACCCTCCGGCTGACCTGCGAACGCGAGGACGGGCACCACCAGCAGGAAGCCGATCGCGAGGACCGCCAAGCCGCCCATCAGCACCCACCTCGCCCCTCGCGCGACGAGGTTGGTGCCGACGAACCGGACCCGCTCCGCCACCAGCACCGCCGCGAGGGCCACGTAGGTCAGGCCGTGGACGATGCCGCCGAGGGCGATCAACGCAGACCGTCCGGAGTCGTCGGAGAAGACCGAGTTGTCGCCGGTGAGGCCGTGGACGACGGCGTCACCGAGGGCGATGGCCGACGTGGCGCACGCGCCGACGAGGGCGATGCGGTGGTGCCTGGACAGTGCCATGGTGAGTGCTCCCTCTCGCGGCGTCCCGGCCGGGACGCGGTGCGCCGACGCTAAGAAGACTCGACGGCACCGCGCGTCCGTCGTCGCGACCCTTCTTCGGCAGCCGCGCGGACGACCACGGGTCATCCTCCAGAACGACGCCGCAGCCGGCCCGCGCTTCCTACTCTGGGGGCGTGTCCCGACCCGACCGGTACGACGTGGCCATCACGGCCGGTGCCGCAGTGCTGGCAACGGTCACCGCTCGTGCCGACCACGAGACCCTGATCACGGGCGTCTTCATCACCTTTGTCTACACGCTCCTCGCTCTCCTCGCACGGGCGGGCCTGGAGGCCTGGCACAGAGCCGCGCGGGCGCGGGCGCGGGCACGCCTCCTGGCGCGCACCCGCCCGGACCAGGTGGCACGCGAAGCGATCGGGGAGGAACGCCGTCGGCTGTCGATCGAGATCTCCGGGATGTTGCGGGAGAGCCTCGAGGAGATCGCCACCGAGGTGTCGGACCTGGGCCGCGACGACCCTCGGTCCGCGCTGCGTCGCGTGCATGCGGCCACTCAGCTCGCGACGAGTGAGCTCCGGCGCCAGCTGGGCCTGCTGCGCGAGTCGGGGAACGAGGTGCCGGACGAGGACGCGGCCACGCGGGCATCGGCGTCGCGCCGAGACCTGTACATCGCGCTCGCGATCACCGCCGTGGCGGCGGTCGAGACCTCGCTGTATCTGTTCACCCAGGGCGAGGAACAGCTGTGGCCGGGATCGGCGATCACCTCCACACTCGCGGCGGCGACCGTGGTCGGCAGGCGGTCGGCGCTCGCCCTTGCCACCACGTGTTGTGCCGCCGTCTTCGCGATCGCCTCGCTGGTGGGCAGCCCGGTCTTCGGCGGGTTCTGGTCCTTCGGCACGGTCGGCATTCTGCTGTGGACCGTAGCCGTTCGTGACCGGTGGCGCCTGACCGAGGTCGCGGCAGGGACGGCGCTGGTGACATCGGTCGTCTGGACGCGCCGGGTCGACGACCCGGACAACCTCGGCGTCATCGTCGTGATCATGGTGGTCGCCGTCGTGGCCGGCCTGGTGGCTCGCGCGCTCGGGGCCAGGGAGGCGTCCTTCCGCTCGCGTGCGGAACGTCGCGCCGAGGAGCTGCGGGTGGCCGCGGAGATGGCGGTGAACGCCGAGCGGCTGGGGTACGCCCGCGAGCTGCACGACGTCATCTCCCACGCCGTCGGCCTGATCGCGCTACAGGCGGCGGCGGCCCAGGTGTCCTGGCCGACGGACCCGGACGCGGCTCGGGCGTCGATCGCCGTCATTCGCGACACCGCCGACACGGCCCTCCGCGAGCTGGACGGGCTCGGCATCGGGTCCACACCACCGCGGTCGGTCGAGGACATCCACGCACTCGTCGACCGGATCCGCGCCGCGCACACGCGGGTGGACCTGCGGGTCGAGGGGGAGCTCGCCGGCCCGTGCGCGGGCATCGTCCACCGTGTGGTGCAGGAGGCGCTCACCAACACCGTGCGGCACGCGCCAGGTGCCGCGGCGACAGTGGAGGTCCGGCTCGACGGTGCGTGGGTGCACGTCAGGGTCAGGGACGACGGGGGTCGTACGTCGGCGAGCCGCACCTCCGGCACGACGCGCGGGTTCGGCCTCGTCGGGCTGACCGAGCGGGTACAGCTGGCCGGCGGCACACTGACCGCTGGGCCGGACGAGTCCGCAGGCTTCGTCGTCGAGGCCGTACTGCCCGTCGTCGTACCGGCGGCGCCGGCATGACGGTCGAACAGGTGCGAGTGGTCGTCGCCGACGACAACCAGCTGCTCCGGGCAGGGTTGGTCACCGTCCTGTCGAGCGAGCGGCGCATTGATGTCGTCGGTGAGGCGGCCGACGGGCCGGCCGCCGTGGACCTGGTACGCCGACACCGGCCCGACCTGGTGCTGATGGACGTGGAGATGCCGGGCGGCGACGGGATCACGGCGACGGCGCGCATCCGTGAGCTGGCGCCCGAGGTCCGGGTGCTGGTGCTGACCATGTTCGACCTCGACGACTACGTCCTCGAGGCACTCCAGGCCGGGGCGGCCGGCTTCCTGCTCAAGACCACTCCGCCGGACGGTCTCGTCGACGGCGTGCTCCGGTGCGCCGCGGGCGAGACCACACTCGGCCAGAGCGTGATCGCGCGACTCGTCGACACCTACGTGCACCGCCCGGTGCCGGAGCAGCCACCGGGACTCGAGGAGCTCACGGACCGGGAGCTCGACGTACTCCGGTCGATGGCGCGCGGGCTGTCCAACGCCGAGGTGGCGGCCGAGCTCTACCTCGCCGAGACCACGGTGAAGACCCACGTCGCCCGCATCCTGACCAAGCTCGGCGTACGCGACCGGGTGCAGGCGGTGGTGCTGGCGCACCGGAGTGGCCTGGTGAGCGGCTGAGGTTTCACACGTTCCCCAGTGATTCCGCCACTTACCCCACGTTGCAACGTGGGGTGAGTGGCTGTTTCACACGTTAACCAGTGAAACCACCACCCCCCGGGAACCCCGAGAAACCACCGTGAACCGCCACCCCGCCCCGAGGGATAACGTGCTGCCATGACGCTCGACATCACCACCACGCCCTCGGACACGCCGCGCAGTGACTCCGAGGTCGCCGAGATCCTCGCCAACCCCGGTTTCGGCACGCACTTCACCGACCACATGTTCATCATGGAGTGGACCCCCGAGCGCGGGTGGCACGACGCCCGCATCACCAAGTACGGCCCGCTCAGCCTCGACCCCGCGACCGCGGTGCTGCACTACGCGCAGGAGACCTTCGAGGGGATGAAGGCCTACCGGCACGACGACGGGTCGATCTGGACGTTCCGGCCCATGGAGAACGCCAAGCGGATGGTGCGGTCCTCCCACCGCCTTGCGTTCCCGGTGCTCGAGCCGGAGGACTTCGTGCAGGCGGTCGACGCGCTCGTCGAGGTCGACCAGCGCTGGGTCCCCGGGGGCACAGGGGAGAAGAGCCTCTACATCCGGCCGTTCATGATCGCCACCGAGGCGTTCCTCGGGGTCCGTCCCGCCCAGCACGTCACCTTCATGGTGATCGCCTCGCCGGCCGGGGCCTACTTCAAGGGCGGCATCAAGCCGCTGACCCTGTGGCTCACCGAGGAGTACACCCGCGCCGGCCGCGGCGGCATGGGCGCGGCGAAGACCGGCGGCAACTACGCGAGCTCGCTGGTGGCGCAGCAGGAGGCCACCGCCCACGGGTGCGACCAGGTGGTGTTCCTCGACGTGGCCGAGGGCAGGTACGTCGAGGAGCTCGGCGGGATGAACATGTACTTCGTCCACGCCGACGGGCGCATCGTCACCCCGGAGACCGGCACGATCCTCGAGGGCATCACTCGCTCGGCGATCATCGACCTGGCGCAGAAGAAGGGCCACAAGGTCGAGGAGCGCAAGTTCGCCGTCGACGAGTGGCGCGAGGGCGTGGCCAGCGGCGAGATCACCGAGGTCTTCGCCTGCGGCACCGCGGCCGTGGTCACCCCGGTCGGCACCCTGAAGTGGGACGGCGGCTCGGTGGCCAGCACGGTCGAGGAGGCCGGACCGCTCACCCTCGAGATCCGTCAGGACCTCGTCGACATCCAGTACGGCCGCACCGAGGACTCCTTCGGGTGGATGCACCGCGTCTGCTGAAACCACCCCAACGGGTCATTCCGGTCGCTGTCGTTCCTTCGTAACCTCGGTCCACCGAGTCCGAGGGGGGCGGTTCGATGGCTGCCGAGACAGCGACGCGGGTCGGTGTACGGCGTGACGGGCTGGTGGGCAACCGCTGGGCGCTCGTGGGCGGGATCGTCTACCTGCTGGAGTGGTTGGCGATCTTGTGGGTCGGAGCGGTGGGGGCCGGCGCCGCGATCGTGCGCGGCACCTCGGAGCGCGACCTGCTCTCGACGTACGCCGGGCACGCGGACGCCGTCGGCGCCCTCGCGGGCTGGCTCGCGGTGGTGCTCCTCGGTCGGGTTCTGGTGTTCGTGGGCATCCGGCACGCGCTCGTGGAGTCCGGCCACCGCCATCCGCTGACGGACCTGGCGGTCGTGGCCGCGTCGGTCAGCGTCACCCTCGAGGTCGCTTCCTACGGGCTCGCGACGACGGCGGCCACGCGCTCTGCGGCCGACGACCGGACCGGCGTGGTGCTCGCCGACCAGCTCGGTGTCGGCCTGAACCTGATGATCGGCGGTGGCTTGGGCGTAGCGATCGTGTGCACGTCCTACGTGATGTGGCGCTCGGGACTCTTCTCCACCGCGCTCTGCGTCACCGGGCTGGTGAGCGGGGTCGCCATCGTCGGCGCGCAGCTGACCGTCTCGCCGGGGTTGGCGGCGGTCTTCGACGTCCTCTACTTCTTCCCGCTCGTCTTCTGGGTCTGGATGATCTGGGCCGGCGTGGTGCTCTGGCGCCGCACACCATCCCACGGTCACTGAGGACATTCCGGACCCGGTCTGGACCGCCGGTCCGCAAACCGTGCGGACGTCCGATGTCGGCGCGTAGTTTCGGGTGCCGTCCACGAGCCCGGAGACGCCATGACCACGATGACCGCACCCCCGGAGATCACCGGGAAGCTGCTGACCCCCACCAGTGACGGGTACGACGAGGCGCGCAGCCTCTTCAACTCCATGATCGACCGCCGGCCGGCCATGATCGCGCAGTGCGCCACCGCCGAGGACGTGGCCACGTGCATCCGCTACGCACGCGAGACCGGCAGCGACTTCGCCGTACGCGGAGGTGGCCACAGCGTGGCCGGCACCTCCACGCTCGACGACGGACTGGTCATCGACCTGCGCCTGATGCACCAGGTAGAGCCTGACGTACCGGGTCGCACCGTGCGGGTCGGCGGCGGTGCGACGATGAGCCACCTCGACCGCGCGCTGGAGCCGCACGGGCTCGCCACCACAGGCGGCCGGGTCTCCACGACCGGCGTCGGTGGCTTCGTCCTCGGCGGCGGGAGCGGCTGGCTCGACCGCAAGTTCGGGCTCGCCTGCGACAACCTCGTCTCCGTGGAGTTGGTGACCGCCGACGGCCGGATGGTGACCGCCTCGGAGGAGGAGAACCCCGAGCTCTTCTGGGGGCTGCACGGAGGAGGCGGCAACTTCGGGGTCGCGACCGCGATGACGCTGCGCACCTACGAGCTGCCGGTCGTCTCGGCCGCGCTGCTGCTGTTCCTGCCCCAGGACGCCGAGCAGGCGATCCGCACCTACCGCGACCTCCTCGACGAGATCGGCGACGACGCCTCCGGTGGCTGCATCTACATCACGGCGCCGCCCGAGGACTTCGTGCCCGAGCACCTCGTCGGCGAGATGGTGCTGCTCACCCTGGTCACCCACTGCGGGCCGCAGGCCGAGCTGGAGCCGAAGATCGCCCCGCTGCTCGGGATGCAGCCGGCCGGCCGGCTCGTGGTCGAGCTGCCGTACGCCGAGATGAACTGCATGATCGACGACCCGCCCGGACAGCGGAACTACTGGTCGGCCGAGCACCTCCACTCCCTGCCGGACGAGGCGGTCTCTGCGTTCGTGGCGGCCGCCGAGGGACTGCTGGTGCCGTCGTCCTCGCAGCACGTGCTCTTCCCCGGCGGCGGCGCCGCGGCTCGCGCGACCACCGACTACCCGCTGCCGTGGCGGTCCGCGCCCTGGGTCGCCCACCCGTTCGCGGTGTGGGAGGACCCGGCGGACGACGAGCAGTGCATCCGGTGGACCAGATCGGTGCGCGAGGCGATGAAGCCGTGGGCGACCGGCGACGTCTACCTCAACTTCATCGGCGAGGAGGGCGGCAGCCGGATCCGCGCCGGGTACGGTGAGGGGTGGGACCGGTTGGTCGCGGTCAAGCGGGAGTGGGACCCCGACAACGTGTTCCACCACAACCAGAACGTCCCGCCGAGCTGATCCGAGGCGCCTGCCTGCGTGGTTCCACCACCCGCCCCGGCTACCGTTTGGCGGGTGACCAGCCTTCCCGGGCAGCCCGACCACGCGAGCATCGGCGACTACCGCCTGCTCGCGTTGATCGGCGAGGGCGGGATGGGCGTGGTCCACCTGGCGCAGGCGCCCGACGGTCGCCGGGTGGCGCTGAAGGTGCTGCGCCCGCACGTGGTGGGCGACTCCGAGGCGCGCGAGCGGCTGGCCCGCGAGGTCAGCTCGCTGCGGCGCATCACCAGCCCGCGCATCGCGGAGATCCTCGACGCCGACCCGCACGGTCCGACCCCGTACGTCGTCACCCGCTACGTTCCCGGGCTCTCGCTCTACCACCACGTCGAGGAGGAGGGCCCGATCGAGGGCGGCGACCTGCTGCACTTCGCCGACGGGCTCGCCCAGGCGCTGCAGGCGGTGCACGACGTCGGCGTGCTTCACCGTGACATCAAGCCGACGAACGTGCTGATGGAAGGCCGCTCGCCGGTGCTCATCGACTTCGGCCTCGCCCGGGTCGCCGAGGACCCGCGCCTGACGCACACCGGCTGGCTGCTGGGGACGCCTGGATACCTCGCGCCAGAGGTGCTGTACGGCGACGACGCCACCGTGGCCTCCGACGTGCACGCGTGGGCGGCGACCGTCGTCTTCGCCGCGACCGGGCGACCGCCGTACGGCAAGGGGCCGGTGATGGCGGTCCTCGACCGGGTGCGCCGCGGCGAGCACGACCTCTCCAGCGTGCCGGTGCC
>DASSLA010000239.1:0-24120 GCA_035689885.1 Marmoricola sp. | reverse complement strand
CGGCCTGGGGGCATGGGTCCTCGCTCATCCGACCCACGTCGTCGACCTGTTCGTCTACGTGGTCGTCCTCAACCTCGCGGTGCAGTTCCCCCCGGCGGTGATCAGCGAGACGTTCACCCTCTCGCTGCTCACGGCTGCGCTCCTCAAGGTGACGCTGGAGCTCGTGCTCGTCCTCAAGGGGGCGGTCCTCGCCCGGTCCCGCACCGCGACGTCGCCGGTGGTGAAGGTGACGTCCTCGCCCTGTTGGCGTCGCGGGCGGGCGTGCGACGGCTGCTGTACGGCGCGACACCGCCCGACTGAGGCGCTCGTACGTGCCCGGTCTCTCAGTGACCCCCGGTCGTCCGCGCCGTTAGTGTCTGCGACGCGCCCGCACGGGTACGCGTGAGCATGCGAGGACCGGGAGGCGGTGGGTGATGGCACTGACGGTCGACTGGTTCCTCACCGAGGCCGACTGGTTCCACCTCCTCTCGATCCCCGTCTTCACCGGGGTGATCGGCTGGCTGATCAACTGGACCGGCCTGGTCATGTTGTTCTCGCCGGTCCGCTTCCACGGCGTGACCATCCCGGGGATGCGCCAGCTCTCCCGGGTGCTGCCGCGCAAGGTGCAGGAGGTGCCCGGCATCCTCCAGGGCGGCGTCGGGTGGCAGGGGATCGTGCCCGCGCGCGCGGCGAAGATGGGCAGCATCGCGGTGGACAAGGCGATCGCCAAGCTCGGTACGCCGAAGGAGTTCTACCGCGAGCTCGAGCCCGACCAGATCGCCGAGCACATCGTCCAGGTCTTCCAGCCCGAGCTCCCGCAGATGATCGAGCAGGTGATGCGGCGCGAGCACCCGACGCTGTGGCGCGACCTGCCGCCACGCGCCCGGGAGGCCGTGATCGCACGGGTGCGGGCCCAGCTCCCGACCGTCGTACGTACGGTGACCGACGAGATCGGGGAGCACATCGACCAGCTGCTCGACCCGAAGATCATGGTGATCAACCACTTCCAGAAGAACCCCGCGCTGGTGGTGCGGATCTTCCGTGACTTCGGCCAGCGCGAGCTCAACCTGATGGTCGCCTTCGGCTTCATCTTCGGCTTCGCCCTCGGGATCCCGGTGGCGGTGCTCGACCACTGGTTCGCGCAGTGGTGGCTGCTGCCGGTGCTCGGCGTCATCGTCGGGTGGGTCACCAACGCGCTGGGCATGTGGCTGATCTTCGAGCCGCCCGAACCGCGCCGGATCCTCGGTGTCAAGGTGCACGGGCTGTTCCTGCGGCGCCAGTCCGAGGCGGCAGAGGTCTACGCCCAGATCATCGCCGACGACGTGATCACCCTCGAGCACATCGGTGACTTCCTGCTCGACGGCCCGCGCGGTGACCGCACCCGGCAGATGCTGGCCGAGGCGCTGAAGCCGGCCATCGACCGCGCCGCCGGACCGGTGCGCGGCGCCGTCCGGATCGCGGTGGGCCGCGACCGGTTCGACAACATCCGCGAGGCGGTGGCGGTCGAGGCCGTCGACCGCACCATCCAGCCGTTCAAGGACCCGGAGTTCAGCCGCCGCCAGGCCGACAAGATCTACGCCCTGATCGCGCAGCGCACCAAGGACCTGCCGCCGCGCGACTTCGTGGAGATGATGCGCTCCGCCATCCGGGAGGACGAGTGGATGCTCTACGCCCACGGGGCGATCATGGGCTTCGGCGGTGGACTGCTGCACCTCGCGCTTTTCGGAGTAGGAGGACCGTGAACGACACACAAGATGATCGACCGTCGGCATCCGCGGTGAACGGGAGCCGTCCGCGGCAGCCTGCGATCTGGGACGAGGCCGCCGAGGCGCTTCCCGGGATGGCGCGCATCGCGGCCACCGCTGCGGCACGCTCTGCTGCATGGTCGCTGTCGTCCGGACTGCGCTCGAGCAAGCTGCTGGTGCGGACCCTCGCCGACCCCGACGCGGCCGGGCGGCTGGTGCAGGTGGTGGCCAGTGACGTGGCCGAGGCCACCAGGACGGTCAGTGACGTGGCCCGTGCCGTGTCGTCAGGGGTTCCGGTGCGCCGGGCCCTGCTCGACGCGTCGGTCTCGCTGTCCGAGGTCGTCCTGACCGACGCGACCCCGCGTGAGATGCCCGAGGAGCCGTCACTGCGGGAGAAGGGGGAGGCGCTGCTGCGGCGGTCCCGCGACGTGTGGAGCGAGGACGAGCAGCACCCGGCGTACGCCCGCATCCTCGACGAGCTCGCCCCCGACGAGGCCCGCATCCTGCTGCTCCTCCTGCGCGGCGGCCCGCAGCCGTCCGTCGACGTCCGCACCGGCGGCCCGGTCGGCGTGGTCAGCTCCACGCTGGTGGCCCCGGGGATGTCGATGATCGGCGCCCGCGCCGGGTGTCGCTACCTCGACCAGGTGCCGTCGTACCTCAACAACCTGTTCCGGCTGGGCATGGTGTGGTTCTCCCGCGAGCAGCTGGAGGACCCGATGGAGTACCAGGTGCTCGAGGCCCAGCCCGACGTGCTGGAGGCGATGCACTCGGTGCGGTTCCCCAAGGTCGTACGCCGCAGCATCCACCTCACCCCGTTCGGCACCGGCTTCTGCCGCGCCTGTCTGGTCGACCCCGAGGAGACCGACACGCTGCCGGCCCACCAGATCCCCGAGGAGTGACACCGCAGGCCCGGAGAAGCCTCACGCCCGCCGGGACCGTGGGCAACGGTCGCGACGGGCGCGAGTGGGTTGGTGCGGTGGGTCAGAGGATCGCGCGGAGGATCGCCCGCTTGGCGTCGGCGGTGTCGGCGCTGGCGGCCGGCGCGGCGAGCCCGACGGCGCAGACGGCGACGAGAACGGTGGCGACGACGCCCTTGACGCGGATCCGGATCCTGCTCATGTCTTGCTCCCTTGTTCGATCGGTGGTGCTTCCCTGAGAGAGATGGATAGCGACCATCCGGCCACAGGGCGAATGGTCAATTCGGGTCATACAAAAGCGTCTTGTCGGATAAATCAGGACAGAGTTGAGCCGGGCCGGGTCAACTCCACGCGGGAGCGACTTTTCCGGCACCTCGCCCGTAACTGGACCGATCCCCCACTGCGAACTAGACCGGGCCGAGCATTGCGCGCACAACGGGCGACCTGACGCCCAAGAGGCTGGTAAGGAATTCTCAAAGTTGAGGGGAATGGACTCAACTTTGGCGGCGTTGTCCCCACGTCGAGCGGCACAATCGGACCCGGCGCGACACGTGAAGACGCCGGTCCGGCCGCCGCGCATCCAGGTCCGTTTCGAGGCAACTCGTCGAGTCGAACAGGAGACATCCGTGGACGCATCCAGGCTCACCTCGCGCAGCGTCGAGGTGATCAACGCAGCCAGCACGCTCGCCGTCAGCGGTGGCAACCCGCAGGTCGAGCCCGCCCACCTCGCCGTCGCGCTGCTGCGCCAGGAGCAGGGCATCACCCCGTCGCTGCTGGCGAAGACGGGTGCCGACGCCACCGCTCTAGCGGGCGCGCTCGAGCATGCGGTGCGCAACCTGCCCCAGGCCTCCGGCTCCACCGTCTCCACTCCGTCGACCTCGCCCGCCCTGACCCGGGTGCTCGCCAAGGCGATGGACCTGATGGGGGAGATGAAGGACGACTACGTCGCCACCGAGCACCTGCTGCTGGCGTTGACCGTGGTGGACAGCCCGGTGAGGACGCTGCTCTCCGAGGCCGGCGTCACCGAGGCGGCGCTGCGTGAGGCGGTCACCGCCGTGCGCGGCAACCGTCGGGTCACCAGTCCGGAGGCCGAGGCGAGCTACGAGGCGCTGGACAAGTACGCCGTCGACCTGACCGCGGCTGCCGAGGAGGGCAAGCTCGACCCGGTCATCGGTCGGGACGCGGAGATCCGTCGCGTGGTGCAGGTGCTGTCACGTCGTACCAAGAACAACCCGGTGCTGATCGGTGACCCCGGCGTCGGCAAGACCGCGGTGGTCGAGGGCTTGGCCCAGCGCGTGGTCGCCGGTGACGTGCCGGACTCGCTGAAGGGGCGTCGGGTGCTGAGCCTCGACCTCGCAGCGATGGTCGCGGGTGCGAAGTACCGCGGTGAGTTCGAGGAGCGGCTCAAGGCCGTGCTCGAGGAGATCAAGAGCTCCGAGGGCCAGATCATCACCTTCATCGACGAGCTGCACACCGTCGTCGGGGCCGGGGCCGGCGGGGACTCCGCGATGGACGCCGGCAACATGCTCAAGCCGATGCTGGCGCGCGGTGAGCTGCGGCTGATCGGAGCGACCACGCTCGACGAGTACCGCGAGCGGATCGAGAAGGACCCCGCCCTGGAGCGCCGCTTCCAGCAGGTCTTCGTCGGCGAGCCCAGCGTCGAGGACACCGTCGCGATCCTGCGCGGGCTGCAGGAGAAGTACGAGGCGCACCACGGGGTCAAGATCACCGACGCCGCCCTCGTCGCGGCTGCCGTGCTCTCCGACCGCTACATCAGCGGCCGACAGCTGCCGGACAAGGCGATCGACCTGGTCGACGAGTCGGCCTCGCGGCTACGCATGGAGATCGAGAGCTCCCCGGTCGAGGTCGACCAGCTCCGCCGCGCGGTGGACCGGATGAAGATGGAGCAGCTCGCCCTCGAGCGCGAGACCGACGAGGCCTCCCGCGACCGGCTGGAGCGGCTGCGCGCCGACCTGGCCGACAAGGAGGAGGAGCTCCGCGGGCTCGAGGCCCGCTGGGAGCGGGAGAAGGCCGCCCTGGAGGGCTCCGGTGCGCTGCGCAAGCAGATCGACGAGCTCCGGGTCGAGGCCGACCGGCTGCAGCGCAGCGGTGACCTCGCCGCGGCCTCGGAGATCCTCTACGGCCGGATCCCCGACCTGGAGAAGCAGATCGAGCAGGCCGAGGCGGTCGAGGCCGTCGAGGACCCGATGGTGCGCGAGGAGGTCGGCCCCGAGGAGATCGCCGACGTGGTGGAGGCCTGGACCGGCATTCCCACGGGCCGGCTGCTCGAGGGCGAGACCGCCAAGTTGCTGCGCATGGAGGAGGTCATCGGCGAGCGCCTGGTCGGCCAGCACGCGGCGGTCAGCGCCGTCTCCGACGCCGTACGCCGCAGCCGGGCCGGGATCGCCGACCCGAACCGGCCCACGGGCTCGTTCCTGTTCCTCGGCCCCACCGGTGTCGGCAAGACCGAGCTGGCGAAGGCGCTGGCGGACTTCCTGTTCGACGACGAGCGCGCCATCGTCCGCATCGACATGAGCGAGTACTCCGAGAAGCACTCGGTCTCACGCCTCGTCGGAGCACCTCCCGGCTACGTCGGGTACGACGAGGGCGGACAGCTCACCGAGGCGGTGCGCCGGCGGCCCTACTCCGTCGTACTGCTGGACGAGGTGGAGAAGGCCCACCCCGAGGTCTTCGACATCCTGCTGCAGGTGCTCGACGACGGCCGGCTCACCGACGGGCAGGGCCGCACGGTCGACTTCCGCAACACCCTGCTGATCCTCACCAGCAACCTCGGGTCGACCTACCTCGTCGACCCGCTGCTGGACGACGAGAAGAAGCGCGACTCGGTGTTGGCGGTGGTGCGGCAGTCGTTCAAGCCGGAGTTCCTCAACCGGCTCGACGAGATCGTGATGTTCGACGCGCTCACCATGGACGAGCTCGCCCACATCGTCGACCTGCAGCTGGCTGCGTTCGACCGCAGGCTGGCTCCGCGACGGATCACGGTCACCGTGACCGACGCGGCGCGCAGGTGGCTGACCGAGCACGGCTTCGACCCGGCGTACGGCGCGCGGCCGCTGCGGCGGCTCGTGCAGACCGCGATCGGGGACCCGCTCGCCCGGATGCTGATCGCCGGCGAGGTCACCGACGGGCAGCAGGTGACCGTCGACCACGTCGAGGGCGCGGACGAGCTCACCCTGACGGTCGGCTGACTGGGCGACGACCGAGGGTGCCCGGTTCAGGCGCGGTTGGTTGAATGACCCCATGAGCCAATCCGCCGGTGCCACGCGCCCTCGTCAGCTGACGATGGCCAGCTGGTTCGTCATCGTGGGGTCGGCGTTCCTGCTGCTGACGGTCTTCGACACCCTGGCCGGGCTCAACTCGGTCGACACCCGGGACCGGGTGGCCGAGGTGCTCTCCTCGCCGACGGGGGAGGGCCTCGGCATCGGCGTCGACGACGCCCTCGGCGTGATGCGCGTGGCGCTGAGCATCGCGGCGGTCTGTGCGGCCGTGGCGGTGGTGCTCGGGGCCTTCGTGCTGCAGCGGCACAACGGAGCCCGGATCGCGTTGAGCGTCGTGGCGGTGCCGATCCTGCTGACCTCGCCGCTGACCGGGCTGGTCGGCGCGTTCGTGGCCGCGGCGGTGGCGATGCTGTGGACCGGCCAGGGTCGGGACTGGTTCGCCGGCCGGCCGGTGCGGGAGGCGTCACCGCTTTTCGCCCCGCGCCAACGCCGGGACGAGGACAACCGCCCGCCGCAGGAGCCCCCGCCGCCCACGCCCACCCGGCCCGAGCCCGACCCCGAGCGGCCCGAGACGCCGCCGACCGCGGACGTGTCGACCGGTCACACCTCCGACGAGCCGCGGGAGATCCACGGGTTCGGCACCGCCCCGGGCAGCCACAAGGGATCCGCGACCGGGTCGCAGCACCCTCCCGCCGCGCACCGTCGCGACATCTGGTCGGCCTATCCCGATCCCGGTCCCGAGGCAGGTCCCGAGTCGGGTCCTCACGGCGGCACCGACGGGCGCCAGTTCGTCCCGGCCACGCCCTCGACGTACGCCGGGCCGGCGGGTCAGCGACAGCGTGGACCCGTCCCCGCGCCGGTGAAGCTCGCGTGCATCCTGACCTGGATCTTCGCCGGCACCGTGGCCCTGACCTACCTGGGCGCCATGGCGGTGCTGCTGGTCTCGCCGGACACGGTGACCGACCCGATCCTGGAGTCCGAGGCCTGGCGCGAGGCCGGCATCGACCGCGACCTGCTGCTGCCGGTGCTCTGGGTCGGCTCGCTGATGTTCCTTTGTTGGGCCGTCGGCGCGATGGTGCTGGCGTGGTTCACCTGGCGCCGCCACGAGTGGGCCCGCTGGGTGCTGGTCGCGAGCGCCGCCTGCGCACTGCTCGCGGGCATCGTCGCGTTCCCCGCCGGCGTCGCCCACCAGCTCGCCGCGGCCGCCACGATGTGGGGGCTACTTTCCGCCCCCGCGCGCGACTGGTTCTCCGGACGCCGGCAAGGCCCGCCCGGACCCCACCAGCAGGGACCTCGCCAGCAGCAAGGCCCTCCGCCCGCGAAGTATCAGGACCGCCCCGGTCCCTGGTAGTCCGCCGACCGGGCAGTTCTGGTTGTTCCAAAGGCGCCGACCGGGCAGTTCTGGTTGCTCGGGAAGCCTCGACCGGGCACTCCGACGGCTCCAGGTACGCCGTACCGGCAACCAGAACTGCCCGGTGGGCACGTTTCCGGCAACCAGAACTGCCCGGTCGGCCGGTTCACAGCAACCAGAACTGCCCGGTCGGCGGGTTGGGGGCAACCAGAACTGCCCGGTCAGCGCGTCAGGTCGACCCCGCGCAACCGGCTGATGCCCTCCTCGATGACGTCCTGCTCCTTGCAGAACGCCCAGCGGACGAGGTGGCGGCCGGCCTGGGAGCCGTCCTCGTAGAAGCCCTGGGTGGGAATCGCGACCACCTTGGCGCGCTCGGCCATCGCCCTGCAGAAGGCCTCGCCGTCCTCGTGACCGAAGGACGAGACGTCGGTGGTGACGAAGTACGTGCCCTGCGGGACGTGCACCTCGTGGCCGAGGGAGACCAGCGCCTCGCACAGGTGGTCGCGCCGCTTCTGCAGGTCCGCGCGCAGCTGCTCGTGGAAGGACGCCTCGTGCTCGAGGGCGTGCGCGATGGCCGGCTGGAACGGCGCGCCGGAGGCGTAGGAGAGCCAGTTCTTCGCCCCCTCGACGGCGGCGACCAGGTCAGCGGGTCCGGTCGCCCACCCGATCTTCCAGCCGGTGAAGGAGAACGTCTTGCCCGAGCTGGAGATCGTCACCGTGCGGTCGAACATCCCGGGCAGGGTGGCGATCGGCAGGTGCTCGTGGTCGTCGAAGGTCAGGTGCTCGTAGACCTCGTCGGTCACCACCACCAGGTCGTGGCGCTCAGCCACCGCCGCGATCGCCTCGAGCTCAGTCCGGTCGAAGACGTGCCCGGTCGGGTTGTGCGGGGTGTTGAGCAGGATCACCTTGGTCCGCTCGGTGACCGCGGCCTCGAGCGCGGCGACGTCGAGCCGGTAGTCGGGGGCCGGCAGCACCAGCCCACGACGTACGCCGCCGGCGAACTGGATCATCGCCTTGTAGCTGTCGTACCAGGGCTCGAAGACGATGACCTCGTCGCCGGGGTCGACCAGTCCCAGGATCGCCGCCGCGATCGCCTCGGTGGCGCCGGTCGTGGCGACGACGTTCTCCGGCGCGAGGTCGAGGCCGTAGTTGCGCCGCTGGTGGGAGACCACCGCGTCGACCAGCTCGGGTGCGCCGTGGCCAGGCGGGTATTGGTTGCGGCCGGCGCGCATGGCGGCGCAGGCCACCTCGACCACGCTGTCCGGACCGCTGGTGTCGGGCGAGCCCTGGCCGAAGTTGACCGATCCTGTGCGGACGGCGAGGGCGGACATCTCGGCGAACACGGTCTTCTCCACGCCGCGGAGCCGCTGGGCGTGCCTGCTCTGGTGGTGGGTCATCCTCCCGAACCTAGCCAATGCCCGGCCGGAGCCGTCGTCCTCGGGGAGAATGACCGCATGTCAGGCAGCCCCAGCCGCCCACGTGGACGCCCACGCCGGGTCGCCGTGTGGCTGGGCGTGCTGATGATGCTGGCCGGCGTCGGCCTGCTCGGCTACGTCGCCTGGCAGTTCTGGGGCACCAACTGGGTCTCCCAGCGCGAGCACGACAAGGTCGCCGACGCACTGCAGGCCCAGTGGCGCGAGGGTGGCACCCGGCTGCAGCCGAAGCAGGTCCCCGAGGGCGATGCCTCCGCGATCATCCGGATCCCGAAGTTCGGCAAGGAGTACGCCGTGCCCGTGCTCGAGGGGACCAGCGACGAGGTGCTCTCCCGCGGCTACGGCCACTTCCGGAACACCGCCGACCCGGGCGAGGTCGGCAACTACGCCCTGGCGGCCCACCGGGTCACCCACGGCGAGCCGCTGCGCCGGATGCCCGAGCTGCGCCCCGGCGACGAGGTGATCGTGGAGACCGTCGGGGCGACGCACACCTACGCGCTGGACACCGACCCCAACGACCTGGTCATCCCGTTCACCGGGGTCTGGGTGCTCGACCCACTGCCGAAGAACCCGCAGCGCGGCGGCGCGCAGCCCGAGCAGAAGCAGGGGCAGCGGCTGATCACGCTGACCACCTGCTCGGAGATCTTCCACACCGACAACCGGATGATCGCCTTCGGGCACCTCGTGCGGACCGAGCCGAAGACCTAGCGGGTGACTGGGTAGCCTCCGGCCATGGTTGCCACGGACCCCCACCTCGCCCGCGACGTCGACGCCTGCTGCCGGCTGACCGGTGAGTTCACGCTGCGCTCGGGCCAGGTCGCCCACGAGTACTTCGACAAGTACCTCTTCGAGTCCGACCCCGCGCTGCTGGCCCGGGTGGTCGAGCAGATGGTGCCACTGGTGCCCGAGGGCACCGAGCTGCTCGGCGGCCTCGAGCTGGGCGGTGTACCGATCGCCACGGTGCTGAGCGCCCGCACCGGGCTGCCCGCCCTGTTCGTGCGCAAGAAGGCCAAGGAGTACGGCACCTGTCGGCTCGCCGAGGGTGCCGACGTCTCCGGGCGCCGGGTCACCCTGGTCGAGGACGTCATCACCACGGGTGGTGCGGTCCGGGACGCGACCCGGGCGCTGCGCGAGGCCGGCGCGGAGGTCGCCACCGTCGTCTGCGCGATCGACCGCAGCCCGGAGGGGGAGAACCCGCTCGCCGACGTCGGCCTCGAGGTCCGGCCGGTGCTCACCAAGGCGCAGCTCGACGCCGCCTCCGGCTCAGCCTGACGGCTGGTCGCGCTCCAGCCCGCTCGGCCGGGGCGGGACACGGTGACCGGTGATGTCGAGGTCGGGCCGGCCGTCGTGGTCGCGGTCCTCGGCCTCGGGGCTCGAGGTGCGCTTGTGCCGCCACCACTCGTAGGCGATCGGCACCACGGAGAACGCGAGGATCGCCAGGATGGCGTAGTCGATGTTGTCCTTCAGCCACGGGAAGGTCCGGCCGAGGAAGAAGCCGAGCAGGGTGATGCTGACCACCCAGCCGATCGCGCCGACCGCGCTCCACACGAAGAACCGGCGCCGTCCCATCCGGGTCACCCCGGCGACCACGGTGATGTAGGTGCGCACGAACGGCACGAACCGGCCGATCACCAGCGCCTTGTTGCCGTGCTGGTCGAAGAACGCCGAGGTCTGGTCGAAGTACTTGCGCTTGAGCACGCGCCCGTCGCGCTCGTAGAGCGGTGGCCCGATGCCGCGGCCGATCTCGTAGCCGATCACGTTGCCGGCGAACGCCCCGATCGAGAGCACCACGAGCGCGAAGACCAGGTTGGCCGCGTGGCCGCCGGGGATGACCTCGATCTTGCCGCCCGCGATGAACAGCCCCATCGCGAACAGCAGGCTGTCACCGGGCAGGAACGGGAAGAACAGCCCGCACTCGACGATGATGATGGCCAGGCTCACCCAGAAGAACAGGCCGCCGAACTCGCTCAGCAGCCATTCGGGGTCCATCCACTTGATTCCGAACAGCAGGGGCAGCAGATGGTCCACCAGCAGAGCGTATCTGCCTGATCCAGCCGCCGGGACCACGCAGCCGGGTCCTAGCCTTGCCGCTGTGGAGGAGTCCCGGGCGCCGTACGACCCGATGCCGCACGGACCCGCCGAGGTCGGCGTGGGTCCGTGGCAGGGTCCGCTGCCCGAGGGCGAGCAGTACGACGAACGGCTGCTCGCCGACGGCGACCGGCGCAATGTCGTCGACCGCTACCGCTACTGGACCGTCGAGGCGATCGTCGCCGACCTCGACACCCGGCGGCACGACTTCCACGTGGCGATCGAGAACTGGCAGCACGACTTCAACATCGGCACGATCGTGCGCACCGCGAACGCGTTCCTCGCCGCCGAGGTGCACATCGTCGGGAACCGGCGCTGGAACCGCCGCGGCGCGATGGTCACCGACCGCTACCAGCACGTGCGCCACCACCCGACCGTCGCCGAGCTGGCCGATCACCTCCACGAGCGCGGGGTGCAGCTGATGGGAGTGGACAACCTGCCGGGCTCCGAGCACCTCGAGACCTGGGACATGCCCCGGTCGGTGTGCTTCCTGTTCGGCCAGGAGGGCCCGGGACTGTCCGAGCAGGCCAGGCAGGCGTGCGACGGGACCTTCGCGATCGCGCAGTTCGGCTCGACGCGGTCGATCAACGCCTCCGCGGCGGCCGCCATCGCGATGCACTCCTGGGTGGTGCGGCACGCCGACCTCGACGCCGCCTGGCGCGGCTGAGGTGCAGGGCTGAGGTGCAGGGCCGAGGTGCAGGGCCGAGGTGCAGGGCCGAGGCGCAGGGCCGAGGTCAGCCGGTCGTCTCGGCCGGGGTCAGGCAGCGCACGAACCGGTCGCCCCGGGCCCACCCCTGCGGGCTCGGCGGCTGCCAGTAGCCACCCGGCTCGCCGATGATCGCCTCGCACCGGTCCCGCGCGGCGCCGGTGAACGCCGGCCCGGGGTACGCGTCGCCGGGCGGGCGGAAGACCCCCGCCACCCGGAACTCGTGCGGGCGCGCGCAGGAGACGTCGACGCCCTCGGCGGTCTGGCAGATCCGCAGCTGCTCGGGCAGGCCGTTGCCCAGCACCGGCCGGTCGAACGGGAGCGGCACCAGCTGGTCGCCGCTGCGGGCCAGCACGTCGCACCGGATCCACCGGGCACCGCGCTGCAGCTGTGCCCGGCTGGGCACGAAGAAGGTCCACGTCAGCAGCGAGGCGGCCCGCAGCTCCGGTGTCCCGCCGACCATCCGCCGGAACGCCGGGCGGCACACCCGGCTGGCGACGGCCCGCCGCCGTGCCAGCGGCGTTCGGGTGGTCAGCGCACGGCGCACGAGGCCGACGTACGCCACGGTGGTGGTGTGGGGACCCGAGCACGGCGTCGCCCGGCGGCGAGTGATGGGGGAGCGGGTCTGCCTTGCGGTCATCCGGTGGCACTGACCGATCTTGGCCGCGCCGAAGCGGGGCATCGGCGGCGGGGGCGGCTCGTCCGACGGCGAGGTGCTCGAGGAGGATCCGCTGCCCGGTGACTCCTGGGCGCCGGCCGAGGTGCTCTCCCCGTCGGGCCCGCCGGACCCGCCGGACCCGCCGGACCCGCCGGTACCGTCCGACGCGCACGCCCCGAGCACGAGAGCCAGCACGACGGCGACGACGAGGTGCGCTAAGTGGCGACGCTCGGGCATGGCTCTCCGCGGGGGACCGGACGGCTGGGGACGAGCGCATCCTGCCACGAGGGCGCGGTGCGGTCCCGGGAGTCCATGACTAGGGTGGACACGGATTCCGACGCGGCACCCGAGGAGATTCGCAACCATGCCCATCGCCACCCCCGAGAAGTACGCCGAGATGCTGGACACCGCGAAGGAGAAGTCCTTCGCGTTCCCCGCGATCAACGTCTCGTCCTCGCAGACCCTCAACGCCGCCCTGGCCGGCTTCGCCGAGGCCGGGAGCGACGGGATCATCCAGATCTCGACCGGGGGCGCGGAGTACCTCTCCGGGCCCACGGTCAAGGACATGGTCACCGGCTCGCTGGCCTTCGCGGCCTACGCCAACGAGGTGGCGAAGAAGTACCCGGTCAACATCGCGCTGCACACCGACCACTGCCCCAAGGACAAGCTGGACGGCTTCGTGCGCCCGCTGCTCGACATCTCGATCGACCGAGTGAAGAACGGCCACGCGCCGCTGTTCCAGTCGCACATGTGGGACGGCTCCGCCGTACCGCTGGAGGAGAACCTGCAGATCGCCGAGGAGCTGCTGGCCAAGTCCGCGGAGGCCCGGATCATCCTCGAGGTGGAGATCGGCGTCGTCGGCGGCGAGGAGGACGGCATCGTCGGCGCGATCGACGAGAAGCTCTACACCACCCCCGAGGACGCGCTGGCCACCGTCGATGCCCTCGGGCTCGGCGACAAGGGCCGTTACATGACAGCGCTGACCTTCGGCAACGTGCACGGCGTCTACAAGCCCGGCAACGTCAAGCTGCGCCCGGAGATCCTCGAGAAGGCCCAGCAGGCCATCGTGGAGAAGTACGGCGCCGACGCCGGCTTCGGCCCCGGCTCGCGACCCCTCGACCTGGTCTTCCACGGCGGCTCGGGCTCCACCGCGGAGGAAATCAGCGCGGCGGTCGACTACGGCGTCGTGAAGATGAACGTCGACACCGACACCCAGTACGCCTTCACCCGGCCGGTCGCCGGACACATGTTCACCCACTACGACGGCGTCCTCAAGGTCGACGGCGAGGTCGGCAACAAGAAGGTCTACGACCCCCGCTCCTGGGGCAAGGCGGCCGAGGCCGGCATGGCCACCCGGGTCGTCGAGGCCTGCGAGAACCTGCGCAGCTCCGGCCACTCGATCGGCTGACCCCGGCTGACTGGACCCCGCCGACCCACCGGCTGACCCGGGATTCAGCGTCCGTTCAGCGGGCGCACGCGAGAATCACGACCGGGAGGTGAGACCGTGCGGGTCCTGGTCGTGGACGACGAGCGTCGGCTGGCGCGTTCGCTGAAGCTCGGGCTGGAGGCCGAGGGCTTCGCGGTCGACGTCGCCCATGACGGGACCGAGGGCCTGTGGCTGGCGAGGGAGAACCCGTACGACGCCATCGTGCTCGACCTGATGCTGCCCGGGATCAACGGCTACCAGGTCTGCGCGACGCTGAGGCGTGACCGCATCTGGACCCCGATCCTGATGCTCACGGCCAAGGACGGCGAATGGGACCAGGTCGAGGGGCTGGACACCGGCGCGGACGACTACCTCACCAAGCCGTTCTCCTTCCCGGTGCTGGTCGCGCGCCTGCGGGCGGTGGCTCGTCGCGGAGCCCGGGAGCGACCGACGGTGCTGGAGGTCGGCGACCTGCGCATCGACCCGGCCGCGCACCGCGCCTCCCGCGGCGACGTCGAGCTCGAGCTGACCTCGCGCGAGTTCGCGCTGCTCGCCTTCCTGGCCCGGCACCGTGGCGACGTGGTCTCCAAGCGGCAGATCCTGGACGCGGTGTGGGACGAGGCCTTCGACGGCGACCCCAACATCGTCGAGGTCTACATCCGCCACCTGCGCAACAAGATCGACCGGCCCTTCGGTCGCAACGCCATCCAGACGGTCCGCGGCGCCGGGTACCGCCTGGGGAGCGACGGTGGCTGACCGGGGCGGGACGGCGTGGGGGTCGGTGCGCCTGCGCACCACTGCGGCGGCCGTGGTCGTCGTGGCCGTCGCCCTGCTCCTCGGTGCCGTCCTGCTGGTCAGCCAGCTGCGCGACTCGCTGCGCGACGGGCTGGAGACGGCAGCCGAGCAGCGGGCGTCGGAACTCGCCGACGAGATCGAGCGCAGCGGGCTGCCCGCGCCCGGGCCCACCGGCGAGGACGACGACGAGGGCGCCGACGAGGGCGCCGACGACCCGGATGACCCCGACGAGCTGGTCTGGCAGGTCCTCGACGAGTCCGGGGCGGTGGTCCGGGCCTCCCAGCCGCTGGCCGGTCCGCTGCCTGCCGAGGACACCGAGACCTCCCTGCCCGGCTCGGACCACCGCTACCTGGTCGTGACCGAGGACGCCGAGGACTACGAGGTCGTGGTGGCCGTCTCCACGGAGGACGTCGCGGACTCCACCGCAGCGCTGGTCCCCCTGCTGCTGGTCGGCCTGCCGCTCGTGCTGCTGGTCGTGGGTGCCACCACCTGGCTGGTGGTGACGTGGGCGCTGCGGCCGGTCGAGCGGATCCGCCGCGAGGTCGACGAGATCACCGGTGACCGGTTGGACCGGCGGGTCCCCGAGCCCCGCTCGCGCGACGAGATCCACCGGCTGGCGCTGACCATGAACCGGATGCTCGAGCGGCTCGAGGGCGCCCGCCGCCGCCAGCAGCAGTTCGTCGGCGACGCCTCCCACGAGCTGCGCTCGCCGCTGGCTGGGATGCGGCAGACCGCCGAGGTCGCCCGGGCGCACCCCGGGGCCCTGCCCGAGGGCGAGCTCGCCGACGCCGTGCTCGAGGAGACCGACCGGATGCAGCGACTCGTGGAGCAGCTGCTGCTGCTGACGCGCGCGGACGAGGGCGCGGTGCTGACCCAGTCGCGTGAGGTGGACCTCGACGACCTGTTGCTCTCCGAGGCCACCCGGGTACGACGAGCCGGCCGGACCGTGGACACGTCGAACATCGGACCGACTCGGGTCCGCGGCGATGCAGCGGCACTCGGCCAGGTGGTGCGCAACCTCGTCGACAACGCGATCAGGCACGCGAACGGCACCGTGCTGCTCTCCGCGGGCACCCAGGGCGCGGAGGCATGGCTGACCGTCGAGGACGACGGGCCGGGGGTGCCCGCCAGTGACCGTGGGCGGATCTTCGAGCGGTTCGTCAGGCTCGACGAGGCCCGCGCCCGGGACGCGGGAGGCTCCGGGCTGGGGCTGGCCATCGTCGAGGAGATCGTGCGTATCCACGGCGGGCGCGTGGCCGTCTCCGACTCTGCGCTCGGCGGTGCGCGGTTCGTCGTACGCCTCCCGGCCGAGGCCACCGTCGCCACCTGAACGCGCGTTCAGGTGCGTTCAGGAAGGGTTCAGCGACGGTGGCGCACTCTGGGGTCATCAGCAAGCAGCACCAGCCACGACCTTCCGAGAGGCCCCGAGATGAACACCAGCACGCTCCGTAGGAAAATGGGCAGCAAGCGGATCCTGATCCCCACCGGTCTCGCCGTCCTGGCCCTCGGCATCGGCGGCGTGGTCTGGGCCGGCACCGCCTCCGCGGGGGACGTCCGTGGTGACGAGCGCGACCGGGTCGCGAGCGCCGCGGTCGAGGCCGCCGGCGGCGGCGAGGCCGTCGAGGTCGAGAAGAGCGACGACGGCGACGAAGCCTACGAGGTCGAGGTCCGCCGGCCCGACGGCAACCTTGTGGACGTCGACCTCGACGACCAGCTCAACGTGCTCCGCAAGGACACCGACGACCTCGACGACCGCGATGACGACGTCCGCGACGACCTCCGCGACGACCGGGACGACCGGGACGACGTCCGTGACGCGGACGACCGTGCGCTGACCGCCTCCGAGCGGACCCGCGCCGAGCGCGCCGCGATCGCCGAGGTCGGCGGCGGCACCGTCACCGAGCTCGAGGCCAGCGACGACCGGGGCGAGGCCTACGAGGTCGAGGTGCGCGCCACCGACGGCCGCTCCTGGGACCTGAAGCTGGACTCCGACTTCCAGGTCGTCCGCAAGTCGCTCGACGACTGACCCTCCCGACGGCCCCTGCCGGTGCCACGGGGCGCACCCGCCGCGCCCCGTGGCACTCTTGCGCCATGACCCACCAGGACCTGATGGCCGGCCCGCCGCCCACCCACCTGCCCGAGGACGCGGCAGCAGCCGAGCTCGAGGCCGGCGACGCGCCCCGCGACGTCGTACGCCGTCACCCGGAGTCGCCGCTGGCGTGGGCGACCCTCGCCGAGGGGGCCCTCGAGGCCGGCGATGACGACGTGACCGCCTACGCGTTCGCCCGGGTGGGCTACCACCGCAGCCTCGACCTGCTGCGGCGCAACGGCTGGAAGGGGCACGGCCCGGTCCCCTGGGACCACGCCCCCAACCGCGGCTTCCTGCGGGCACTCGCGGCGCTGGCCACCGCCGCGTCGCGGATCGGCGAGGACCACGAGGCCACTCGCTGCGAGGAGTTCCTGCGCGACTCGAGCCCGGAGGCCTACGAAGCCCTGCGCTGAGGGACGGGTTACCGCCCCGTCGGGGGTTTGTCCTGCTTTTGGGTGGTTACGGCAAGACATGGCCCCCTATCGATCTGACGGGGCGGATGACGACAGCGCTACTCCGCCCACCAACAAGTCCCTGCTGGTCATCGCCGGCATCCTCCTGCTGATCCCGGTCATCGCCCTGATGTGGGTCGGCAGCTACGCACGGGAGACCCCACGGCTGTGGGGGATCCCGTTCTTCTTCTGGTACCAGTTCCTCTGGGTGTTCCTGTGCGCGGGCATGACCTATGCCGCGCACCGGCTCGTCCTGGCTGCGAGGAAGCAGTGAAGCCGCTGGCGGCAGGCGGTCTCGACTGGGTCGCCTTCGCCGTGCTCGTGCTGCTGTTCGTCGTCGTCACGGTCCTGGGCTTCATGGCCACCCGCTTCAAGCGCGGCGACCACCTCGAGTCGCTCGACGAGTGGGGGCTGGGCGGCCGCAAGTTCGGCACCTGGATCACGTGGTTCCTGCTCGGCGGGGACCTCTACACGGCGTACACCTTCATCGCCGTGCCCGCTGCGATGTTCGCGATGGGGTCGGTGGCCGGGTTCTTCGCGGTCCCCTACACGATCGTGCTCTACCCGATCATCTTCATCTTCATGGCGCGACTGTGGTCGGTGAGCCACCGGCACGGCTACGTGACCACCGCCGACTTCGTGCGCGGGCGCTACGACTCCCGGGTGCTCTCGCTCGCCGTGGCGGTCACCGGCTTCCTGGCGACCATGCCCTACATCGCCCTGCAGCTGGTCGGCATCCAGGCCGTCCTCGACGTCGTCGGCCTCGGCGGCGGCGACAACTGGCTGGTCAAGGACGCGCCGCTGCTGATTGCGTTCGTGCTGCTCGCGGCCTACACCTACACCTCGGGCCTCCGGGCGCCGGCGGTCATCGCCTTCGTCAAGGACGCGCTGATCTATCTCGTCATCATCGTCGCGGTGATCTACCTGCCCTCGAAGTTCGGCGGCTGGGAGGCGATCTTCGGCGCGGCCGAGCAGAAGATGGCGGCGACCAACGAGGCCACCGGCAAGCCCAACGGAGCGTTCATCCCCGCGGCCGACCAGATGTGGGCCTACGCCACGCTCGCCCTGGGGTCGGCGTTGGCGCTGTTCATGTATCCGCACTCGGTCACGGCGACGCTCTCCTCGGAGAGTCGTACGACGATCCGGCGGAACGCCTCGATCCTGCCGGCGTACTCGTTCGTGCTGGGGCTGCTGGCCCTTCTCGGCTGGGTGGCGATCGCGGCCGGCACCGAGCCGATCGGCGTCGACGGCGAGCCCAACCCGCAGCTCGTCGTCCCGCAGCTGTTCGAGGACGCCTTCCCGAGCTGGTTCGCGGGCGTGGCCTTCGCCGCGGTGGCGATCGGTGCGCTGGTGCCGGCGGCGATCATGTCGATCGCAGCGGCCAACACGTTCACCCGCAACATCTACAAGGAGTGGATCAAGCCGAGCGCGACCCACGCCGAGGAGGCGAAGGTCTCCAAGCTGATGTCGCTGCTGGTCAAGGCGTTCGCGCTCGTCTTCGTGCTGACGCTGGACAAGCAGAACGCGATCAACTTCCAGCTGCTCGGCGGGATCTGGATCCTGCAGACCTTCCCGGCGATCGTGTTCAGCCTCTACACGCGGTGGTTCCACCGGTGGGGGCTGCTCGTCGGCTGGGCGGTCGGCATGGTCTACGGCACCTGGGCGGCGTACGACGTGGTCAACCCGGTCACCGGCAAGCACTTCGGTGGCTCGCTCGCGGCCATTCCCGGCATCGGCGACATGGGCTACATCGCGCTGACGGCGTTCGCGATCAACATGGTGATCGCGGTCGTGCTGTCGGCGATCCTCAACGCCACGAAGGTGTCCAACGGTCGCGACGAGACGGTGCCGCGGGACTACTTCGCGGACTCCGACGACCCGCGGGTCGAGAAGGACCTGGTGGCGCGCGGCACCACCATCGAGTAGGCACCCCGCTCGAGGCGCCAGGAGCGACGCCGCTCCGGGCCTTCGAGCTCACCGTCGGCGGCGAGGTAGAACTTCTCGCCGCTGACGGTGACCTGGGTGGCGCGCACCGTGATCACGTCGTCACGCTCGGGGTGCTCTGCGTTGCGCAACCGCCACGCGAAGCCGAACCTGCTGGCCGGTCCGGTGGCGAGCGAGACCATCACGTCGAGCTTGCCGTCGCCGGGGTCGGCGTCGGGGTTGAGCTCGGTGCCGCCGCCCACGCTGGCGCCGTTGCCGATCGAGACCATCAGCACGTGCTGGTCCATGTCGGAGATGACCTCGCCGTCGGCCTCGATGCGCAGCCGCACGAACGGCGGCTTGACCGCCGCGACGGCCGCACCGAGGGGGTAGCCGAGGATGCCGATGCCGAAGCGGCCGAGCCGCTTCTTCCACTGCGCGCCGTGCCGGCTGGCCTGGGCGCTCGCCCCGGCGTGCACGTTGTTGACCACGACGCCGCCGAGCTCGTCGACGATCAGGTCCATCCGCCGCGGGGCGCCCTCGAGCAGCGCGGCCGCCGACTCCGCGGGGTCGAGCGGGATCTCGAGGGTGCGCGCGAAGTCGTTGCCGGTGCCCAGCGGGATCAGCGCGAGGGTCGTGTTGGCGAGGTCGTTGCGGCGGTGCAGCGCCTTGATCACGGCGTGCACGCTGCCGTCGCCCCCGGCGATCACCACCGTGCGGGACCCGGCGCGGTGCAGGACACCGTCGAGCTCGCCCGGGTTCGACGTCGCGGCGACCTCGACGTCGGTGCGCTCGCGCAACACCGCGAGCGCCTGCTCGAGCGCCGCGTCCTGGGCGCTCCCGGCGTCGGTGTTGGTGATCAGCAGGAGTGGTTCCACGTCGACAGCCTAGGGGGGCGCCTTGGTAGCGTGCCCGGTCGGATCCGGACGTCGGAGGAGAGCACATGCCCGGGATCGTGGTACTCGGAGCCCAGTGGGGCGACGAGGGCAAGGGCAAGGCCACTGACCTGCTCACCACCGACCACTCCATCGACGTCTGCGTGCGCACCAGCGGTGGTCACAACGCCGGCCACACCATCGTGGTCAACGGCGAGAAGTTCGCCACCCACCTGCTGCCGAGCAGCATCCTCACGCCCAGCTGCACCTCGGTGATCGCCAACGGCGTGGTGGTCTCGCCGGAGGCGTTGTTCCGTGAGCTCGACGCGCTGACCGAGCGCAAGGTGCGGATGGGCCGGCTCGTGGTCAGCTCCAACGCGCACGTGATCGCGTCGTACCACTCGACGATCGACAAGGTCACCGAGCGCTTCCTCGGCAAGAACAAGATCGGCACCACCGGGCGCGGCATCGGCCCGGCGTACGCCGACAAGATCAACCGGATCGGGATCCGCGTCGCCGACCTCTTCGACGAGGGCATCCTGCGCGAGAAGGTCGAGGCGGCGCTGGAGACCAAGAACCACCTGCTCACCAAGGTCTACAACCGCCGCGCGATCACCGTCGACGAGGTGGCCGAGGAGCTGCTGTCGTACGCCGAGCGGATGCAGCCGATGGTCGCTGACACCTCACTGCTGCTGAACCGCGCGCTCGACGAGGACAAGACGGTGCTCTTCGAGGGAGCCCAGGCAACGATGCTCGACGTCGACCACGGCACCTACCCCTTCGTGACGAGCAGCAACCCGGTCGCCGGAGGCGTGTGCACCGGCGCCGGCATCGGCCCGAAGCGGATCGACCGCATCATCGGGGTGATCAAGGCATACACAACCCGCGTCGGGTCCGGGCCGTTCCCGACCGAGCTGTTCGACGAGGACGGCGAGAAGCTCTGGGAGATCGGCGGCGAGATCGGCGTCTCGACCGGCCGGGCCCGTCGCTGCGGTTGGTACGACGCGGTCATCGCGCGCTACTCCGCCCGGGTCAACGGGCTCACCGAGTTCTTCATGACCAAGCTCGACGTGCTCAGCGCGTGGGAGCGGATCCCGGTCTGCGTCGCCTACGAGGTCGACGGCGAGCGCACCGACGAGATGCCGATGACCCAGACCGAGTTCCACCACGCGAAGCCGGTCTACGAGTTCCTCGACGGGTGGGGCGAGGACATCTCCGGGTGCCGCAAGTTCGCCGACCTGCCGAAGAATGCGCAGTCCTACGTGCGGACGCTCGAGGAGATGTCCTCCACGCCGTTCTGGGCCGTGGGCGTCGGACCCGGCCGGGAGCAGACCGTCGTCGTCGACGACTGACGACCTGGATCCCCGAGCCCGCGAGAAAGGACCGCCGCATGAGCCCCCTCCCCAAGCCCCGTCGTCGACCGAGGCGCGACGTGAGCAACCTGACCGTGCTGATCACCGGCGCAGCCCGCGGGATCGGGGCCGCGACCGCCGAGCTGCTCGGCCGTCACGGCGCCCGCGTTGTGCTCGGTGACCTCGACGAGGACCTCGCCCGCGCGGTAGCCGACCGGGTCGGGGGCGGCGCTGTGGCCGGGCGACTCGACGTCAGCGACCCGTCGTCCTGGCGCGAGTTCCTCGCTCGGACCGCCGAGGCCGGGCCGGTCGACGTGCTGGTCAACAACGCCGGGATCATGCCGCTCGGCTCGGTGCTCAAGGAGCCCGACTCCGTGGCCAGGGCGATCATCGACGTGAACGTCCACGGGATCATCAACGGCACGAAGGCCGTCGCCCCCGGCATGGTCGAGCGCGGCCACGGCCACATCGTCAACGTCGCCTCGGCCGTCGGGCGGCTGGCCGTGGCCGACGGTGCGACGTACTCCGCCTCCAAGTTCGCCGCCGTCGGCTTCAGCGAGGCCACCCGCGCCGAGCTCGCGCCGCAGGGCGTCGACGTGACCGTGGTGCTGCCGACCGTCGTCCGCACCGAGCTCGCCGCCGGCGTCCCCGCGGCGCGGGGGGTCAAGGCGGTGAACCCCGAGGACGTCGCCGAGGTGATCCTCGACGCGCTGCAGCGCCCGCGGCCCGAGCTCTGGGTGCCGCGCTACGTGCAGGCGATGACGAGGACGACCGGCCTGCTGCCGCGTCGGGCGCAGGACGCCATCGGGCGTGCCTTCCGGGCCGACCGGGTGCTGGCCGACCGCGACGAGTCCCAGCGCGCCGCCTACGAGGCGCGGGTGCGCCGCTGACCCGCAACATCGCCGGACCGGTGCGTCGCTAGAGTCGGCGACCGTGAAGACCCTCGTGATCGGTGGCGGCGGCCGCGAGCACGCCCTGGCCCTGGCCCTCGCGCGCGACCCCGAGGTCACCGAGGTGCACGCGGCCCCGGGCAACCCGGGCATCGAGGGGTGCGCCACGCTGCACGACGTCGACCCGCTGGACGGCACCGCGGTCGCTGACCTCGCCGCATCCCTCGGCGTAGACCTGGTGGTCATCGGTCCCGAGGCCCCGCTGGTCGCGGGGGTGGCCGACGTGGTGCGCGAGCGGGGGATCAGCTGCTTCGGTCCCAGCCGCGCTGCCGCTGAGCTGGAGGGCTCCAAGGCCTTCGCCAAGGACGTGATGGCCGCGGCCGGGGTGCCGACCGCGATGGCCTACGTCTGCACCAGCCCCGAGGAGGTCGACGCGGCGCTCGACGCCTTCGGCCCGCCGTACGTGGTCAAGGACGACGGCCTCGCCGCCGGCAAGGGCGTCGTCGTCACCGGGGACCGTGCGGAGGCCGCCGCCCACGCCGCGGCCTGCGAGCGCGTGGTGATCGAGGAGTTCCTCGACGGCCCCGAGGTCTCCCTCTTCGCCATCACCGACGGCACCACTGTCTACCCGTTGCAGCCGGCCCAGGACTTCAAGCGCATCTTCGACGGTGACAAGGGTCCCAACACCGGGGGCATGGGTGCCTACACCCCACTCCCGTGGGCGCCCGTGGACCTGGTCGCCGACGTGCTGGCGCGCGTGCTGCAGCCCACGGTCGACGAGATGGCCCGACGCGGCACCCCGTTCGCCGGCCTGCTCTACGCCGGCCTCGCGCTCACCTCGCGCGGACTCCGGGTGGTCGAGTTCAACGCCCGCTTCGGGGACCCCGAGACCCAGCCCCTGATGGCCCTGCTCGACTCCCCGCTCGCGCAGCTGCTCAAGACTGCCGCCGACGGCACGCTCGACCAGGTCGACCCGCCCCGCTGGAAGAAGGGCGCGGCCGTCGCCGTGGTGATGGCCAGCGCCGGCTATCCCGAGTCCTCCAGCAAGGGCGACCTGATCGTCGGCACCGAGACCCTCGAGAGGGAGCCGGACGTCGACGTCATCCACGCCGGCACCGCCGCCCCGGACGGCCGCCTGGTCACCGCCGGCGGTCGGGTCCTCGCGGTCACCGCCGTCGGCGCCGACGTCGCCGACGCCCGCGCCAAGGCCTACGAGGGCGTCAACTCGATCAGCTTCGACGGCGCCCAGTGGCGCACCGACATCGCCAGGCACCTGCCGTCGACCTAGGCGCCCGGGCGTGGACGCCGTGGTGCCCGGCCCGGCAGTCGGCCCACAGCCGTCCACGAGCACTCACCGCCGCTGGGACGCGCCTCCCCGCGTGGGAGAATCGGTGCGTCCAGAGCGCCCGGCGAAACTCCCCGGAGCGCACCCAGGATCGTGAGGAGATCGCGTGACCGTCCCCAACGTCCTCGCCACCCGGTACGCCGGAGCGGACCTCGCGGAGATCTGGTCGCCGGAGCACAAGATCGTCCTGGAGCGGCGCCTGTGGCTGGCGGTGCTGCGGGCGCAGAAGGACCTCGGGGTCGACGTGCCCGACGGGGTGATCGAGGACTACGAGGCGGTCGTGGAGAAGGTCGACCTCGCCGCGATCGCGGCCCGGGAGCGGGTCACCCGGCACGACGTGAAGGCCCGGATCGAGGAGTTCTGCGCGCTCGCCGGGCACGAGCACGTGCACAAGGGGATGACGTCCCGCGACCTCACCGAGAACGTCGAGCAGCTCCAGGTGCGTGCCTCGCTCGAGCTGGTCCGCACCCGGGTGCTCGCCACGCTGGCCCGGCTGGCGCGGCTCGCGGCGGAGCACGAGTCGCTGGTGATGGCCGGGCGCTCGCACAACGTCGCCGCACAGGCGACCACGATGGGCAAACGGTTCGCCACCGTCGCCGACGAGATGTTGGTGGCGCTGCAACGGCTCGACGACCTGCTCGCCCGCTACCCGCTGCGCGGCATCAAGGGGCCGATGGGCACCGGCCAGGACATGCTCGACCTGCTCGGCGGCTCCGCCGAGCGCTTCGCCGAGCTCGAGGACCGGGTGGCCGAGCACCTCGGCTTCGAGCACGTGCTGACCAGCGTCGGCCAGGTATACCCCCGCTCGCTGGACTTCGACGTGGTCTCCGCCCTGGTCCAGCTCGTTGCCGGACCCT
>DASSLA010000238.1:0-4077 GCA_035689885.1 Marmoricola sp. | reverse complement strand
TGAGGAGGTCCGGGTCAGCTTCACGCCGCTGCTCGTGCTGATGCCGCGCGGCATCCTGGCCACCGCGAGCGCCGCGGTGAAGGACGGCGTCACCGCCGGCGATCTGCGCGCCGCCTACGAGAAGCTGTACGGCGACGAGCCGTTCGTGCACCTGTTGCCCGAGGGGCAGTGGCCCACCACCAAGGCGGTGACCGGCTCCAACAGCGTGCACCTGCAGGTGACGCTCGACGAGGCGGCCGGACGACTCGTCGCGGTCGGTGCGGTCGACAACCTCGCCAAGGGCACCGGTGGCGCGGCCGTGCAGTGCATGAACCTCGCCCTCGGACTGCCCGAGCAGACCGGGCTCAGCACGGTGGGTCTCGCGCCGTGAGCGACCCGAGCAGCTCGCCCGAGCTCACCCTGGAGCAGTTCCCGGAGAAGCTGACGGTGGTCCGGCTCGGCCCGGGCGCCGAGGTGCCCGCGTGGGCGGAGTCGTCCTCGCTGTTCTCGATCACCGCGACAGCGCGTGAGACCAGCCTCGTGTGCGCGTCCCGGAGCGTCCCGCGCAAGGCCCGCCAGCAGGGCCCCTTCACGGCGTTCGCGGTGCAGGGTCCGCTCGACTTCGGGCTCACCGGCGTGCTCGCCTCGCTGCTGCAGCCCCTCGCGGACGTGGGTATCAGCGTGTTCACCATCTCCACCTTCGACACCGACTGGGTGCTGGTCCCGCTCGGCGACGCCGATCGCGCCGCGGAGGAGTGGCGACGATCCGGGCACCAGGTCGTCCCCGCCGTCCCCGTCACCCCACAGGAGCAAGCCCAGTGAGCGTCACCCACCCCCGCGGCTTCACCGCGGCCGGCGTCGAGGCCGGACTCAAGAACAGCGGCGGCAAGGACGTCGCCCTGGTCGTCGCCCAGGGACCCAACTTCGACTCGGCTTCGGTCTTCACCGCCAACCGCTGCAAGGCCAACCCCATCCTGTGGAGCCAGGAGGTCGTCAAGGACGGCACCGTGCGTGCCGTGGTGCTCAACTCCGGCGGCGCGAACTGCTACACCGGCGCCGAGGGCTTCCAAACCACTCACGCGGTGGCCGAGCGGGTGGCCGAGCGGCTCGGCATCGGCGCCGGCGACGTGGTGGTGTGCTCCACCGGGCTGATCGGACTGACCAACCCGCGGGAGAACCTCCTGCAGGGCGTGGACGACGCGGTGGCGGCTCTCACGCCGGAAGGCGGGGACGACGCCGCGCACGCGATCATGACCACCGACTCGGTGAGCAAGCAGGTCGTCGTCGAGGGCAACGGCTGGTCGATCGGCGGGATGGCCAAGGGGGCCGGGATGCTCGCGCCCCAGCTGGCCACCATGCTCGTCGTACTCACCACGGACGCGGTCGTGCCGGCCGCCGACCTCGACACCGCGCTCCGGGCCGCGACCGCCGCCAGCTTCGACCGGCTCGACTCCGACGGGTGCATGTCGACCAACGACACCGTGACCGTGATGGCGAGCGGGGCGAGCGGAGTGACGCCGACCCCGGCCGACTTCACCGACGCGCTCACCCAGGCCTGCACCGACCTGGCGACGCAGCTGCTCAAGGACGCTGAGGGTGCCGACCACGAGATCGCCATCACCGTGCTGCATGCGGCCACGGAGGCCGAGGCCGTGGAGGTCGGGCGCAGCGTGGCCCGCAGCAACCTGTTCAAGGCCGCGGTGTTCGGCAAGGACCCCAACTGGGGGCGCGTGCTCGCCAGCATCGGCACCACCCAGGCCGCCTTCGACCCGGCCGACCTGGACGTGGCGATGAACGGTGTGTGGGTGTGCCGGCAGTCCACCCCTGCCGAGGACCCGGGCAAGGTCGACCTGTCCGGCCGCGAGGTCAGCGTGACCATCGACCTCAAGGCCGGCACCGAGCGGGCCACCGTGTGGACCAACGACCTCACCCACGCCTACGTCCACGAGAACAGCGCCTACTCCTCATGAGCGAGGGATCCCCGATGAGCAAGAAGCCTTCGATCCACCCCGCCGAGACCCTGGCCGGGGCGCTGCCGTGGCTGATGAAGTACCACGGCAAGGTCGTCGTGGTGAAGTACGGCGGCAACGCGATGATCGACGACGAGCTCAAGAAGGCGTTTGCCGAGGACATCGCGTTCCTGCGCTTCGCCGGGTTCAAGCCTGTGGTCGTGCACGGGGGCGGGCCGCAGATCTCCACGATGCTCGACCGGCTCGGCATCGAGTCGGAGTTCAAGGGTGGGCTGCGCGTCACCACGCCGGAGGCGATGGACGTCGTCCGGATGGTGCTGGTCGGCAAGGTGCAACGCGAGCTGGTCGGTCTGATCAACGAGCACGGCCACATCGCCGTCGGCCTTTCCGGCGAGGACGCCGGACTGTTCACCGCCAAGGCGACCAACACCGTCGTCGACGGCGAGGAGGTCGACCTCGGGCTGGTCGGCGAGGTGTCCCGGGTGCGTCCCGAGGCGGTCGACGACCTCGTCGAGTCCGGCCGGATCCCGGTGATCTCCAGCGTCGCTCCCGACGACCACGGCGTGGTGCACAACGTCAACGCGGACACCGCGGCCGCGGCGCTCGCGGTCGCGCTGGGCGCGGAGAAGCTGATGGTCCTCACCGACGTCGAGGGTCTCTACCGCGACTGGCCGGACAGCGACGACGTGATCCAGGAGATCAGCCCGGAGAGCCTCGCCGAGCTGATGCCGACCCTCGACAGCGGGATGGTGCCCAAGATGCAGGCCTGCTACGACGCGGTCACCGGCGGCGTCCCGCGCGCGACCGTGGTCGACGGGCGCGAGCCGCACGCCGTCCTGCTCGAGCTCTTCACCGCCGAGGGCGTCGGCACCCAGGTGCTCCCGGGCGTCGAGACCCGCCTGCGCAAGGCCTACGACAAGGGGGAGGACTCCTGATGACCGACCTCGCCGGCCGCTACGCCGCGGCGCTGATGAACACCTTCGGCCCGCCCAAGATGGTGCTCACCCGCGGGAAGGGCTCCACCGTCTGGGACGAGGACGGCAAGGCCTACCTCGACCTGCTCGGTGGCATTGCGGTCAACGCGCTCGGCCACGGCCACCCCGCCCTCGTCGAGGCCGTCACCCAGCAGCTGGGCACTCTCGGTCACGTCTCGAACTTCTTCGCCACCGAGCCCCAGGTCACTCTCGCCGAGCGGCTCCTCGACCTGCTCGGCGTCGGCCCGGGCAGTGCGGTCGGCGGCAAGGTCTTCTTCGCCAACTCCGGCGCGGAGGCCAACGAGGCCGCTCTCAAGCTCACCCGCCGCACCGGGCGCACCCACGTTGTCGCCACCGACGGCGCGTTCCACGGGCGCACGATGGGGTCGCTCGCGCTGACCTCCAAGGCCGCCTACCGCGAGCCGTTCGAGCCGCTCCCGGGTGGTGTCACCTTCGTCCCGTACGGCGACGCGGAGGCGCTCGCCGCCGCCGTCACCGACGAGACCGCGGCCGTGGTGCTGGAGCCCCTGCAGGGCGAGGCCGGTGTGGTCGCGCCGCCCCGGGACTACCTGGCAACCGCGCGGCAGCTCACCAGCCAGCACGGCGCGCTGCTGTGGCTCGACGAGATCCAGACCGGGGTCGGCCGCACCGGCGCCTGGTTCGCGCACCAGAACCCCGAGGTCGCCGACCCGCTGCCCGAGCCGGCCGACATCGTGACCGTGGCCAAGGGCCTGGCCGGCGGCTTCCCCATCGGCGCGTGCATCGCGACCGGCCCGGCCGGCGACCTGCTCCAGCCCGGCAGCCACGGCACCACCTTCGGCGGCAACCCGGTCGCGTGCGCCGCCGCGCTCGCGGTGATCGACACCATCGAGTCCGAGGGCCTGCTCGAGCACGTGACGGCGCTGGGGGAGCACCTCCGCGCCGGCCTGCTCAGGGACGACCGGGTCACCGAGGTCCGCGGAGCCGGGCTGCTGATCGGCCTCGACCTCACCGAGGCGGCCGCGGCCGAGGTGTTCGCCGCCGCGCTCGCCGCCGGCTTCATCGTGAACAACCCGACCCCGGAGCGCATCCGGCTCGCCGCTCCCCTGGTGCTCACCGAGGCGGAGGCCGACTCGTTCCTCGCCGCGTGGCCGGCGATCCTCGACGCGGGCTAC
>DASSLA010000237.1:0-20391 GCA_035689885.1 Marmoricola sp. | reverse complement strand
CTCACGGATCCGCGGCACGGTGACGATCGCCGACCTCAGCGACGTCCCGGCGGGCAAGCAGATGATCACCCGCTACGTCGTCGAGATCGAGGGCGTCGACAAGCCTGCCTGCGTCGCCGAGACCGTGGTGCTGCTGCTCAGCTGATGCGGTCGTGGACCAGCGGCGTCGCGTCGTACGCCGTGCCGCTGGGTGCCACCTCGTAGCCGCGCTCCAGCGACTCGAGCGCGCGCTCGAAACGGTCCGGCTCGTCGGTGTGCAGGGTGAGCAGCGGCTCCCCTGCCCGCACCTCCTCCCCCGGGCGGGCATGCCACTCGACACCCGCTCCGGCCTGCACGGCGGCACCCTGGGTGGCCCGGCCGGCGCCGAGGCGCCATGCGGCCATCCCCACCGCCATCGCGTCGAGGCGGGTGAGCACGCCCGTGGACGGCGCGGTGACCACGTGGGTCTCCCTGGCCGTGGGCAGCGGCGCGTCCGGGTCGCCGCCCTGGGCCGCGATCATCGCCTTCCACACGTCCATCGCCTTGCCCCCGGCGAGCACCTCGGCGGGGTCGACGTCCTCGCGACCCGCGCCCGCCAGCATCTCGCGGGCCAGCGCGAGGCTGAGCTCGACGACGTCCGCAGGGCCGCCACCCTCGAGCACCTCCACCGACTCGCGCACCTCCAGCGCGTTGCCGGCCGTGCGACCCAGCGGCGTCGACATGTCGGTCAGCAGCGCGACGGTGCGCACGCCGGCATCGGTGCCCAGCGCCACCATGGTCTCGGCGAGCTCGCGCGCGGTGTCCAGGTCCTTCATGAACGCGCCGGTGCCGACCTTCACGTCGAGAACCAGCGCACCGGTGCCCTCGGCGATCTTCTTGCTCATGATCGAGGAGGCGATCAGCGGGATCGCCTCGACCGTGCCGGTCACGTCGCGCAGCGCGTAGAGCTTCTTGTCCGCCGGGGCGAGCCCGGTGCCGGCCGCGCAGATCACCGCCCCGACCTCCTCGAGCTGGCGCAGCATCGCGTCGTTGTCGAGCGAGGCCTGCCACCCGGGGATCGACTCGAGCTTGTCGAGGGTGCCGCCCGTGTGCCCGAGCCCGCGCCCGGAGAGCTGCGGAACCGCGACGCCGCAGGCGGCCACGAGCGGGGCCAGCGGCAGGGTGATCTTGTCACCCACTCCGCCGGTGGAGTGCTTGTCAGCGGTCGGCCGCGACAGCGCGGAGAAGTCCATCCGCTCCCCGCTGGCGATCATCGCCGCGGTCCACCGGGAGATCTCGCGCCGGTCCATCCCGTTGAGCAGGATCGCCATCGCGAGCGCGGACATCTGCTCGTCGGCCACCTCGCCTCGGGTGTAGGCGTCGATCACCCAGTCGATCTGGCTGTCGGTGAGCGCCGCGCCGTCGCGCTTGGCGATGATCACCTCGACCGCGTCGTGCCGTTCACTCACCCTGGGCCTCCTCACCCTGGGCCTCCTCGTGCCCGGCCTCCTCGTGCCGGGCCAGGTCCTCGGGGCCGAAGGCGTCGGGCAGCACGTCGGACATCGTGCGGACGCCGGACGGGGTGAGCAGCTGGAGGCCGGGGCCGCCGTTCTCCCACAGCAGCTGGCGGCAGCGTCCGCACGGCATCAGCAGCCGCCCCTCCCCGTCGACGCAGACGAAGTGGGTCAGCCGGCCGCCGCCGGTCAGGTGCAGCTGGGAGACCAGGCCGCACTCGGCGCACAGGACGACGCCGTACGCCGCGTTCTCCACGTTGCAGCCGGCCACGGTGCGGCCGTCCTCGACGCGGGCGGCGGCGCCCACCGGGTAGCCGGAGTAGGGCGCGTAGGCGTGTTTCATCGCCTGGCGCGCCTGCTCGGTGAGCGCCTCCCAGTCCGGCGCCTCGACGGTCACGGCTCAGCCCTTCACGTAGGGCTCGCCGTCGGCGGCGGGCGGGCGCACCCGGCCGACGAAGCCGGCGACGGCGATGATGGTGGCCAGGTAGGGCGCTGCACCGAGGAACTCCGGCGGCACCTTGCCGACCAGGCCGACCTGGTTCTGCAGGTTCCACATGAACCCGAAGAAGATCGCCGCGAGGGTGGCCCCGACCGGGTGCCAGCGGCCCATGATCACCGCTGCGAGCGCGATGAACCCCTGGCCGTTGGAGATGTCCTGGTCGAACGAGCCCGAGGAGCCCACGGTGAAGTAGGCACCACCCAGCCCCGCCAGGCCTCCCCCGACGAGAACGGCCTGCCACCGGATCCGGTTGACCCGGATGCCCACGGTGTCGGCGGCCTTGGGGTGCTCACCGACCGAGCGCACGCGCAGGCCCCAGCGGGTCTGGTAGAGCACGAACGGCACCAGCACGATGATCACGTACATCAGGTAGACCAGCGCGGTCTGCGTGAACAACGCGACCCCGACGATGGGGATGTCGGAGAGGCCCGGGATGGCGATCTTCTCCAGGATCGGCGGCTGGTTGAGGTATTCCTTCCACTTGCCGCTCTCGGGGATCTGGTTGTTCAGGAACGCCGTCAGGCCTGCGGCGAAGGCCACCAGCACGACACCGACGACCACCTGGTTGACCTGGTAGTTGATCCCGAACAGCGCCAGCAGCACCGCGAGCAGCACTCCGCCGACGATCGCGGCGACCAGCCCGATGTAGGCGTCGAAGACGAGGCTGGCGAACACCGCGGCGAAGAAGGCGCCGGCGAGGAACTGGCCCTCGATCGCGATGTTGATGACGCCCGCGCGCTCGCACATCACGCCGGCCAGCGCACCCAGGATCAGCGGCGTCGCGATCGCGACCGTGCCCGGGAGCGGGTTGCTGATCGCGGCCTGGAAGGCACCGCCCTGGTCGCGGAACTCCCAGACCATGAACCCGAGGTAGAAGGCGAGCCCGGAGACGATGAACACCGGTACGGCGACCGCCTGCCGGCGCAGCAGGTTGAGCGCGGCCAGCACCACGGCGATCGCGAGCACCACGACGCAGCCCCAGGCCACGGGGCCCGCGGCGAGCTCCTGGGGTGGGAACTCCCGGGACACCCGGTCGCCGAGGACGTAGGTGACGGTGTCCGACTCGGCGTCGAGCGCGAACCACACGAGCAGGGCGAGAGCGATGCCCAGCACGACCACCGACTTGATCCGGCGGCGCCGCTCGTGAGGGTCCCGGACCTCGTGGTGGTGATCCACGACGCGTTCCTGCACGGCCTGACTCATCCGCCCCATCCCTTCGCGGCCATGGTCGTCTCTCCGTGGTCACGACGCGCCTTGAAGTGCAACATGCTGCGCACCACGGCGGGCGCGGCGACGAACAGCACGATCAGCGCCTTGATCACCTCGGTGAGCTGGATCGGTGTCCCCTCGCCCGCCTGCATCTGCACGCCACCGGCGTCGAGGGCACCGAAGAGCAGGCCGGCCAGCAGGGTGCCGAGCGGGGTGGCCCGCCCCAGCAGGGCGACCGTGATCGCGTCGAAGCCCAGCGAGCCGGCGACCGAGGTGGTCAGCGAGAGCCGCTGCCCCAGCACGGTCATCGCTGCCGCCAGTCCGGCCAGCAGCCCGGCGAGGGTCATCGCGTAGACGTAGAGCCGCTGCACGTTCATCCCGGCCGTCCGGGCGGCGTCGGGGTTGGCGCCGGCCGCCTTCATCTCGAAGCCCAGCGTGGTCCGCTCCAGCACCCACCACACGACGGCGGTCAGGACCATGGCGGCGAGCACACCGGTGTGCACCGAGAAGATCGTCGGGAACGTCGCGGTGGTGTCCACCGGGTGCGACCGCGGGTTGAGCTGTCCCTCGCGCTGGAAGGCGTTGACGTTGGAGAGCAGGTAGAGCAGCAGGCTCGCGGCGACGTAGTTGAGCATGATCGTGGTGATCACCTCGTGCGCGCCGGTCTTCGCCTTGAGCAGGCCCGGAATGGCGCCCCACAGCGCGCCACCGATCCCGGCCGCGATCACCGCCACCACCAGGTGGATGCCGGGAGGCAGATCCATCGCGAAGCCCACGTAGCCGGCGAAGATGGCGCCGAGGACCAGCTGTCCCTGGCCACCGATGTTGAACAGGCCCGCACGGAACGCCAGCGTCACGCCGAGACCCGCGCAGATCAGCGGCGCTGCCTTCACGAGCGTGTCGGCGATGGCGTCCCACCCGCCGACGGCGCCGGTGAGCATGGCCCAGTAGGAGCCACCGACCGCCTGGCCGAGGCCGGTGATCGCGTCGCCGAAGCTGGCGGCGCCGACCACGCGGTCGTCACTGATCGCGATCAGGATCGCGCCGAAGACCAGCGCGACCAGGATCGAGAGCAGGGTCATCCGGACGGTGGGCAGCCAGTCCATCCACTTGGGCTGCGTACGCAGCGTCGCTTCCTTGCCCTCAGGGGGCTCGACCTGCTGCACCTCAGGCATGGACACCTCCACCGGCCATCAGCAGGCCGATCTCCTCGCGCTCGATGTCGGGACTGACGACGTCGACGATGCGGCCGTCGTACATCACGGCGATCCGGTCGGCGAGGGCGAAGACCTCGTCGAGCTCGGTGGAGACGATGATCACGGCAGTGCCGCGGTCGCGCTCCTCGATGATCCGCTTGTGGATGAACTCGATCGACCCGACGTCGACGCCGCGCGTCGGCTGGGAGGCGATCAGCACCTTCAACGGCCGGGACAGCTCGCGGGCGACGACGACCTTCTGCTGGTTGCCGCCGGAGAGCGAGTCCAGGCTGCTGGTGGGCGTCTCGGTGCGGATGTCGAACTCCTCGACCCGCGACCTGGCGTTCCTCGCGATCTCGTCGAGGCGCAGCACGCCGCGTGAGGAGAACTCCGGCTGGCGGAACAGGTCGAGCACGAGGTTCTCGTGCACGCCGAACGAGCCGACGTAGCCGTCGTGGGCGCGGTCCTCCGGGATGTAGCCGATGCCGGCCTCGAGGCTGCGCCGCGGGTCGTAGTCACCGATGTCGTTGCCGTCGAGCAGCACCTCGCCGGTGGTCGGCTCGATCAGGCCCATCAGCATCTTGATCAGCTCGGTCTGGCCGTTGCCCTGCACCCCGGCGATGGCGAGCACCTCGCCGGCGCGGGCGGTGAAGGAGACGTCGTCGACGACGGTCGTACCGCGTGCGTCGATCACGGTGGCGTTGCGGACCTCGAGCACGTCGGCACCGGGCTTGGCCGGCGCCTTGTCGACCTTGAGCTTGACCGCCCGGCCGACCATCATCTCGGCCAGCTCGGCCTCCGAGGCGGTGGGCGGTGCGGTGCCGACGACCTTGCCGCGCCGGATGACGGTGATCCGGTCGCCGATCGCCTTGACCTCGCGCAGCTTGTGGGTGATGAAGATGATCGAGGTGCCGCGCTCCTTCAGCGAGCGCATGATGTCCATCAGCTCGTCGGTCTCCTGCGGCGTGAGCACCGCCGTGGGCTCGTCGAGGATCAGCACCTTCGCGTCGTTGGCGAGCGCCTTGAGGATCTCCACGCGCTGCTGCACGCCGACGGGAAGGTCCTCCACCAGGGGCTCGGGCTCCACGTGCAGGCGGTACGTCGAGGACAGCTCGCGCACCCGGTCGGCCGCGGCCTTGCGGTCGAGCCGACGCATCGACCGGAGCTGCTCCCGGCCGAGCATGACGTTCTCGGCGACGGTGAAGACCGGGACCAGCATGAAGTGCTGGTGCACCATGCCGATGCCCGCCTCGATGGCGTCGGCCGGGCTCTCGAAGTCGGCCGGCTCGCCGTCGATGAAGATGCCGCCCTCCGTCGGCTCGAGGAGGCCGTAGAGCATGTTCATCAGGGTGGACTTGCCGGCGCCGTTCTCACCGAGCAGGCAGTGGATCTCCCCCGGTGCGATCTCCAGGTCGATGGAGTCGTTCGCGGTGAACGAACCGAAGCGCTTCGTCAGCCCGCGCATCTCGAGCAACATGGGACCCTCCTCGACGTCGGAGTCTGTCATGGGAACGGGGAGGGTGCCCTCAGGCGCCCTCCCCGTTCCTCGTGAGTGGAGCGATCAGCTCTGCGGCACGGCCTTGGACTTGATCGTGATCTCGCCGTCCAGCAGCTTCGCGCGGATCTCGTCGATCTCGGTCTTGGTCTCGTCCGAGATCTCCGACTCGAGCTCGTGGTAAGGCGCGATGCCGACGCCACCGTTGTCGAGCTTGCCGACGTAGGGCTCGTTGCTGAACTTGCCCTCCACCGAGTCCTGGATCGCCTTCTGCACGGCGACGTCCATGCCCTTGACCACGGAGGTCAGCAGGATGTCGCAGTACTCCGCGGCCGAGACGCAGCCGTCGGTGTCGACCCAGATCGCCTTGGCGCCGGCCTCCTTGGCGGCCTGCAGCGCACCGAGGCCCGAGGGACCGGCGACCGGGAAGATCACGTCGGCGCCCTGCTGGATCAGCCCGGCGGCGGTGGTCTGGGCCTTGCCCTTGGCCTCGAAGTCGCCGGTGAACGAGCCCTTCTGGGTGGTCTCGTCCCAGCCGACCACCTTCACGTCGGCGTCCTTCTGCTCGTTGTAGTACTGCACGCCCTCCCAGAAGCCGTCCATGAAGATCGTGACGGTCGGGATCGGGGCGCCGCCGAGGGTGCCGACGAAGCCGGACTTCGACTGCGCAGCGGCGAGGTAACCGGCCATGAACGACGGCGAGGCGGTGTCGAAGATCAGGCCCTTGAGGTTCTCGGGAGCGATGTTCTCACCGGACTTCTCGTCGAAGTAGGCGAAGTCGACGATCGAGTAGTCGATGTTGGGGTTCTGCTTGGCCGACGCCAGGGTGGCGTCACCGAGGAGGAAGCCGACCGTGGTGATCTGGTTGCACTCCTGGCGCACCAGCGCGGCGAGGTTCGGCGCGTAGTCCGCGTCGCCCTTCGACTGCACCGCGGACTGCTGGACCTTGAAGTCCTCCGTCGCGTTGTCGAGGCCGGCCTTGGCGGTCTGGTTGAACGACTTGTCGTCGAAACCACCGGAGTCGGAGACCATGCAGGCCTTGAAGTTCGGCTCGTTGAGCTGCGGGAACTCGACCTCGACCGGCTCCGCGGTCTTGGGCTCGTCGCCGCCGCCGTCCTCGCCGCGGCCGCAGCCGGTGACCACCAACGTGGCAGCAGCCACGAGAGCTAGGGAACGTGCCATTCTGCGCACGGTGCCTCCTGGATTTCTTCATCTGTGGGATGCCGACCAACGGGCCCGCGGGCACACCCTAGATCAGAGTTCGCGCCCTGACGGGTGCGAAGCAGCAGCGACGGCGCTTTGTTATCGCTCGGTGACCAACGCCCGGAGAGCGGCCGCGGCGAGCACCTTGGCGCCGACCGAAATGGCCCTTTCGTCCACGCTCAGGTCCCCCTGGTGGAGGTCGTACGTCGGGCCACCCGGCGTACGCGTGCCGAGCCGGCCCATCGCCCCGGGAACGCTCTCGAGGTACCACGCGAAGTCCTCGCCACCGAGGCTCTGCGTGGTCGCGACGTGCTGCTCCTCGCCGAGCACCTCCTCCACGGTCCGGCCGAGGACCTGGGTGGCGCGGTGCTCGTTGACCACCGGCGGGACCCCGCGGACGTAGGTGACGGAGGCCTCGACGCCGTACGGCTCGACGATCTGGCTGATCGTGTCGCGCACCAGCTCCTCGGCATCGACCCAGGCCACCGCGTCGAGCATCCGCACGGTGCCGCCGGCGCGGCCGGTCGCCGGGATGACGTTGACCGCCGACCCGGCCCGGACCACGCCCCACACGACGCTGACTCCGGCGCGGGGGTCGAGTCGACGCGACAGCACGGCCGGGAGCTCCGTGACCAGCTTGCCGAGCGCGAAGGTGAGGTCCTCGGTCAGGTGCGGGCGGGAGGTGTGGCCGCCCCGGCCGGTGAGCAGCACGTCGAGGGAGTCGGCGGCGCCCGTCAGGGGTCCCTCGCGGAGCCCCACCGTGCCGACGTCGAGGCCCGGGTCGGCGTGCAGGCCGAAGATCCACGAGACCCCGTCGAGGGCGCCCGCCTCGATCGACATCAGCGCTCCCCCGGGCATGATCTCCTCGGCCGGCTGGAAGACCAGGCGCACCCGGCCCGGCAGCCGGTCGGCGACCTTGCTGAGCGCCAGGCCCGCACCGAGCAGCGAGGCGGCGTGCACGTCGTGGCCGCAGGCGTGGGCGACCCCGGTGACCGTGCTCATCCACGGGTCGTCGGTGCGGTCCTCCACGGGCAGCGCGTCGAGGTCGGCGCGCAGCGCCACGACCGGTCCCGGTCCGTCGCCGATGTCGACGATGAGCCCGCTGCGCGGCAGCAGCCGCGGCACCAGCCCCGCCTCGTCGAGCCGTTTGGCCAGCAGCGTGGTGGTGCGCTCCTCGGCCCAGGACAGCTCCGGGTGGGCGTGCAGGTCCCGGCGCACCTCCACCAGCTCTGGGGCGAGCAGGTCCACCTCGGCGAGGACCAGCGAGCGGGCCCCGGCGAGGTCGGAGGAGGGTGGGAGCGAGGAGGACACGACGCTCAAGGCTACCCGCCGGAGGTCGTCGTCCGACTCGCGACCACGACTCCGGTGGGACGCGTGGGCACGCGCTCGCTCAGCCGATCTCGCTGACCCGCGACTGCACCTCGATGACCGGGATCGTGGTGGTGGCGTTGACCACCTTGGCCTCGAGGTCCCCGCCCTCGCCGGTGTTGCTCGTCCAGGCGGCGTCCCAGCCGGTCGTGGCGTCGACCGGGAAGCCGCCGTCGTACCCGGCGGAGCCGCGCGGGAAGGTCATCACGCACGCGGATGCCTCGTCGACGCCCCGGGCCCAGGCCGTGCGGGCCTGCTCGGCGCTGCACTCGGTGCCGACGACCGGGCTGGTGACGGTCATGCCGTCGGGCTGGGCGGTCACGGTGACGGAGACACCGGCGGCCTCGGCGGTGACCGAGCGCTCCTCGACGGCCTGCGGGTCCTCGGTCCACAGCCAGGTGGGCAGGTTGACCAAGGTGGCGTCGTTCATCGCGGCCAGCGTCGGGTTCCACTCGAGCGCGGGCTCGACGAGGTCCATCACCTCGTAGGCGTAGTGCGCGAGGTCCTCAGCGTCGACGGCCGGCGGCGGCTGCTCACCCTGGGCGAACGCGCGCCAGCTCAGCAGAACCGGGCCGTAGGGACCCTGGGTGAGTGACGAACCGCAGCGTTCGGCGATCTCCTCGGGATCCGCGCCGTCCCGTGTGCGCAGGGCGTACCACCGCATCTCCTCGCCGGCCTTGGCGCGCTGGATCGCCTCCTTGAAGTCCTCGGGGGTGGGCATCGCCAGGATGCCGGTGCCGGCATGGCCGGTCAGCCACGGCCGGACCTCCTCGTAGTAGTACTTCTCGACCGCCTTGGGGTCGGAGGTGTCGACCTTCTGGCTGTCGAGCATGGTCGAGGAGAGGTCTTCCCACCAGCACATCGGCGGCGGGCCGGGGACGGAGGCGACCAGGCCACGGTCGACATCACCGGTCACGTGGACCTCCACCTTGGCGCCGTAGCCGGTGCCGGTCTCGGTGCCGCCGTTGCCGGCGTGCGCCGGGGCGGCTGCGAGGAGGGCGGCGGTGGCGGCGCCGGCCACCAGCGCGCGGATCAGGTGACGCATCGGAATGGACCCCCAGCTCGAGACAGGACACCCCTCGGCGTCCTCCAGGTCATACCCATGCAACCTCGTCACCAACCGGACGTGACGCCAATTGCGGGACGCATCCTCTCAGATCTGCTCAGGCCTCGCACCCCTGCGAGTCCTGGATCGTCAGCGAGACCACCCGCCAGGAGCCGCCGCGGCGGGTGAGCTGCCCGGTGGCGGTGAAGAACGGTTGGAGCTGCTCGGCGGCGCTGCCGTCGGTGCGGCGGTCCAGCGACTTGTTCTCCGCACAGCTCTCCAGGGTCGCGCGGTCGCCCCTCACCTCGATCTCGCGCACGCCGAACCTGGTGTCGCCGACGGTCGTCAGGTTGTTGTCCTCGAGATACTGCACGTAGCGGACCACGTCGGCGGCCGCGTCCGCCGCGGCGACCTGGCCCAGCTGCGGGTCGACGCGGGCGCGGAAGAAGCTGCGGGTGCGGGCGTCCCAGTAGGCGAACCAGGCGTCCGCCACCGCCTGCTCCTCCGGCGACTCGGCCTCGACGGTGCCGCGGATCGCGTCGTTGCCCTTCGCGTCGAAGGGCCGGGTCTCCTCGCTCGGCGTCGACGCGGAGGGGTCCGTCGGCGCCGAGGCGTCCTCGGAGGAGGGCGAGGACGAGGGGGTGTCCTCGGCGAGCGGGGTGACCCCCTCGTCCTCGTCACCGCCGCACCCGGCGGTCAGCAGGGCGAGGGCGAGCAGCCCGGCGGTGGCCCGGGCTGGCAGGGACGTGCGGGTGTGCGCCACGGTCACCTCGGTCGCGGGTCGGTCGGTCGCGGGTCCTCGTCGTACGCCGCGATCAGGCGGTCGGCCGCGACCGGGGCGGTGAGCTCGCCGGCGAGCAGCTCGCGGCGGACCTCGTCGCGGATCGCGCGCACGCCGGGCGAGCGCCGCAGGCGCTGGTCGAGCTCGTCACGCACCAGGGCCCAGGTGAAGTCGAGCTGCTGCTCGGCGCGCTTGTCGGCCAGGCCAGGCTCGCCGAGCGACTCCCGGTGGGCGAGCACCTCCTCCCAGACCTCAGGGACGCCGCCGCCGTGCAGCCCGGAGCAGGTCAGCACCGGCGGCACCCATCCCCCGCCGGAGGAGTGCACGAGGCGCAGTGCGCCGGCGAGCTCCTTGGCCGCGGAGCGCGCCTCGGCCTCGCGGTCGCCGTCGGCCTTGTTGACCGCGATCACGTCGGAGATCTCCAGGATGCCGCGCTTGATGCCCTGCAGCTGGTCGCCGGTGCGCGCCAGGGTGAGGAACAGGAAGGTGTCGACCATCCCCGCGACGGTCACCTCCGACTGGCCGACCCCGACGGTCTCCACGAGCACGGTGTCGAAGCCGGCGGCTTCGAGCACCACCATCGCCTGGGTGGTCGCGCGGGCGACGCCACCGAGCGTGCCCGCGCTGGGCGAGGGCCGGATGTAGGCGTCCGGGTCGGCCGAGAGCTTCGACATCCGGGTCTTGTCGCCGAGCACCGAGCCCCCGGTGCGCACCGACGACGGGTCGACCGCCAGCACGCCGACCCGGTGGCCATCGCCGGTGAGGCGGGTGCCGAGGGTCTCGATGAAGGTCGACTTGCCGACGCCGGGAACTCCGGAGATCCCGACCCGGACGCTGGGCGCGCGGTCGCCGGCGGCGGGACCGGTCAGCGCGGTCAGCAGCTCGCGCGCGTCGGCGCGGTGGTCGGGACGGGCCGACTCCACCAGGGTGATGGCGCGCGAGACCGCCGTACGCCGTCCCGCGAGCACGCCCTCGACGAGAGCGTCGACGTCACGGGCCATCAGTGGCCCAGCTGTGCGGACAGCTTCTCGAGCAGGTCCAGCGCCGCCTCGGCGATGACCGTGCCGGGTGGGAAGACCGCGGCGGCCCCCATCTCCTGAAGGGTGGGCACGTCGTCCGGCGGGATCACCCCGCCCACGACGATCATCACGTCGTCGGCACCGAGGTCGCTCAGTGCCTGGCGCAGCGCCGGGACCAGGGTGAGGTGGCCGGCAGCCAGCGAGTTGACCCCGACGATGTGCACGTCGGCGTCGACCGCCTGCTGGGCGACCTCCTCGGGCGTGGAGAACAGCGGGCCGACGTCGACGTCGAAGCCCATGTCGGCGAACGCCGTGACGATGACCTTCTGGCCGCGGTCGTGCCCGTCCTGGCCCACCTTCGCGACCAGGATGCGCGGCCGGCGGCCCTCGGCCTCGGCGAACCGGTCGGTCGCGGCGAGCACCTTCTCCATCGCGTCGCTCGACCCGGACTCGCGCTTGTACACACCCGAGATCGTACGGATCACGGCCTGGTGCCGGCCGTACACCTTCTCCAGCGCCTCGGAGATCTCCCCGACCGTCGCCTTGGCCCGCGCTGCGTCCACGGCGAGGGCGAGCAGGTTGCCCTCGAGGTCGCCGCGGCCGTGGACGTGCCCCTCCTCGGCGGAGCGGGTCAGCGCATCGAGGGTCCGCTCGACGTCGGCGTCGTCGCGCTCGGCGCGCAACCGCTCGAGCTTGGCGAGCTGCTGCTTGTAGACACTGGCGTTGTCGACCCGGAGCACCTCCAGCGGTTCCTCGTTGGGAAGCCGGTAGGTGTTCACCCCGACCAGCTTCTGCACGCCGGAGTCCAGCCGCGCCTGGGTGCGGGCGGCGGCCTCCTCGATGCGCATCTTGGGCAGGCCCTGCTCGATGGCCTTGGCCATCCCGCCGGCCTCCTCGGCCTCGGTGATGTGCTGCCAGGCGCGCTCGGCCAGGTCGTGGGTCAGCCGCTCCACGTAGTAGGACCCGGCCCACGGGTCGATCGTGCCGGTCGTGCCGGACTCCTGCTGCAGCAGCAGCTGGGTGTTGCGGGCGATCCGGGCCGAGAAGTCGGTCGGCAGCGCGATCGCCTCGTCGAGGGCGTTGGTGTGCAGGGACTGGGTGTGCCCCTGGGTCGCGGCCATCGCCTCGATGCAGGTGCGCTGCACGTTGTTGAACACGTCCTGCGCGGTCAGCGACCAGCCGGAGGTCTGCGAGTGGGTGCGCAGCGAGAGCGACTTGGGGTTCTGCGGGTCGAACTGGCGCACCAGCCGCGCCCACAGCGCCCTGGCCGCGCGCATCTTGGCGACCTCCATGAAGAAGTTCATCCCGATCGCCCAGAAGAAGCTGAGCCGCGGCGCGAACTGGTCGATCGTCAGGCCGGCGTCGAGGCCCGCGCGGATGTACTCCACCCCGTCGGCGAGGGTGTAGGCCAGCTCGAGGTCGGCCGTCGCACCGGCCTCCTGGATGTGGTAGCCGGAGATGGAGATCGAGTTGAACCGCGGCATCCGCTCCGAGGTGTAGCTGAAGATGTCGGAGATGATCCGCATGCTCGGCTGCGGCGGGTAGATGTAGGTGTTGCGGACCATGAACTCCTTGAGGATGTCGTTCTGGATGGTCCCGGTGAGCTGCTCGGGCTTCACCCCCTGCTCCTCGGCCGCGACGATGTAGAGCGCGAGCACCGGCAGCACTGCGCCGTTCATCGTCATGCTCACCGACATCTCGTCGAGCGGGATCCCGTCGAACAGCGTGCGCGCGTCGTAGATGGAGTCGATCGCGACGCCCGCCATGCCCACGTCACCGCGCACCCGCGGGTGGTCGGAGTCGTAGCCGCGGTGGGTGGCGAGGTCGAAGGCGACCGAGAGCCCCTTCTGCCCGGCCGCCAGGTTGCGCCGGTAGAACGCGTTGGACTCCTCGGCGGTGGAGAACCCGGCGTACTGCCGGATCGTCCACGGCTGCGTGGTGTACATCGTCGGGTAGGGGCCGCGCAGGAACGGCGCCAGTCCCGGGTAGGTGTCCAGGGCGTCCAGGCCCTCGAGGTGCTCGGGCCCGTACACCGGCAGGATGCCGATGCCCTCGGGCGAGTCCCAGGTCTCCCCCTCGACCGGCTCGGTGTGGCTGACCTCGCCCGCGAGGGGTAGGCCGGCGAAGCTGTCCGGGACGCTCATCCGAGGTGTCCTCTCGTCCGGCGCAGGAAGTCGAGGGCGTCGACCCCCGTCGCGCAGGTGTCGTCGACGGCGACGCCGTCGGGGGCCTTGCCGGCCAGGATGACGTGGCGCGCCCCGGCCTCGCGCAGCGCGGCCACCAGCTCGACCCCCCACTCGGCGTACGCGCGGTCCTGCCCCACCAGGCAGACGACCGGCTGGCCGCCGTCCGGGCCGGTGTAGTCGGCGATCACTGCCTCGACTCCGTCGTGCGGCCCGGTGTTGACCACGTCGATGCCCCCGGCGGCGAACAGGTTGGCGGCGAAGGTGGCCCGCGCGGTGTGCGCGGCGATGGTGCCCATCGTGGCGAGGAACACCGGCTGCCCGGCCGGGTCGTCGCGCAGCTCCTCGAAGGCGTGGCCGTAGGGACGGACCTCCGGCGCCCCCTCGGGGTTCGGCGCCCGCTGCGGCAGGGTCTCGTGCAGGTGTGGGAACTCGGTGAGCCCGGTGATCGGGCGGCGGCGGTCGGCGACCTGGTGCTCGCGCTCGGCGGCCACCTCGTCGACGTGGCCGCGCAGCGAGCCGTCCTCGACCAAGGCAAGCACGCCACCGGCGGCCTCGATGCGGCCGAGCTCCTCCCACCCGGCGGCCGCGAGGTCATCGGTCAGCTTCTCCACCGCGAACGCCCCGCCGGCAGGGTCGGCGACCTTCGCGACGTGCGACTCCTCCACGAGCAGCGTGGAGGTGTTGCGCGCGATCCGGCGGCTGAACGCGTCGGGCATCCCGAGCCGGGTGTCGAACGGCAGCACCGTCACCGCGTCGGCCCCTCCGACGCCCGCGGCGAACGCGGCGACGCACGTGCGCAGCATGTTCACCCAGGGGTCGTACTTCGTCATCATCGGTCGCGAGGTGACGGCGTGCACCACACCGGCACGGTGGTCGGTCGCGGCACCGCTCAGCTCGAGCATCCGCGCCCACAGCCGGCGTACGGCGCGCAGCTTGGCGATCGTCGTGAACTGCTCGTCGGTCGCGGCGAGCCGGAGCTCGACGAGCCCCGCGGCCTCGTCGACGGAGTGGCCGGCCGCCTCCAGGGCCCGCAGGTGGTGCGCCGCCACGGCGAGCACGTAGCCGAGCTCCTGGGCATCGGAGGCACCGAGGTCGTGGAGCGCCGTCCCGTCGGCGACCAGTGCGCGGCAGCCGAGCTCGCCGGCCAGCCGCGCGGCCTCCGCGACCACCTCGTCGCTCGAGGAGGACACGTCGTGCCCGCGGAGCCGGGTCGCCACCGGGTCCACCCCCAGGTTGCTGCGCGGGTCCACCGTCCTCCCGGCGACCAGCTCGGCGAACGCCCGCGCGGCGGCCACCGGGTCGGCAGGCGCGTCGAGGACCACTGGTGCGGCGTCGAGCAGCACGCCCTCCAGCGCGGTGCCGAGCTCGGCCGCGTCGACGCCGGACGCGCCCACGCGCACGAGCAGCGAGGTGGCGCCGTTCTCCAGGTCGGTCAGCGCGGCGGCATTGGCCGCCTTTGCATCGGGGTCGGCGAGCGGCACGCGCACGTCCCAGCCGTCGCCGCGCGCCGGTGGCCGCACCGGCTCCGGCAGGTCGGCGACGAGGGCAGGGGTCCCCAGCGGAGTGACCGCGATGCCGTCGAGAGTGGTGCGCGCCAGCCGGTCCCACACCGCGGAGTCGGGGTCGTCCCCGGAGAGCCGGCCCGCCTTGCGCAGCACGGCGGCTGCAGCCGCCTCCCAGTCGCCGACGGCGTACTCGTGGTCGTCCGCGAGTGAGAGATGGGGCTCCGAGGTCATGGTGCGAAGGATAGGGAGGGGCACCGGAGGGCCACCAGCCAGTGTGAAATACCCGACCCGGCGGGCGCTCGTAGGCTCGGCCCATGCCCACGCCCACCGCCCGCCCTCCCCTGCGACGGGACGGCCTCGTCCTGCGTGCACTGGCACCTGGGGACGCCGACCGGCTCCTCGCGATCTACACCGATCCCGACGAGCTGCGCTGGGGGCTCCCGGTGGGAGTGCCGGTGCCGGAGGACCGCGGGGCCGTGCTCGCCAGGGTGGAGGAGTCGGCCACCGCCTGGGCCGGCCGTGCGCCCGGCAACGTCGCGGTCGCCGACGCGGTCGTCCCGGGCCACCTGCTCGGGATCGTCTCGTGGCGGCTCGACCAGCCGATCCTGCGGATCGCCGACGTCGGCTACGTCGTGCACGCCGACACTCGGGGCCGGGGGGTCGCCACCCGGGGGCTTCGGCTGCTCACCGAGTGGCTGATCGGCGCGCTCCCGGAGGACGCCGAACAGCACAGTCCCAGGCTCCCCCGCGTCCAGCTCGACCACAGCGTGGAGAACCCCGACTCGTGCGCCGTCGCGCTCCGCGCCGGCTACGAGAGAGAAGGCGTCCGGCGGTCCTACCTGCCGCTGCGTGACCCCGAGGCACCCGACGGAGTACGCCGCCACGACGTCTGCCTGCACGGGCTGGTGGTCTGACCGGGCGGGTGTGACCGGACTGGCGCCCACCGACGTTCACGCGCCGGCCATCCCACGGCAACCCTGGCCACACCTCGTGGCGCCACGGTGGGGTCATGCGAATCGCCCTGGTGACCGAAGAGCTCGTGCCGAGCAGTGCGTCCACCGCCTACGTCGCGCGCGAGCTGGCGGGACGCCTGAGCAACGACCATGACGTCCTCGTCCTCGCCGGCGGGCGCGGCCTGCCCACCTTCCACGGTGCCCGGATCTTCTGGGCGGGGCGGATGACGCCGGTCTCCTCGGTCCGCGAAGCGATGGCGCTGTTCAAGCCGGACGTGTGCCACCTGCTGGAGCCGCACCGGCTGGGACTCAAGGCCGCCGAAGCGGCCGATCGTCTCGGCGTACGCACGCTCTGCCTGCCGCCGGAGTCGTGGCTGCCCGGTGTCGACGGGGGCGCCCACCACCCCGGGCTCCGCGACGAGGCGTTGCACGAGGCGTGGAGCGGAGCGGTGGATCCCGGTCCCGAGGGGCAGTGGGGTCGCACTGTCGTGGGGTATGTCGGCTCGCTCGACCGTCGCCGGGTCGTGCAGCGCCTGGCCAGGATGACCAGGCTCACCGGCGTGCGCCTGACCGTCCTGGGCGACGGACCCGGCGCCGACCACCTGCGCGAGCACGGCGCCGAGGTCATCACCTCGGCGTCCGGCGCCGACCGGTCCCGGTGCATCGCTTCCTTCGACGTGCTCGTTCAGCCGCGGAAGAAGGAGACCTACGCACCTGCCGTGCTGGAGGCGCTGGCCAGCGGCGTACCGGTGGTCGCCTTCGACTCCGGCGCGGCCGGTCTGGTGGTCCGCCACGAGCACAACGGCCTGCTCGTTGACCGAGACCGCGGCGGCCGCGCACTGGCCCGCACGGTGCTGCGGCTCGCCGCCAGCCCCCGGCTCCGCAGCTCCCTGGGTGAACGCGCCCGACCGTCCGTGGCCACCCGCACCTGGGACGAGGCCCTGTCCCAGTTGGTCGACGTGCACTACCGGGAATCGCCGTGCCCCTGGGCGCGCAGTGGCTGAAGTCACTCGCCGGCGTGCTCCGACCAGTCGGGGAGCTGCTGCAGCGCCCACCGGTTGCCGTCGGGGTCCGCGAAGAAGACGAAGCGGCCCCAGGGCTGGTCGTCGACCTCGCTCACCTCGATCCCGCGCTCGAGCAGGTCGGCGCGGGCGGCGTCGGCGTCGCGCACCACCGCCTGCAGGTTGTCCAGCGACCCGGGCGCCATCTGCGTCAGGCCCTTCCCGATCGCGATCGAGCACGCCGACCCCGGTGGGGTCAGCTGCACGAACCGTACGTCCTCACTCACCGTGTAGTCGTGGTCGAGCACGAACCCCGCCCGCACGTAGAAGTCCCGGGCGCGGTCCACATCGGTCACGGGGACGGCCACCAGCTCCAGCCTCATGTCCATGACCCGAGCCTAGGGACTTCTCCGGCCACCGGGTGTCCTCAATCTCCGCCCAGGCCGGCGTCGCGTGCCCGGGCCACGGCCTCGGCGCGTCCGCTGACGTGGAGCTTGGCGAAGACGTTGGAGACGTGGTTGCGCACCGTCTTGTCGCTGACCACCAGGCGCCGCGCGATCTCGGCGTTGGTGAGCCCGCGGGCGACGAGGTCGAGGATCTCCCGCTCCCGCTCGGTCAGCTGGGGGAACGGCGTCGCCGCGGCGGTGCCGCCGCCCCCCGCGAAGTAGGCGAGGACGCGGGAGGCGATCGAGGCGGAGAACACCACCTCCCCGTGCGCCACCGCGTCGAGCGCGCGGTTGATCTCGGCCCGGTCGGCGCCCTTGAGCAGGTAGCCCCTGGCCCCGGCACGCACCGCGGCGAACACCGAGTCGTCGCCCTCCAGCATGGTCAGCACGAGTACGGCGACCTCGGGATGCCGGGCAGTCACCGCCCGTGTCGCGTCGACGCCGTTCATCCCGGGCATGTGCAGGTCCATCACCACGACGTCGGGCTGCAGCTCGGCGGCGAGCCGCACCGCCTCCTCGCCGTCCCCGGCCTCGCCGACGACCTCCTTGCCCGCCATCGTCGCAATCGCACCGACCAGCCCCTCGCGGTAGAGCGGATGGTCGTCGACGACCAGGACCCGCACGGTCGGCTCAGCACTCATGAGGCGTCCTCTTCGGTCTCGGGCACGGGGAGTCGTGCGGTGACGGTAGTGCCGCTGGGGCCACTGGCGAGGCTGAACGCACCACCGAGCTCCTCGCACCGTTCGCGCATCGAGGTGAGGCCGAGCCCGGATCCCCGCACCGTGCCGTCCAGCCCGCGCCCGTCGTCGCGGACCTCCACCTCGAGCGCCCCGCACGTGTGCTCGAGCCGCACGGTCACCCGTGCGGCCTGGGCGTGACGGACCGCGTTGGCGACTGCCTCCCCCACGACGCGATAGGTCGCCACCTCGACACCGGCAGGCAGCGCCCCCAGGTCGTCGGCCTCCACCGCGACCGCGACGGACCCTGCGGAGAGGCGAGCCGCCAGCTCCCGCACCGCGGCTGCGAGCCCGAGCTCGTCGAGCGTGGGCGGGCGCAGCTCGTGGACCAGGGCGCGGACGTCGCTCACCACGGCGTTGATCCGCGGGGTCAGCCGGGCCAGCAGCGCCGCCGTGGCCTCCGGGTCCTCGGCGGCGAGGTCACGCGCGGTCTCCACCTGCAGTGCGAGCGCGGCCACCGACGGGCCGACGCCGTCGTGCAGGTCGCTGCGCAGCCGGCGTCGCTCCTCCTCCCGGGCGAGCACGACCGCCTCGCGCGCCCGCCGCGTCTCGCGGGCGAGCAGCACGGTGTGCACCGCGATCCCGGCCTGCGCCGCCAGCCGGTCGAGCAGACCGCGCTCGGCCGACCCGAAGCCCCCAGCGCGCTGCACCTCCAGAGTGCCGAGCCGCTCCCCGGCGTACTCCAGCGCCAGCTGGGTCTGCTCCCCGGTCTCTCGACCGGCCGCGTCGAGGCTGCCGTCGACCAGCTCCGAGCCGTCCTCGAGGAGGAGGCGTACGCCGGCGGCGCGCAGGGCACGGCGGATCCGCACCACCACGCCCGGGAGCACCTCGCCCACGAGCTCGTCGGGGTCGGCCGCGGCGGCGAGCGAGTCGCCGAGCCGGACCAGCTCGGTCCACGGCTCGTCCGCGAACCCGTGCACCCAGCGGTTGGTCCGGCGCTGCACGAACCCGCGCACCGGGACCAGCAGCGGCGCGAGCAGGGCCACGACGACCAGCTGCAGGGTCGCGCCGCCCGCCGGGACGAGCGCCGTCGCCCCCGCCACCAGGGCGTAGCCTGCAGCCGCGACCAGCGCCACCGCCAGGTAGGTCAGCCCGCGCGAGACCACGACGTCCACGTCCCACAGCCCGTGCCGCAGCACCGCGACGGCCACAGCCGCCGGGAGGGGCAGCAGGCCGACCGCGGCGACGACCTCGCTCACCGGCACCGGCACCGCCCGCGCGAGCCCCAGGACGAGCACCGTGGCGACCACGCCCACCAGCACCCACTTCAGCTGCTGGCGCGCGATCCCGGTCGCCCTCCGCCACCGCGCGACGAGGGCGGCCACCCCGCCGACCACGGCGGCGAGCATCAGGCCGGTGACGGCGAGCTCGGCCGCGGTGGTCGCGACCACGTCGGTGCCGACGGGGTTGGTGTAGCCGGCAAGTGGGGTAGCGAAGTCCTGGTCCTCGTAGGGGAGCAGCGCCCACCAGGCCGACGTGGCGACGGCAGCGGCCAACCCGGCCCACGGTGCCCAGCCCCACGGCCGCGGCGGAGCGAGGCCGTCGGGCAGCAGGGACGGGAGCAGCCCCACGATCGCGACGTAGCCCGGTGCCCACGCCCACGACCCGAGCCAGACGGCCCAGTCCGCAGCGGTCGAGTCGGGAGCCAGCAGCGACCACTCGGCCGCCACGAGGGAGGTGCCGAAGAGCACGCCGATCGCCGAGACGGTCGCCCGCAGGGCCGCGGTCGCCCGGTCGCGGACGAGCAGTGCCAGCACGCCGTACCCCACGGCACCGGCCACGGTCAGCAACCAGAACGACGGCTCCAGCGTCCGCCCGGCCGCCGCGTTGACCGCGTGGAGACCGGCCCCGAGGACGCCGGCAGCGATCGCGAGGAGGCCGGGTGCTCGGTTCACCCGGGCATTGTCGTCGGACCGTGGTCCCGTGGTCACGGGACGAGAAGTCCCGAGTGTGGTCGTGACACGGGCACCTGCCGCCCGGGACCGCTCCGGCCGGAACGTGTGCCGCACCAGGCAGCACAACCTCATCGACAGGAGTCGTCATGACCAGCACCACCGCCCCTGCTCCCACCGCCTCGACCGCTCGGCCGCCGGCCCCGGCGCTCACCGCTGGCCTGCTGACCATCCTGCTCGGGGTCGTCGGCGGGTACGGCGCGATCTACTTCACCGGCCTCGAGGGCTGGGACGCCTTCGGCGCCACCTACGTCACGACCTATGAGTGGATCACGCTCACCGGGTTGGTCGCGGCCATCGCCTTCGTGCGCGGCAACCACCTCG
>DASSLA010000236.1:0-22482 GCA_035689885.1 Marmoricola sp. | reverse complement strand
GGTCCTCAACACCGGCCGCCTGCATGGCTTCGAGCACCTCGCGTAAACCAGCTCGCAGGTCGAAGAGAGGTAGTGCTGTGCGGCGCCCACGTTGATCGAGGCCCCAGGGCGGCTACTCCTCGTCCTCGCCGACCTGGGCGGCCTTCCTGCGCTCGAGGCGCCAGTGGACCTCGTGCGTCATCGGGTGGCGCCACTCGCGCATCCGGTACTCGAAACCGGGCAACAGCACGATCGGGATTGGGTCGGGAGACGCCGGAGCCACTGCTCCGACCACGATCTTCGCGTCGGTCGGGATGAACGGGGATTGCGCCGGAACGGGCGCCGTGAGGATCTCCACAGGATCTCGATAGGGACGCGGCATGGCACGTGACACTAGCAGGTCGGTCGGCACAGTTGGTCTATACCGATTCGATAGACCCGCAATAGAGCACATATAGTGACGCCACACCTCATTCACAAACTGAAAGTACGAGCGAGACATGAAGTTCAAGAACGTCGCCGTGGTCAGCCTGGCGGCCACGGTCAGCGCGGTGGCACTCGGCACGGTCGGGGCGCAGGCCGCGACCCTCATCGGCAGTAGCCAGATCCGCGACAACGCCGTCCGGAGCGCGGACGTCCGCGACGGCACGCTGCAGGCGAAGGACATGAGCGCCACCGCTCGGCAGTCGCTGCGAGGCCACAAGGGCGACACCGGCGCCATTGGTCCCCTGGGCCCCCAGGGACTCAAGGGCGACAAGGGCGACAAGGGAATGCTCGGCGCGTTCTACGCCACCGCCTACTACAACGCCGGTGACACCAACGCCGGTGCGATCGCGACAGTCGCCTGCGACACGGACTCGACGGACTACACGGCAATCGCCGGTGGCGCCCAGGTGCTCGGCCTCGACGCGTCCGCCAACACGCGCAACACTCCGGTCTCCTCCTCCTTCCCCGGTCGGATGGACTGGTCGACGAACAGCCCCAAGGCCAACCGGCTCGACGGCTGGATCGTGCAGTTCGGCGGCAACGCAGGCGAGACCTCCGACAAGTCCCCCGAGAAGGTGAAGGTGTGGGCGCTGTGTCTGCCCGGCACCGACATCCCCGTGAAGCAGACCTACAGCCAGAACTGATCGCCTCGACGGCCCCGTCCCCTTCGTGGGGCGGGGCGGTCGTGTGTTGCACGTGTCCAGGTCGTGACGTATCGCCGGCCGTCAGGTTGCGGATGCCGTGAAGGCGGCAAGGATGTAGTTGGGGTGTCGGTCGAGCAGCTCCGCGAGCCGCGTGCTTGGAGAGGTACTGCAGCCAGCCCAGCGGCCCGGTGATCGGCGTGACGAACTGTGCTGCGAGCGAGACTCCGTACTCCCCTGCAACGCCACGCCAGAGGGCCACCACAGCCCAGCCCGGGCCTTGCCCGGTTTGCCCTAGACCCTCCTGCGCGACACGCTGAACTCCCTGAAAACCTACCCCCGTGTTACTAGTCGGCGGTCGAGCGTCGAGACGCTGTGCGTTATCGACGGTATGTCTACGCGGGGCGAGCCTCGTCGGCAGGGGTCTCCAGCGGCGCCACCCCGTTGATCCGTGCCGCCCGCTCAGCGGCCACCACCTCGTGCAGGAGCTCGACAGTGATGCCGTCATGGGTCCGGATCGATCGGCCGTCGCCGAGCTGGATGTCGGCGTGCGTGCACGAGTGCTCCGCCGCGTCGAGACTCGTCAGCATCTGGGCGACGTCGCGCATCGGGATGTCCCAGCGCCTCGTCTGGCGCGCATCCAGGCGACACGGCAGGCCGAGGGTCTCCGGGGCGAGCGTCGCGGCCGGGACGGCCCCCTGGTGCCCGATCGTGAAGCCGATCGAGTCGACCCGGACCGCGGTGTTCCCGGTGTTGGTGACGGTCACGAAGAAGTGCTGCTCGCTTGGCTCGCGCAGGGCCGGGGTCGTCGCCCACGTCGTCGCTGGCACGATGACGGTGGAAGGTCTGTCGGCGGCGTTGGACGGCTCGGTCGGGACGTGGCCGACGTCGAGCACGCACCTGACGTGATAGCCGCTCCTGCGGGACGCCACCTGCCACCCGAGCGAGGTCGCTGCCAGGAGCAGGGCCAGGACCGAGATCAGCAGTGCAACCTCTGCAGTGGTCACGCACCCGACCGTAGCGGCATCGAGAACCTGTTGTTGCCGGTTTCCCCGCTTTGCCCTGGGGGCTCTCGTCAGCGTGCGTCGTACTCCGCCCGGGTCCCCCGGCGCGTACATCCTCGACGTCGTGCGACCGCCGGTGGTGGGATGGCTCATGGCCACCGTTGCCGACTTCATCGCCGACAGCCTGATCGCCAGCGGCGTCAGACGGGTCTACGGGATCCCGGGTGACTCGCTCAACGGCTTCACCGACGCGCTGCGCACCAGACCGGGCCTGTCCTGGGTGCACGTGCGTCACGAGGAAGCCGCCGCCTTCGCCGCCGGCGCCGAGGCGGAGCTGACCGGCGGGCTGGCGGTCTGCGCCGGCAGCTGCGGTCCGGGCAATCTGCACCTGATCAACGGGTTGTACGACGCCCAGCGGTCCCGGGTTCCGATGCTGGCGATCGCAGCGCACATCCCCAGCGCCGAGATCGGCTCGGGCTACTTCCAGGAGACCCGGCCCCAGGAGCTGTTCCGCGAGTGCAGTGTCTACGCCGAGCACGTCGCGCACGCGGGCCAGATGCCACGGCTGCTGCGCATCGCGCTGCGCGAGGCGCTCTCCAAGCGCGGCGTCGCGGTGCTGGTCATCCCCGGGGACGTCGGCCTGGCCAAGCTCGACGCCGCCCCCGAGCGCGTGGTCGCGGCACGGTCCGAGGTCGTGCCGGAGGACTCCGAGCTCGCGAACGCGGCCCGCGCCCTCGACGCGGGCGCCAAGGTCACCATCCTCGCCGGGGCGGGCTGCGAGGACGCGCACGACGAGCTCGTCGAGATCGCCGACGTGCTGCAGGCCCCGGTCGTGCACGCGATGCGTGGCAAGCAGTTCGTGGAGCACGACAACCCCTTCGACGTCGGCATGACCGGCCTGCTCGGGTTCTCGTCCGGCTACCGGGCGATGGAGCGCTGCGACACCCTGCTGATGCTCGGCACCGACTTCCCCTACCAGCAGTTCCTCCCCGACGACGCCACCGTCGTCCAGGTCGATCTGCGGGGCGCCCAGCTCGGGCGGCGTACCCGCGTCGACGTCGGTCTCGTCGGCGGGGTCAGGGAGACCGTGCGGGCGCTGCTCCCCCTGCTGAAGGGCAAGAAGTCGGGCAAGCACCTCGAGACCATGACCAGGCACTACCGGCGCAGCCGCGCCGAGCTCGACGAGCTGGCGACGCCACGCCGTCGCGCGCAACCGATCCACCCGCAGTACCTCGCACGGTTGCTCGACGAGGCCGCTGCCGACGACGCGGTGTTCATCCCGGACGTCGGGTCGCCGGTGGTGTGGGCGGCGCGCTACATGCGGATGAACGGCAGGCGTCGGCTGATCGGCTCGTTCAACCACGGCTCGATGGCGAACGCGCTGCCGCAGGCCATCGGGGCTCAGGCGGCGTTCCCCGGACGCCAGGTGGTGGCGCTCTCCGGAGACGGCGGGCTGACCATGCTGATGGGCGAGCTGGTGACGCTGACCCAGATGCGGCTGCCGGTCAAGGTGGTGGTGTTCAACAACTCCTCGCTCAACTTCGTGGAGCTGGAGATGAAGGCCGCCGGGTTCGTCACCTTCGGCACCGACCTGCACAACCCCGACTTCGCCGCCGTCGGGGACGCGCTCGGGGTGCGCGGCTGGCGGGTGGAGCGCTCGAAGGACCTCCCGAAGGCGGTCGCGGAGTTCCTGGCCCACGACGGCCCGGCCGTCCTCGACGTCGTCACCGAGCGACAGGAGCTCTCCATCCCCCCGGCGATCTCGCTGGAGCAGGCCAAGGGCTTCGCGCTGTTCGCGGTGCGCACCGTCCTGTCCGGCCGGGGCTCGGAGCTGGTCGACCTGGCGCGCACCAACATGCGCCAGCTCTGACCCTCCGGTCAGCCCGCGACGTCTCAGCCCACGTACTGGGCCAGGTGCTCCCCGGTGAGCGTCTTCTGCTTCGCGGCCACCAGGTCGGCGGGCGTTCCCTGGAAGACGACGCGACCGCCGTCGTGGCCGGCACCGGGGCCGAGGTCGATGATCCAGTCGGCGTGTGCCATCACGGCCTGGTGGTGCTCGATGACGATCACCGACTTGCCGCCGTCGACGAGCCGGTCCAGCAGCGCCAGCAGGTTCTCCACGTCGGCCAGGTGCAGGCCGGTGGTGGGCTCGTCGAGGATGTAGACCTCGCCCTTCTCGGCCATCTGGTTGGCCAGCTTCAGCCGCTGCCGCTCTCCCCCGGACAACGTGGTGAGCTGCTGACCCAGCTTGACATAACCGAGTCCGACGTCCGCGAGCCGCTCGAGCACCTTGTGGGACGCCGTCGTCTTCGCCTCGCCGTCGGCGAAGAACGCCAGGGCCTGGTCGACCGACATGTCGAGGACGTCGGCGATGTTGCGGTCCCCAAGGGTGTACTCCAGCACCGCGGCCTGGAACCGCCGGCCCTCGCACTCCTCGCACGGGGTCTCGACGGTGTCCATGATCCCCAGCTCGGTGTAGATCACTCCGGCGCCCTTGCAGGTGGGACAGGCGCCCTCGGAGTTGGAGCTGAACAGCGCCGGCTTGACCCCGTTGGCCTTCGCGAACGCCTTGCGGATCGGCTCCAGGAGCCCGGTGTACGTCGCCGGGTTGCTGCGCCGGGAGCCCTTGATCGCACCCTGGTCGACGACCACGACGCCGTCGCGCTTGGCCAGGGAGCCGTGGATCAGCGAGGTCTTGCCCGACCCGGCCACGCCGGTGACCACGCACAGCACCCCAAGCGGCACGTCGACGTCGACGTCCTGCAGGTTGTGCGTGTTCGCACCGCGCACCTCCAGCACGCCGGTCAACGACCGCACCGCGTCCTTGAGCCGGGCCCGGTCGTCGAGGTGCCGGCCGGTCACCGTGTCACTGTGGCGCAGGCCGTCGACGCTGCCCTCGAAGCAGACCGTGCCACCATTGCTACCGGCGCCCGGACCGAGGTCCACCACGTGGTCGGCGATCGCGATCGTCTCGGGCTTGTGCTCCACCACGAGCACGGTGTTGCCCTTGTCGCGCAGCTGCAGCAGCAGGTCGTTCATCCGTGCGATGTCGTGCGGGTGCAGGCCGATGGTGGGCTCGTCGAAGACGTAGGTGACGTCGGTCAGCGAGGACCCGAGGTGGCGGATCATCTTGGTGCGCTGGGCCTCACCGCCGCTCAGCGTGCCCGCGGTTCGCTCCAGCGAGAGATAGCCGAGCCCGATCTCGACGAACGAGTCGAGCAGGTGCCGCAGCCCCGCCAGCAGGGGCGCGACCGTCGGCTCGTCGAGCTTGCGCACCCACTCGGCCAGGTCGCTGATCTGCATCGCGCACAGGTCGGCGATGTTCCTGCCGTCGATCCGCGAGGACCTCGCCTCCGCGGTCAGCCGGGTGCCGTCGCACTCCGGGCAGGTGTCGAAGGTGATCGCGCTCTCCACGAAGCGGCGCACGTGCGGCTGCATCGCCTCGACGTCCTTGGACAACATCGACTTCTGGACCTTCGGGATGATGCCCTCGAAGGTGAGGTTGACGCCCTCGACCTTGATCTTGGTCGGCGGCGCGTAGAGCATCGTCTCGAGCTGCTTCCTGGTGAATTGCCCGACCGGCTTGTCCATCGGCAGCCCCATGCCCTCGAACAGCCGGCCGTACCATCCGTCCATCGAGTAGCCGGGCACCTTCAGGGCTCCGTCGGACAGCGACCTGGTCTCGTCGTACAGCGCCGTCAGGTCGAAGTCCGAGACCTGGCCCATCCCTTCGCAGCGCGGGCACATCCCGCCGAGGTAGACGGCGTCCTTGACCACCTTCTTCTCGACTCGGCCGCTCTTCTCCGTGCTCAGCACGCCGCCGGCGCGACGGGTCGGCACGTTGAAGGAGTAAGCCGTCGGCGGACCCACGTGCGGTTCGCCCAGCCGGCTGAACAGGATCCGCAGCAAAGCGTTCGCGTCCGTGGCAGTGCCGACCGTCGACCGCGGGTTGGCGCCCATCCGCTCCTGGTCGACGATGATCGCGGTGGTCAGCCCCTCCAGCCGGTCGACCTCGGGCCGCGCCAGCGTCGGCATGAAGCCCTGGACGAAGGCGCTGTAGGTCTCGTTGATCAACCGCTGCGACTCCGCCGCGATGGTGGCGAACACCAGCGAGCTCTTGCCCGAGCCGGAGACCCCGGTGAACACGGTGAGCCGGCGCTTCGGGAGCTCCACGCTGACGTCGCGCAGGTTGTTCTCCCGGGCACCCTGCACACGGATCATGTCGTGGCTGTCGGCGACGTGCTTGCTCACGAGATCCTCTCCTGGATCGACGACGTGGTCAGCAACCTAGACCAGCCAGCTGCCGTCACGCATGAGCGTGCGTCCCCGGATCTCGTTCACCTCGCGCCGCGCCTGCAGCCGCAGCGGCCGCAGCACCATGAACACGTATCCGGGGCTGTTGCGGGGATCCCAGTCGGCCTGTGCGACGTACCGCTCGCCCAGGGCGGGATCGGCGGTCCGAGCTGGTCGCCACCCAGACGTCGATCGCCGGAGTGGCGAGCATCCCGAGCGTGTGCGCCTTGCGGGTCGCCGCGTCGCGTGGTGGCGCCGGCGTCGTCACGAGGCCACCCGAGCGGCCCAGACGTAGCCGTCCGGGTCGGTGCACTCCCCTGCGTCGCTGTGGATCACAAGACGGTGCGACCCCGACCCGTCCGGCTCGACACCGGCGTTCTTCGCCACCGCCTGGCGGGCCTGCAGCGCCAGGGTGATGCCGTCGGAGGAGGCGAACTCGACGTACTTCGATCCGAACCCGCGGCCGACCTCGAAGCCGCGCTCGACGTGGAGCGCCTTGGCCGCCTTCACGTCGTCGACGCCGAGGAGCAGCACGAGGTCGTCGTGCTCCAGCGCCGCCGGAGCGGAGTCCTTCTTCGACGACGAGGCGACGGTCCAGGTCGCGCCGTCCGGTGCCCGGAAGCTCCCGCCGTAGCCCCAGAGGCTCTTGCGCCCGGGCTTCACCAGGGTCGCGCCGTGCTCGACGGCAGCGTCCAGGTAGGCGTCCACGTTGGCCGGTTGGCTGGTCACGATCGAGAGCGTGAAGCCGTGGAACCCGGAGGCGGGGGCCTCGGCCGGGCGCACGGCGACCCGGTCGGCGACGCCCAGCGCGGCGTAGAGCTTCTCGGCGGCGGTCCCGTCGTCCGCCTCGACGGTGACGGAGCTGATGGTGCACGGCATGGCTGGTGGCCTCCTGGTCGGTACGGCTTGGGTCGGTACGGCGTGGGTCGGTACGGCGTCTGGTGGTGGTGTCCTGCCCGGGGCGCACACGGTGGTCACTCGACCTGCTGCATCCGCACCATGTTGCCGGCGGGGTCGCGGAACGCGCAGTCGCGCATGCCCCAGTCCTGGTCGGTCGGCTCCTGCACGACCTCGACGGCGTCGTGGCCCTGCAGCCGCTCGAAGGCGGCGTCGACGTCACGGCTGGCGAGCATGATGCTCGCGAAGGTGCCCTTGGCGAGCATCTCGGTGATGACCCGCCCCTCCTCCTCGGTGATGCCCGGGTCGGCGGTCGGCGGGTAGAGCACGACGTTGACGTCGGGCTGCTCGGGCGGACCGACGGTTACCCAGCGCATGTCCTGGTAGCCGACGTCCTTGCGGACCTCGAACCCCAGGGCGTCGCGGTAGAAGCGCAGCGAGGCCTCGGGGTCGGTGTGCGGGAGGAAGCTGGCGTGAATGGTGATGTCCATGGCGCCCACGCTAGGGCGACGCCGCCTCGGCCGCTTCTCGATTCCTGATCGGTCTGGTGACCCGCTTGGCCATGCACGGTGGGATGCCGGTCACGGTGTCCGCGGCCTCGCGGCGGTACTGGCTCGGCGGCACGCCGACCAGCTCGGTGAACCGGGTGCTGAACGTCCCGAGCGAGGAGAAGCCGACCTCGAAGCACACGTCGGTCACACTCAGCTCGCCCCGCCGGAGCAGCGTCATCGCACGCTCGATGCGGCGGGTCATCAGGTAGCTGTACGGCGACTCGCCGTACGCGCGCCGGAACTCGCGGCTCAGGTGCCCGGCCGACATGTGCACGCCACGGGCCAGCGCCTCGACGTCGAGGGGCTGGGCGTACTCCCGGTCGATCCGGTCGCGCACCTGCCGCAGCAGCGCCAGGTCGCGGAGGCGCGGGTCGGGTTCACCGGCGGTCACGACCGCGATCGTACGACGACGCCACTCCCCTGTCGCCGCCTCAGCCGGTCAGGCTCAGCCGGTTGCTCCGGGTCGCGGCACCTGCGTGGCCAGCTGGGCCGGTGCCTGCAGGCAGTAGGAGTCGGTGAGCAGCTCACCCAGCTCCTCCCAGTCGGTGTCGTCGTCGAGCACGACGCCGACCACGTTGCCGCCCCACCCGGCCTTGAAGTACGGCGGGCCGAGGTGCTGCAGCGCCATCACCTCGTCGGGCTCGGCGCGAAAGGTGACCCGGAACAGCTGGTCCTCCCCACCGAACGCGTGGGCGACCGTTGCCCGGCGGACCCGCCAGCACACGCCGACCCACGCCTCCTGCTCCTCACACTCCGGCAGCCGCGCGAGCAGGGAGCGCAGGCGCTCGAGCAGATGGAAGGGCAGGTCGGGACGTTCCGGCATGCCTGGACCCTTTCACTCCATGCCGACAAGGGGCCGATGAGTCAGGCGTCGCGCACCGGAGCGGCGTGCCCGGACTGTGTCGCGGAGCCGGCCACGGACTGCAACGTCTCCTCTGCCAGCTGCACCAGCTCGCGCATCGACCCTCCCTTGACGACATAGTGGTCTGCCCCGGCCTCCATCGCCTTGGCCGCCATCGTGTCCTGGTTGAAGCCCGACAGCACGATCACGCGGACGTCCGGCACCGCCTGCTTGATCAGCGGCAGCGCCTCGAGACCGTCCATCCGAGGCATCGCCAGGTCGAGCATCACCAGGTCGGGCAGCAGGTGCTCGGCCTGCTCGACGGCTGCGACGCCGTCGGCCGCCTCCCCCACCACCGTCATGGTCTCGGTGCTGTCGAGCCGCACGCGCAGCAGCATCCGCAGGTCCTCGGCGTCGTCCACGACCAGGACCCGGTGGGTCTGGTCCGGCTGCGGCTCGGCGGGCTCGTCGACCGTTGGAGTGGCCGCGGCGGCGTCGTCCCCGATGCTGGCCGCGGAGCTGCGCACCAGGTCGCCGGGCTGCAGGCCCTCCCCGTCCAGCGGCCGGAGCAGGTCGTCCATCATCGCGCGGGCCGAGGTGAGGGTCTGCTCCAGGAACGTCTTCGCCTCGCCGGGGTTGCCCTGCTCGAGGGCGTACTCCGCCGCCGCCAGCCCTTGCACCACGTTGTCGTTGATCTCGAGGGCCTGCTTGCGGCGCAGGTTGGCCTCACCGAGGCGAGCCGCGATGGCCTCCCCGCGCAGCCGAACCTCCGCGTCGTGCAGGAACACCGCCACCAGGGTCTCGCCCTCAACGTCCTCAACGGCAGCGGTGCTCACATCGAGCAGCAGCGGCCGACCGTCCAGCCCGGTCGCCTCGATACCCTGCCCCGACTCGCGCACCTCGACCGGCAGCACCTCGTCGATCAGGTGCCCGGCCGGCTGGCCGCCGAGCAGCTCGTGGGCGCGGGCGTTGGCCTCCAGGATGCGCCCCTCGTCGTCGAGCACCAGGATCGCGTCCGGGGCCGAGTCGACCAGTCCCTTGAACCGCGCGGTGATGTGCTCGCGCTCGCGTTCTGCGAGGAAGCGATCGGTGACGTCGATGCAGGTGCCCCGCATCCGCACCGGCGTACCGCTCTCGTCCATCACGACCTCGCCGTTCGAGGAGAGGTAGCGCACCTCGCCGTCCGGCCGGACGATTCGCTCCAGCATGCTGTACGGCTCGCCGGTCGTGTAGGCCCGCTGGTGCAGCTGGCTGATCCGGTCCCGGTCCTCGGGATGGATCAGCGAGATGAACCGCTGGTAGGAGGCGTTGAACGACTGCGGCTCGTAGCCGTAGATCCGGTAGAGCTGGTCGGACCACCGGTTGGTGTCGGTCGGGATGTGCCAGTCGTAGTCGCCCATGTCGGCCAGCTGTTGGGCCTTGTCGACCCTCGCCTCGAGGTCCTCGAGGTCGCGCTCGGCCTGGATCCGCGACAGGGAGTTCTCCAGCGCTGCGAGAGCCAGGTCGGTCGCCGCCTCCCGATGCTCGTCGGGGTCCTCGCCCGCCCAGGCGAGCACCAGGTCGCCGTGGTCACCGGGGAGCCGCTGCACCACCACCCGACTGATGCCCTCGGCACCCCACGGTTCGGGCACGGGAACCCCCACCGGTCCCGACGGCGGGTCCTGCAGGTCCATCAGCGCGGCGCTCAACGGGTCGGGATCCAGCTCGCTGCCGGCCCGCTGCGCCACCTGGTGTCCCTGCCCGTCACGGCACAGCACCAGCACCGAGCGGGTGCCGCTGATCTCGCGCAGGAGGGCCGTGGTGCGGGACAGGAGCTGGCCGGTCGGCTGGGCACGCGCCGACACCCCCACCAGTCCGAAGAGCTCGCGCAGCTGCGAGGTCGGCCGCATTGGCCCAATGTACGACGCCCCCGCCGCCCGCGCACCAGAACCGGGCCCGCCGCGAGGGACCTGGAACGGCTCAGACGTCGATGCGGAGCTCGGCGACCCGCTCGAGACGGGGCCGGTCGTGGCGCCCGTCCTCCACCTCGCCCGTCGCCCACCACAGCTCGATGCCCTTCTCGGTGACGTCCGCCGTGGCGAGGTTGTTGTCGAACCAGGGGCCCTTGATCCGCTTCCACTCGAAGGGCGGTCTGTCCACGTGCGTCGAGCGTGCCGCCGCCTTGCCCATCACCCCCGCGATCCCGTAGGACAGCGCCGCAGTGGCGAACCGGACCACCCGGGGCAGCGGGTTGCGGATCGGCGAGCACACCAGCTGCAGGACCCGGCTCTGCAGCACCCGGCTGTCGCCCTCGGCGAGCCGCATCACCTCGGCGATGTAGCTGTGGTGGACGTCGCCGGAGAGGAACGTCACCGTGTGCGGGGCCCTGCCCCGACTGCCCGTCGCGACCTGGACGGCCATCTCGGCGACGTTCCGGAACGACTCCTGGAAGGCGCCCCAGTGCTCGAGGTCGGCGGCCTGACGCAGCTTCTCGCCGATCTTCCGCCCGCGTCTACCCCATGCGCCGCCCGCGAGCGCCTCGCTGAACGCCTCGAGGTACTGCAGCCCCGAGGGGAGCATGAACGGCAGCGAGGTGCCGATGAACAGGTGGTCGACGTCGCCCCTCATCTGCTCGTCGAGCCAGGCCATCTCGCTGTCGTCGAGCATCTGCCGGCGCCCACCGTCGAGCACCCGCGCCGCGCGCGAGTCGATGATGACCAGCCGGCTGCCCATGAGCTCGCGCGCGAAGCTCCACCGGTAGGAGTCGGGTTGCTGGTCGACCCGCTCGGCGAACCGGTCCAGCGCCTCGCCCAGGTCGAGTTCGTCGTCGCCGTCGTGAGCCTCGACGAGCTGCCAGATCTCGTCCTCGGCCCGCTCGGCGGCCGACATGTTGCCCAGGTGCTGGTAGACCCAGTACGACGCCAGCCCGGCGACGATGCGGCCGTGCCACCAGTCGGTCTGCTCCATCTGCCGACGCCACGCCGCCGAGGTGTTCCAGTCGTCGCGGATGTCGTGGTCGTCGAAGATCATCGCGCTGGGCAGCGTGGAGAGCAGCCATCGGTTGGCCGGGTCGCTCCAGGCGAGCTTGTAGAGGTGTGCGTACTCCTCGTAGTCCTTGAGCTCCTTGCCCGGGGACTCGTCGATGTCGCGACGAGAGGCGATGAACTCCTGCATCTCCTTCGACGTCTCGTCGGCGTAGACCTGGTCACCCAGGAGCACGATCAGGTCGGGCCACGGCAGCTCGTCCTTCGGCGCGGTGATGCCGGCCATCGCCAGGGCGTAGGCCCTCATCGAGTCGACGCCGTGGGTGGCGTTGCCCTCCCGGTCGTGGCTGACGCTGGTGCGGCAGGAGCCGAACGCGAACCGCGGCGGCCGGGCGGTGGGCAGCGTGCTGAGCACCGACGGCGGCAGGTCGAGGTCGGTCGTGCCCGGCTGGGGTGGCCACACCGCCGTGGTGTTGCCGTCGGTCGCGCGCAGCGTCACGTCGTACGGCGTGACAGCGCCGGGTTCGAGTCCCTGCGCGTGGACCAGGGCGTAGTGGTGACCGTGCACCGCGAACGTGTCGGCCGACCAGCTGCCCCCACCGGCGTGCACCGTGACGGTGCAGTGGTTGTCGGTCTCGACCCAGACGGCGGCGCTGTCGTGGTCGACATAGCGAACCAGCGGCCCCAGCACCAGGGCGGGTGCAGTGGGCATCAGACCTCCAGGAACACCTTGATGGCGCGGCGTTCGTCCATGGCGCGGTACCCCTCGGCCACCTCGTCCAACGGCAGCCGGAGGTCGAAGACAGGGCTCGGGTCGGCCTTGCCCGTGGTGACCAGCTCGAGCAGGTCGGGCAGGTAGGCGCGCACCGGGGCCATCCCGCCCGCCAGGCCGATGTTCTTGCCGAACATCCGCCGGATCGGCAGCTCGACGCCGTGCGGGACGCCCACGAACCCGACCGTCGATCCCGGTCGGGCCACGGCAAACGCCTGGCGCATGGCGTCGTCGGTCCCGACGCACTCCAGCACCGCGTCGGCCCCCACACCGTCGGTCAGCTCCTTGATCCGCGCCGCCCCCTCCTCGCCGCGCTCGGCGACGACGTGCGTGGCGCCGAACTTCTCCGCGATGCGCTGGCGGGGCTCGTGCCGCGACATCGCGACGACCCGCTCGGCGCCCATCTGCGCTGCGGCGAGCACCCCGCACAGTCCGACCGCCCCGTCGCCGACGACCACCACGGTGTGGCCGGGCCGGACACCGGCGGCGACGGCGCAGTGCCACCCGGTCGGGAAGACGTCGGAGAGGGTGAGCAGCGCCGGCAGCATCCCGGGATCGGGAGCCTCGCCGCGCGGTGCCGCAAGCACCAGCGAGCCGTCGGCCTGGGTGACCCTGGCGTGCTCCCCCTGTCCCCCGGTGGTGAACCCGACGTTGACGCAGGCCGAGGTCATGCCCGCCACGCAGTGCGGGCAGGTGTTGTCGCTGTGGCAGAACGGCACCACGACGAAGTCGCCGGACCGGAAGGAGGTGACCGCGCTGCCCACCTCCTCGACGACGCCGATCATCTCGTGGCCGATCGTCTGGCCCGGGGTGATGTCGTTCTCGCCGCGGTAGGGCCACAGGTCGGAGCCGCAGATGCAGGCTGCCGCGACCCTCACCACCGCGTCGGTGGGCGCCTCGATGGTGGGTGCCGGACGCTCTTCGAGACGGATCTCCCGCGGACCGTGGATGGTGGTGACTCGCATGATCAGCGATCATGTCAGAAGTGGTCATATCTCATATGTGAGATAGCCTGCCCCGGTGACTGACGACTACCTCGGCCGGATCGGCACCCTGATCCGCGACGCCCGCAAGCATCGTGGCTGGACCCAGCAACAGCTCGCCGACGTCCTCGGCACCAGTCAGAGTGCGGTGAACCGCATCGAGCGCGGCCACCAGAACCTCTCTCTCGACATGCTCGCCCGCATCGGCGAGGCGCTCGACTCACCCCTGGTGAGCATCGGCCAGGGACCGACCCACCTGCGCGTCACCGGACCCACCACGCTGCACGGCTCGATCGAGGTCAAGACCTCGAAGAACGCCGGTGTCGCACTGCTCTGCGCCTCCCTGCTCAACCGGGGTCGTACGACGCTGCGACGGGTGGCCCGCATCGAGGAGGTCAACCGGCTGCTCGAGGTGCTCAACAGCATCGGCGTGAAGACCCGGTGGCTCAACGAGGACAACGACCTCGAGATCACGCCGCCGCCCAATCTCGACCTCGCCAGCATCGACGCGGTGGCGGCCCGTCGTACCCGCTCGATCATCATGTTCCTCGGCCCGCTGATGCATCGCACCAGCGACTTCGAGCTCCCCTACGCGGGCGGCTGCGACCTCGGCACCCGCACCGTCGAGCCGCACCTGACCGCGCTGCGGCCGTTCGGCCTGCAGGTCACCGCGACCGAGGGCAGCTACCGCTCCACGGTGCTCTCCGGCATCACCCCGCGCCGGCCGATCGTGCTCACCGAGCGCGGCGACACCGTCACCGAGAACGCGCTGATGGCCGCGGCGCTGTGCGACGCCACCACGGTGATCCGCAACGCGAGCTGCAACTACATGGTCCAGGACCTGTGCTTCTTCCTCGAGAAGCTCGGCGTGCGCATCGAGGGCGTCGGTACCACGACGCTCACCGTCACCGGTTGCACCGAGATCGCCGCCGACGTCGACTACTCCCCCAGCGAGGACCCGATCGAGGCGATGTCACTGCTGGCCGCGGCCATCGTGACCGACTCCGAGATCACCGTCGAGCGGGTGCCGATCGAGTTCCTCGAGATCGAGCTCGCGGTGCTGGAGGAGATGGGCTTCCGCTACACGCTCTCGGAGGAGTACGTCGCCGCGAACAAGCGAACCCGGCTGGTGGACGTGAACACGCACCACTCCGAGCTGCACTCCCCCATCGACAAGATCCACCCGATGCCGTTCCCGGGGTTGAACATCGACAACCTGCCGTTCTTCGCGGTCATCGCCGCCACGGCGACGGGCCAGACGATGCTGCACGACTGGGTCTACGAGAACCGCGCGATCTACCTGACCGAGCTCAACAAGCTCGGCGGCCGGGTGACGCTGATGGACCCCCACCGGGTGATGATCGAGGGCCCGACCCGCTGGTCGGGCGCGGAGGTCGTGTGCCCGCCGGCGCTGCGTCCGGCGGTGGTGATCCTGCTGGCGATGCTCGCCTCCAAGGGCACATCGGTGCTGCGCTCGACCTACGTGATCCACCGCGGCTACGAGGGCCTGGCCGAGCGCCTCAACGAGCTCGGCGCCAACATCGAGGTCTTCAACGACCTCTGACCGGGTCTGTCCCTGTCGCTCGGGTTGAGCGGCGGCGTACGACCGCACTCATCGCGCACTCTGACGGCCATTGTCCGCCGCACGGTGAGTTGGGCTTCTCCCAGTGGTCGTCAAGGTTTGGTTGACGGTTGGGAAGCGTCATGGTTGCCTTGACGGCATGACCCCTCATCAATGTCTTGCCGCCCCCGCTCCCGTGCCTCCCTCATCGGACGCGCCCTGGCAGGAATGGGTTCACCATGGTCTCGCCTGGAGTCGACATCCGGTTGCCAGTGAGCGAGCGTGCGCGCAACCAACCAGTTCCTGGGCAGCAAAGCCGGCGCGGCAGGTCACCTTCCACTCCTATCGGGAATCGACTCCAGGGTCGCGGTGGCAGGTGCTATTCGACGCCACGTGGCCGGCTTACCGCTCCTGGTACACGGCGCACGACCTGGAGGCGAGGCCCTCGCTGGCCGAGGCTCGGGCCGCACTGGGGAAGCACATGCCCGAGCTGCTGACCCATTGGGAACGGCTGGTGGAACTGGCCGGCGCTGACCCCCTGGCAGCCAGGATGCTGACCATGTGGCGAATGCCGGCTATCGCCGCAGGCTGCTCCCAGGCCGTTGTGCCCGGCAACGCGCCATTGTTGGTTCGCAACTACGACTACGACCCCCACCTCTTCGAGGGCGTCGTGGCCTCGACCAACTACTCGGGGCAGCGACGCGTGATCGGCACCAGCGACCTGCTGTGGGGCCTGGTTGACGGCATGAACGAGGACGGCCTGGCCGTTTCTCTCACTCTGGGTGGGAGCCCGGATTCCGGCGACGGCTTTGGCATTCCGATCGTGATCCGCTATCTGCTCGAGACGTGCCCAGACGTGGAATCGGCGATCGCTGCCCTCAACAGGATCCCCGTGACCCAGGCCTACAACATCTCCCTCGTCGACACCGCCGGTGGTCACGCAACGGTTTACGTCGCCCCCGGCGAACCCGCCGAGGTCAGCGGCCTCCGGGCCGCAACCAATCATCGACTTACCGTCGTCGAGCATCCCCGCATCTCCGACCCGCTGCGCAGCCGGCAGCGACAGCAGGCTCTGTTCGCCGTGCTACGTGATCTCGACTCTGGAGGTGCAGCCCGCGACCTCGTGGACGCGTTCACAAGGCAACCTCTCCGCACCGGCGACTATGACCGAGGCTTCGGCACCCTCTACACCGCTGTCTACCGACCGTCTGAGGGGACGGTGACGTACCAGTGGCCTAGGCGCAGCTGGACTCGGCACTTCGACGATGACGAGGCCCACATCGACATAGACCTGCCACCGGTGGTGGAAGATGACTGACAGGTCAGCGGCACAGGTGGCCGCAGAGGCGCGCGCGCTGGTCGACGAACTGGCCGCGCAGCCTGACCCCGACGCCTTTCAGGAGTTGATCTCCCTGAGTGAACACCTTGGACGTGCGCTCGGCACCGCGGCACGACTGTTGGCTCAGACTGGCTCTTGGAGTCAGGTCGCGACGTATGCGGGTACCAGCAAACAGGCCGCTTGGTCGCGCTGGCGACTGTGACACTCGCCGGCGTCGGCTCCCACACGGGCACAGCGCCCCGGAATCGCCACTCGGTTCGAGACGAATGCTCTGGCGACGAGGTGCGAGGTCATCCGGCAGACGCAGTTCTAGGTGTGAGGTCGGGACAGGTCGTCCGGCGACACCACCTGTCGTTGGCGGCTGACGAAGGCCTCCGGTTGTGAAGTGGAGATGTCGAGTAACCGCTTCACACCCAGGAGGCCTTCGTGTCCCATGCTGACGCCCTGCTGACCCCGCGTGCCCGGTTGCGGCTGGCGCGGCCGGTCGTCGATGACGGCTGGACCTATGCCGCGGCTGCCCGGATGTTCATGGTCGACCCCAACACCGCTCGCAAGTGGGCCCGGCGCTACCGGGCCGAAGGCTGCACGGGGATGGCCGACCGCAGCTCTGGTCCGCACCGAAGCCCCACCCGGACCTCGCCAGCCGCTACGAGCGCCCCCATCCAGGGTCGCTGATCCATGTCGACGTGACCAAGTTCGGCAACATCCCCGACGGCGGCGGGCACCGGTTCGTCGGCCGTCAGCTGGGCGGCAGGAACAAGCGGACCACCCCCGGACTGCCACGCGGTGTGCCGACTACAAGCCACGCACCGGCATCGCGTTCCTGCACACCGTGATCAATGACCACTCCCGGGTCGCCTACGTTGAGATCTGCGCCGACGAGCAGGCCTCCACGGCGATCGGTGTCCTGCCACGCGCCGTGGCATGGTTCGCCGAACACGGCGTCACCGTCGAGCGAGTGCTCTCCGACAACGGGGCTGCCTACCGCTACAACGCCTGGTGCGACGCCTGCACCGAGCTCGGCATCACCCCGAAACGGACCCGGCCCTACCGGCCCCAGACCAACGGCAAGATCGAACGCTTCCACCGCACGCTCGCCGACGGCTGGCCTACGCCCGGTTCTATCCCTCAGACGCCGAACGCCGAGCCGCTCTCCCCGGGTGGCTCCACTTCTACAATCACCACCGAGTCCACGGCGCGATCGGAAACAAGCCACCCATCAGCCGGCTGGACAACGTCCCCGGACATCACATCTAGGTCTCGCAGGAAAGGTCCGCACATCGGCTAGCTCCGGTACACCGCCCCCAGCCTCCGACGGCGAAGAGGACACACCCAGTGAGGTTCAGCCGGAGAACAGTCCGTCGAGGTAGGACGTGGACTTGGCCCTCGGGGGCGGCGCCTTCATGTCGGCGGTGATCCGGGGCAGTCTCGCCGTGTCGGCGGAGCGGTTGGCGTGCCAGTCGTTCTCGGCCTCCACGAGACTGCCCAGCTGGGCGCGGTCGAGGAAGAGCCCCTGGCAGGACTCGCACTGGAGGACGGTGACACGACCGTGCGACCGCTCGGCCATGGTGCCGTTGCACTTGGGGCAGGTCGTCTGGTCCATGCCCTGACCGTACTCCCCGTCGTGTCCGGTCTGAGTAGGAACGCGGATGCCGCGGCGGCGATTCTGCAGCACCATCGGTGTCGTGCCCGTCCATACTGCTCGCGTGGAGGAAAGGGTGCGGACCGGATTCCGCTACCTCGATGCAGTGCTGGAGCAGCCGGGGTCGGTGATCGCCATGGCGCACCGCGGTGGCGCGCTGCACCCGGAGATCCCCGGGGTGGAGAACACGCTGCACGCCTTCCGGCACGCCGCTGCCCTCGGCTACACCTATCTCGAGACCGACGTGCATGCGACCAGCGACGGCGTCCTGCTCGCCTTCCACGACGCCGACCTGGACCGGGTCACCGACCGCGCCGGCCAGCTGGCCTCGCTCACCTCCGAGGAGGTCGCGCTGGCCAGGATCGCCGAGGAGCACTCGGTGCCGACGATGGCCGAGCTGCTCGAGGCGCTGCCGCACTGCCGGTTCAACATCGACCTGAAGTCGGCCGGTGCCGTGCAGCCGCTGGCTGACCTGCTCGAGCGCACCGGTGCGCACGACCGGGTGTGCGTCGGGTCGTTCTCCGACCGGCGGATACGTGCGTTCCGGAAGGCCACCGGTGGCCGGGTGGCGACGGCGGCCGCCCCGGCCGAGGTCGCCCGTTTCCTGCTGCCGGTCGTCGGCCGGGCCAGGCGCCGCGGCCGGTCCGGTCCCCAGGTGCTCCAGGTCCCGTGGCGGCACGAGAACGGCCGCATCACCGTGGCCACCCCGGGGTTCGTACGCCGCGCCCACGCGGCCGGCCTGCACCTGCACGTGTGGACCGGTGAGGCGTCGTCGCGGTGGGTGTCGATCGACGACCCGGAGAGCATGCACACCCTCCTCGACATGGGGGTGGACGGACTGATCACCGACCGCACCGACGTACTCAAGGACGTCCTGATCGCTCGGGGCCAATGGATGGGAGCCACATCATGACCGCGTCGTCCGGGCCCTCGGGCATCGCCGACCTCGAGCCGATCGCCCGGCGCCGGGAGCAGCGCGCCTGGTACTTCTACGACTGGGCCAACTCGGCGTTCAGCACCACCGTCGCGGGCGTGCTGTTCGGGCCCTACCTGATCGCCATCGCCGAGGAGGCGGCGGTCGACAACCGCATCTCGGTGCTCGGCCTCTCGGTCGCCCCCGGAGCGCTTCCCTCCTACACGATCACCGCTTCCACCCTGCTCTCCGCGGTGCTGCTGCCGCTGCTCGGGGCCGCGGCGGACCGGACCTCGCGCAAGAAGGAGCTGCTCGCAGGCTTCGCCTGGGCAGGTGCGCTCGCGGCCTCGCTGCTCTTCTTCGTCCAGGGGGACAACTGGCAGCTCGGCGTCGTGTCGTTCATCGTCGCCAACCTCTGCTTCGGTGCCGCCGCGGTCTTCAACGACGCCCTGCTCGTGCTGATCTCCGACGAGGACGAGCGCGACCGGGTCTCGTCGACCGGATGGGCCTACGGCTACGCCGGCGGTGGCCTGCTGCTGGCGCTGAACTTCCTGCTGGTCACGTTGCTGCCGTTCGGCCTCACCGAGGGCATGGCGGTGCGGATCAGCCTGCTCTCGGCCGCGGTGTGGTGGGCCGGCTTCACCTTCATCCCGTTCCTGGGGCTGCGCAACCGGCCACCGGCCCATGTTGTCCCCGAGTCCGGGGGCATCATCAAGCAGAGCTTCGGTCAGCTGTGGGAGACCCTGAAGAGCCTGCGCCAGTACCCAGTGGCCCTGACCTTCCTGATCGCCTACCTGTTCTTCAACGACGGCATCCAGACCGTGATCGCCTCGGCCTCGATCTACGGCGTCGAGGAGCTGGAGTTCAGCACCGGCACCGTGCTGGCGACGTACCTGGTGGTCCAGTTCGTGGCGGTCTTCGGTGCGCTCGGCTTCGGCCGGGCGGCCGGACGGTACGGCGCCAAGAAGGTGATCCTGGCCGGGCTGGTCATCTGGATGGCGATCGTCACCGTGGCGCTGTTCGTCCCGGAGCGCGAGATCGTCCCGTTCATGCTCCTGGCGATCGCCATCGGCATCGTGCTCGGCGGGACCCAGGCGCTGTCGCGCTCCTACTTCAGCCTGCTCATCCCTCGCGGCCGGGAGGCGGAGTACTTCAGCTTCTACCACGCCATGGAGCGCGGCACGAGCTGGTTCGGGACGCTCGTCTTCGGGCTGGTCTACCAGCTCACCGACTCCTACCGGCCGGCCATCTTCGCCCTGATCATGTTCTTCGTGGTCGGCGGCGCCCTGCTGCTGAGGGTCGACACCGAGAAGGGCATCCGCGACGCCGGCAACGAGCGTCCCGCCGTGCTCTGAGCACCCCTCCCCTGCCGGTCCGCAGATTTGCGGTGCCGGGAATCCTCATGGACCCTCGTTCGTTGGGCACAGAGACGGAGCGCCTGGAACGAGGTGACCGTCACACCCGACGACCATCCCGCCCGGCGTCACGCCCGGCTTGTGGAACCGTCTCCACAGCGGTACGCATGAGGGACAGACACCACGGTGCACAGCCGTGGCTCGAGCTTGGAGGTGCTCATGGGAGAGCGAACGCTGCGAGGAGCCCGACTGGGGGGCCAGAGCTTCGAGGACGAGCGTGGCATCGAGTTCGCCGCGCGCCAGCAGGTCGGCTACGGCTGCCCACAGGGCCATGAGTTCGAGATCACGATGTCGGTCGAGGCCGAGATCCCGGCGATCTGGGAGTGCCCGCGCTGCGGCGCGGAGGCCCGTGCCCTGTCCGGCATCGAGCCCGAGGTGAAGGCCGAGAAGCCGGCCCGCACCCACTGGGACATGCTGCTGGAGCGGCGCTCGATCAAGGAGCTCGAGGACATCCTCAGCGAGCGCCTCGAGCTGCTGCGTGGCGGCGAGATCGGTCCCGCCCACCTGCACCGCGCCAGCGCCCGGAAGAAGAAGGCCTCCGCCTGAGGCCGGACAGGCCAGGTCGCGTCAGTCGATGACCTCGCCCCGGACCACCCCGTCGTCGGGGTCGGTGCCGGGGCGCTGTCGCGTCCGGCCAACGCCGTCGGGGCCGCCGGACGTCCCGGCCACCAGCTTCCGGCTGATGATGCCCGCGAGGATCCGTCGCCCGAACGGCCGGGTGAACGGCAGGATGCACGCGATCCCGACCAGGTCGGAGACGAAGCCCGGGGTGAGCATCAGCGTGCCGCCCACCACGATCAGGGCGCCGTCAGCGAGCTCCTTGGCCGGCATCCGGCCCCTCTCCAGCGCCGAGCGCAGGGCTCGCCACGCCCGGGCACCCTCGCGCTTGATCAGCCACGAGCCCAGGATGCTGTCGGCGATGAGCAGCGCGATGGTCCACCAGGCGCCGATGACCTGGCCGACCTGGATGATCACGTAGATCTCCACCAGCGGCACGACCACGAAGGCCGCGAAGAGCAGCCACCAGGGGAAACGCTTTCTCATGACCTGCTCAACGAGTCGGGTGGCGTCGCTGTTCCAGCGCCCCGCGCAGCCGGCCGGCTCGCTCCGAGAGTCCCCAGCGAGTGATGCGCTTGAGGGACTCCACCGCGACCTGCGGGCTCATCTTCGACTCGCCGAGCTCACGCTCCACGAAATCGATGGGCACCTCCACCACCCGCAACCCGGCGCGGACGACCCGGAAGGCCAGGTCGGCCTGGAAGACATAGCCGAGCGACACGACCTCGTCGAGGTGGATCCGCTCGAGCGTCGTACGCCGGAAGACGCGGTAACCGGCGGTGGCGTCGCGCACCGGCATGCCGAGGAGCAGCCGGGTGTAGACGTTGCCGCCGCGCGAGAGCAGCTGGCGGTGCCAGGGCCAGTTCACGACTCGCCCGCCGGGCACGTAGCGGGAGCCGATGACCAGGTCGGCGTCCTGCAGCGCGTCCAGCAGTCGCTGGAGCTGCTCGGGCGCGTGCGAGCCGTCGGCGTCCATCTCACCCACCACGTCGTAGCCGCGCTGCAGCGCCACCCCGAAGCCGTGCAGGTAGGCCGCACCGAGCCCCTCCTTGCCCTGCCGGTGGACCACCTCGACGCGCGGGTCGTCCCCGGCCAGACGGTCCGCGAGGGCGCCGGTGCCGTCGGGTGAGTTGTCGTCGACGACAAGCACGTGGACCAGCGGCTGCGCGCGACGCAGCCGCGCGACGATGGCGGGAAGGTTCTCCACCTCGTTGTACGTGGGGATGATCATGACGGCCCGGCCGAGCCCGGGGATCGCGTCATCGCTGGTCATGCGTCGCAAACTATCGAAGGGCGACGAATCGACGCCGGCAGGGGCGGGGGGAGCGAAATGACCTTCGGACCGCCGATGCCCTGGCCGGCTGCCAGGACCACCCGCGTTGTCTACTGGTCGTTCCGATCCCCCCGTGTCCTCCCGTCAGGTCGAGCTGTCCAACCCGCCAAGTGCGACCGGGAGTGACCACCTTGGCGAGATGGCCTCCGATCGCATCCGTCGGACGCACGCCTGACGTTCTGCCCGGAGTAACGCCACGAACCCTCATACGCGGCCGGTGTGACTGTCAACACGTCCCTGACCACGGGCAAAGGAGCAAAACCGCAGGTCAGCCCGCGGATCGGCCACATGGACGAAAGTACGGCATTTGG
>DASSLA010000235.1:0-14200 GCA_035689885.1 Marmoricola sp. | reverse complement strand
ACCAGCGCGAGCACCTCCTCCTCGCGCTCGGTGAGCGGGTCGATGGGCTGGACCGGTACCGCCGGCGCCTGGTTGGCGAAGGTCGCCAGCAGCCGGCGGGTGACGTTGGGGGCGATCAGCGCGTCCCCGTTGGCCGCGGCGTGGATGGCCCGCACGAGGAGCTCCGGCCCGGCGTCTTTGAGCAGGAAGCCGCGGGCGCCGGCGCGTAGGGCGCCGAGGACGTACTCATCGAGGTCGAAGGTGGTGATCACGACGACCGCCATCGGGTCCGTCACGCCTGGCCCGGCCAGGCGCCGCGTCACCTCGACGCCGTCGAGCCCGGGCATCCGGATGTCGACGAGGAGGACGTCGGGACGCAGCCGGGTCGCCAGGTCGAGCGCCGCAAGCCCGTCTGCTGCCTCTCCCACGACCTCGAGGCCGGGTTGCGCGCCGAGGATCATCACCAGTCCGGTCCGGACCAGGTCCTGGTCGTCGGCTACGACGACACGGATGTTCATGCCAGCGCCTCCACCGGCAGCACGGCCACGACCACCCAGCCACCCTCGGGCGCCGGCCCCGCGGAGAGCGATCCGCCGAGGAGCTGGGCACGTTCAGCCATGCCCAGCAGGCCGAACCCAGGCTTCGGGGGTGGCCCCGGTTCGGTCTGTCCGTCGTCTCTGACACGCAGCATGATGGCGTCGCCCTCCCGGCGTACGTCGATCCCGACGCGGGTCGCGCTCCGGGCATGCCGTACGGCGTTGGTCAGCGACTCCTGTGCGAGCCGGTAGAGCGCGGCGTCCACGGGACGGGCCAGCCGGGTCAACGAACCGTCCAGCGAGACCTCGACGGTGGGCGTCGCGTCGGCGCGCGCCAGGGCAGGCAGGTCAGCGACACCCAGCTGCGGTGAGTAGGCGACGGCTTCCCCGTCACGCAGCACCCGCACCATGGATCTCATTTCCGCCAGGGTTCGCGACGCTTCGGACTCGATCGCGGCCAGGACCTCGGCAGCCTTCTCAGGCTGGATGCCGACGACCGCGCCACCGGCCTGCGCCTGCACCGCGATGGCCGAGACGTGGTGGGCCACGGTGTCGTGCAGCTCGCGCGCCAACGCCACCCGCTCCTCATTGCGGACCTCGCGCTGCTGGCGATCCCACAGGTCCGCGCGGTAGCGGAACACCGCAGCGAGGGCGACGAACAACAACAAGAGGACGCTCGCGCCGAAGACGTCAGCCCAACCCGCGGAGGCGGCGTACATCCCCAGCGCGACGACGACTGCGACAAAGGCCATCCCCACGACCATCTCCCGGCCCGAGCCCCACCGCACGAGGGAGTAGAGCAAGATCAGGACGGCCAACATGCAGTAGAGACCGAGGTCCCCGGCGTGCGTGGTCAACTGGAGGACCGAGAGCAGACCGGCGACGCCCCACCCGGCCAGGGCGGCCAGCAAGGGGCGGGCTCGCCGCCAGAGCAGGGCGGGCACCAGCGCCAGGGCGAGCACCATCATCAGGGGTCGCCAGGGCACGCCCGGTCGAACGAGGCCCTCGACCAGGGCAGCGGCCGCGAACACGCCCACCAGCCACCAGTCGAGACGACCGACGGGTGGGGCGTCACCAGGTCGCGGCTCATGCCAGATGGAGCGCCGGACAGTCACCACGGCTCCAGCGTAGGGATCGGCGCGGCCTCGGCGTACCCGCCGAAAGAACGAGAGAGGGACCATGCCATCGGCCAGGCCAGCTCAGGCCTCCGGGCCGAGGCGCCGGACGCCAGGCGCAGCAATTGTGGACCCACCGATCCCACCACGACAACGGAGCCCATGATGAGCACACGTCAACCCACCACCGCCGCACTGGAAGACCCGCCGATCCCGGTGAGAGCCAAGCTCGCCGCAGCGTGGACGAGCTTCATGTTCCTGTACGCCTACGTGGACATTCTCGGCTTCTACACGCCAGGCATGGTCGACGACATTCTCGATGGCAAGGTCTTCGAGTTCGACCTCTCCCAGACCTTCTCGACCACGGTGCTGACCGCCCTGGCCATCCCGATCTTCATGGTCGTGCTGTCGACGATCCTGCCCGCCCGGGTGAACCGCATCCTGAACCTCGTCGTGGCCTCGCTCTACGTTCCCTTCACGGTCTTCAACGTGGCGGGCGGGTTCTACCTGTACTTCTACGGCCTGGGGGTCGTCCTGGAGTTGATCCTGCTCGCCCTCATCCTGCGATACGCCTGGACCTGGCCCCGCACCGCGCCGGCGGCGACCATGGTGACGAGTCCGGACCGTGGAACCGTTCGCGCCCAGCACCAAGCATGAACTGAGAGCAGCCCCCCGTCCTGTTTCGAGCCGTTTGCCTCGATGCCGCGGAGTGGACCTCGCGGCGGTGGCTGCTACGAGATGAAGAACCCGCTGACTCAGGTCAGTGGGTTCTCTGCTTTCAATGCAGACCATCCGCCCGGCCTTGCTCCACTGGTCTAGGTCGGTGTCCGGCTGCCCCGCGAGCTCGAAGCGCGTGCGGAACCGTTCGCTGCCGCATCGGCTGGACGGTGGTGGTGCGGTGGGGAAGCCTGTCAGCGTGTTGTCCCAAGGCCTGGTGGGGCGGGAGGCCGCGCTGTCGGTGGCGGCGGCCGAGCTTCGCCACCTCGGCAGGGGACGAGCTGCAGTCCTCGTCGTCGAGGGGGAGGCCGGCATCGGCAAGACGCGCCTGGTGCAGGGCATCGTCGAGGAGGCACGCGCTCAGCACGTGCAGGTGTTCGTCGGCCAGGCTCATCCGTTCGAGCGAACCCGTCCGTTCGGTGCGATGGCCGCCGCGCTGGATCTGAACCGTCGGTCCGGAGATCCCCGAAGAGCTGCGCTGGGTGTGCTGTTGGGTGGCGGGGTCGCGGGGGCTGTTGCTGGACCGGCGGGCGAGTCTCCGCACCGCGTCGTCGAGGAGATCGTGGACCTGGTGGCGTCGTCGTGCGCCCGGGGTCCAGTGCTGCTGGTGGTCGAGGACATCCACTGGGCGGATCAGGCCTCACTGTCCGCGATCCTGTCCGTGGTGCGGCAGCTGACACTGGAGCAGCTGCTCGTGGTGGTCACCGCCCGGCCGTCGCCGCGATCGGCCGACGTGGCCAGGTTGCTGGAGGACCTTGCCGCCGGAGGAGCGCGGGTCCTGAATCTCCTGCCGCTGACTCCTGACGAGGTGGCCTTGCTGGCGCACCAGGTGCTCGGTGCGGCTCCTGGTCCTGAGCTGAGTGGCGTGCTGGCGAAGGCGGGCGGGAACCCGTTGTGGGTGATGGCCGTGTTGCGCTCGCTGACCGACGAGGACCTGCTGCGGCGCACCGGGGATGTCATCGAGGCAACCACGTCGGAGCTGCCCGCCTCGCTGGGCGATCTGGTGGTCCGCCGCCTGCAGCACCTGTCGAGGGAGACGCTGGACCTGCTCCGCATCACCGCAGTCCTCGGGGACGCGGTGTCGTTGCCCGATGTCGCTGCTGTCGCCCACCGTCCGGCGGTCGAGGTGGTCGGTCAGCTCAGCGCTGCCTTCGAAACCCAGCTCCTCGACACGGACGACGAGCGGGTCGTCTTCAGGCACCAGCTCGTGCATGACGCGATCTACCAACGTATTCCCTCGTCGGTGCGCCGAGTGCTGCATCGCGAGGCCGCGGTCGCTCTGATGGCGGCGGGTGCCAACCGACTCGAGGTGGCCGACCATCTGGTGCGCGGCGCGGAGCGAGGTGACCAACAGGCGGTCGCATGGCTGCGCGAGGCCGCGGGTGAGGCATCGGCACAGGCGCCGTCGGTCACCGCGGAACTCATGCGACGCGCGGAGGCCTTGCTGCCGGTCGGGCATCGTGACGCCGATCTGGTGGCGTCCGAGGTCGTCCAGGCGCTGCTGCGCGCCGGCCAGGTCGCCGAGGCCTCGGCCCGGGCAGAAGCCATCCTCGCTCGTCGCCACGCCCCCGAGGTGGACATTCCGTTGCGACTTGCACTTCTGGGGGCCTTGGCGCTGCAGAACCGCGCGGACGAGCTCATCGCTCTCGCGCAGGAAAGTCTCGAATCGATCGAGCTCGGACATGCGGGACAGGTGATGGTGCTGGCCCAGCAGAGCTGGGCGCTGACCTACTCGGGCGACCCCCACGCCGGCGAGTCGGCTGCGGCGCGGGCACTCGCGATCGCCGAAGAGGCGAATGACGCGGCGATGACGGTGTGGGCCCTGACAGCACTCCTGGTCGCGGTCGGTCGACGGGGCCGCTTCGCGGAGGCTCTCGTCCATGCCCGCCGTGCCGTCGATCTGGCGGCCGACTCGCAGGACACCAGGTCGCTGCCACTCCAGCCAAAGTACTTCCTCGGCCTCGCCCTCTTCGACTGCGACCTCGTCGCCGCGGCACGTGCGGCCTTCCGTGAGGCTCTCGACGACGAGTTCGGATCCGCCTGGTGGCTCTCCGAGACGCTGATGGCCGACGCGCAGGCGGTGTTCGTCGTCGGAGACTGGGCCGACGCCGTCCCGGGTCTGGTTGCCGGCGGCGAGGCCGCGCAGGAGAAGGGCAACCCCCTCCTGGTCAATCAGTCGCTGGCCTACCGCACCATCATCGCGACAGCCATGGGCGACCACCTCGCCGCCAAGGAGCTCGCCGCCCCGCTGGTCGCCGTGCTGGAGGGTGACCAACTGCCCTACAACGCGGGAGTCCTCGCCAATGCGGTGGCCGGAGTGAGGCTCGCGGAACGCGACCACCAGGGCGCCTACGACATCTTGCTGGACTGCTGGCGGTTCGACATCGCGAGGGAGTGCCGCTTCTACCACCGCTTTCTCGCCCCGGACCTGGTACGCCTCGCGCTGGCGCTGGGTCATGAAGACGTGGCGGCCGACGTGGCGGGCGTCGCGGTGGCAGGAAGCGCGCTGGCACCCGACGTACCCACCGTTCGCAGTATGGCGTTGCGCTGCCAGGGACTGGTCGACGGCAACGCAGAGTCGTTGGTCGATGCCGTCGCGCTGGCCCGCCAAGCGCCGCATCTCGTGGAGCTCACCGGCGCCTGCGAGGACGCGGCCAGGGTGCTGGCCGACAACGGACGGCGCGAGGAGGCGGTGGCGTTCCTGAACGAGGCGTTGCAGCGCTACGAGGAGGCGGGCGCCGATGGGTGGGCGGGCCGGGCCCGGGCACAGCTGCGGGCGCTGGGCATCCATCCCGGCCCCCGCGGGGACAGGCACCGGCCAACGACCGGCTGGGAGAGCCTCACGGCGACAGAGAAAGCGGTGTCGCGTCTGGTCGCTGAGGGCCTGACGAACGGAGCCGTGGCTCGACGCCTGTACATCTCCCCACACACCGTCAACACCCACCTCCGCCACGTGTTCGCCAAGCTCGACGTCCCCAACCGCGTCGCACTCGCCGCACAGGTGCATCACTCGATCGAGTGATGTCTGTGCCGGACGCCGCGAACACAATCGATGGCGCTGCGGCACGGCAGCCGCAGGCACAGACCCACAAGGAGCGTGCGACCGTGGACCACGCGGCGACGATGCGAAACACCTACGAACTGATCAACGCGGGGGACATCGACGGGTTCGGCGACCTGCTGGCCGCCGACTTCGTCGAGCACCAGGGTGGGCCCGGCTATCCGCCCACCAAGGAGGGAACCCTCGACTTCTTCCGAGACCTGCTGGCAGCGTTCCCGGACTGGCACATGGCCGTCCAGGACCTGATCGCGGCCGGTGACAAGACCGTGGCACGGGTCAGGATCAGCGGAACCCAGAGCGGCGAGTTCATCGGCATCCCACCCACCGGCGGGAGCGCGGACGTGGAGCTCATCGACATCATGCGATTCGACCGGGCCGGGCTGGTCGGCGAGCACTGGGGTGTCGCCGACATGCTCTCACTCATGCAACAGCTCGGCGTCGTACCAGCCGGCGCTCCGACGTAGCCCCATTCCCCGGAGATGGCCGGCCCCGGCGATCTCCCTCAACCGCCAAGGAGAAGTAATGCCCACGATCATGGTGACCCACGAGGTCACGGACACCGACCACTGGCTCGCATCGCCCAAGCGCGAGGAGCTCCTGCCCTCATTGGGGGTCAGCAACCTACGGACGTTCGTGAACCCCCAGGACCGCACGAAGGTCGGACTGGTCGCCGACGTTCCGGACCTCGACGCATTCCTCGCCGTGCTGGAGAACCCGTCGGACGAGATGATCGAGGCAATGAAGTACGACACCGTTCTCCCCGAGACGATGGCGATCCTGGTCGCGTCCTGACCCGGCATTCCGCGACGTCCGTAGTGGTCGGCAAGGCGCCGATCCAGCGCAGAGGTCGCACGTTCGAGTCCTGCCCCCGGCCACGAGATGAAGAACCCGCTGACCTGCAGCCAGGGTCAGCGGGTTCGTGTGCTTTCCGGAAAGACCTGCGTGCACGCGTTCGCGCGGCCGCCTCTCGTCGATGTGAACCTTGTCGGCCCGCAGCGAGGTCTGCCATGGTGGTTGGGCCAGCTCGCAGCAATGGACGCGTTGGCACCCGAACAGTTGAAGTGGCGGCCCCCGATCGTGGCGGGTGGTACAGCGGACAGTGTGTGTCTTCGTGGGCAGCGCACGTACTTGAGCAACGCAGGAGCCTTCTGGCACACGAGGAGGCGGCATGGTGTGTTGCAGGACCGGGCACGGCACCGACCGGACTCGGCCGCACAGCTCGCGCGTCAGGTTCGCGGTTGCTGCCAGACCTACTGCCGGCCCCGTTCCCGCATGCCCGCTGCGTAGCCCGGGACGATCAGCATGACCGCCACCGATGCGGTGGCGACGCCCACGCCTGGGGCTGCCGCCAGGATGAGCCTGCCGACGCTGACGGCAATGGTGGTCGGCGGCATGGTCGGCGCGGGGGTGTTCTCGCTCCCGGCGAGGTTCGGCGTTGCGACGGGCATTCTGGGCTCCCTGATCGCCTGGGCCATCGCCGGCGCGGGCATGCTGATGCTGGCGTTCGTGTTCCAGAACCTCGCCATCCGCAAGCCCGAGCTCGACTCGGGTGTCTTCATCTATGCCAAGGCAGGGTTCGGCGACTACGCGGGCTTCAACTCCGCGATCGGGTTCTGGGCGAGCGCGATCGCGGGCAACACCTTCTACTGGGTCTTCATCTCCGCGACCCTGGGCGCGTTCTTCGACGGGTTCGGCGACGGGGACACGGTGCTCGCGGTGGCGCTCTCGTCCCTCGGCGTGTGGCTGTTCCACTACCTGATCGCGCGCGGTGTGCGGGACGCGGCGATCATCAACCGGATCGTGACCATCTTCAAGGTCTTGCCGATCCTGGTGTTCATCGTGGTGCTGTTCTTCGCCTTCGATGCCGGCGTCTTCGCCGACAACTGGACGGCCTACGGGTACGGCGACCTCGGTGGTCTCGACGAGCAGGTCCGCAACACGATGCTGATCACGACGTTCGTGTTCCTCGGCATCGAGGGGGCCAGCGTCTACTCGCGCTACGCCAAGAAGCGCTCCGACGTCGGCCGCGCGACCGTGCTGGGCTTCCTCAGCGTGCTGGCGATCTTCTCCCTGGTGACACTGTCGAGCTACTCGGTGATGCCCCAGCCGGACCTCGCCGACACACGGCAACCCTCGATGGTGGGCGTCTTCGAGTCCGTCGTCGGTGACTGGGGTGAGGTCTTCATCAGCGCAGCCGTCATCGTCTCCGTCCTGGGGGCGTATCTGGCCTGGACGCTGATGGCGGCCGAGGTGATGTTCATCCCCGCCCGCAACGAGGACTTCCCGGAGTTCCTCGGCCGCGAGAACGCCAATGGCACGCCGATCACCTCGCTCGTCGTGACCTCGATGGCGGTCCAGGGCCTGCTCGCCGTGACGCTGGTGCTGACCGACGCCCTGAACTTCATGCTCGACCTGTGCGCCTCGCTGGCGCTGATTCCCTACTTCCTGGCGGCCGCCTACGCGCTCAAGATCGGGCTCACCGGCGAGTCCTACGAGGGCGTACCCGCCAAGATCCGCACCAGGGAGACGGTCATCGGGGGAGTGGCCACGGCGTACACCCTCTTCCTCCTCGATGCCGCCGGCCTGAAGTTCCTGCTGCTCGCCACCGTCCTCCTGGCGCCCGCGACGCTGCTCTACGTCAAGGCGCGCAGCGAGCGTGGCCGGCGCATCTTCACCCCCACGGAGATGGTGCTCTGTGCCGTGATCGTGCTCGGCGGAGTGGTCGGCGCCCTCGGCCTGTGGACCGGCCGCATCACTCTCTAGCCCGCACACCCCGTCCGACGAAAGGAACCGGAATGACCGAGCCAACCCTGGGAGCTGCATCCTCGTCGTACGGCGTGCACTCGGAGGTGGGTCGGCTGCGCAAGGTGATGGTGTGCGCCCCCGGCCTGGCCCATCGCCGGCTGACCCCGAGCAACAGCGACGAGCTGTTGTTCGACGACGTGATGTGGGTCGAGAACGCCCAGCGCGACCACGCCGACTTCGTCAACAAGATGACCCAGCGCGGCGTCGAGGTCGTCGAGCTGCACGACGTGCTCGCCCAGGCGCTGGAGGCACCCGGCGCCCGCGACTGGCTGCTCGACCGCAAGATCGAGCCCAACCGCGTCGGGCTCGGCCTCGTCGACGGCACCCGTGCCTACCTCGAGTCACTCGCGCCGCGCGAGCTGGCCGAGGTCCTCATCGGCGGCCTGGCCACCAACGACCTGCCCGACGACTTCCGGTCCGGCTACGTCAGCCTCGTCCGGGAGTCGACCGGGGCGCGGGAGTACCTGATGCCGCCGCTGCCGAACACGCTCTACACCCGCGACACGACCTGCTGGCTCTACGGCGGGGTCACCCTGAACCCGCTCTACTGGCCGGCCCGGCACGACGAGACCCTGCTCTACAAGGCGATCTACGAGTTCCACCCCGACTACGTCGGATCCACGGTCTGGTGGGGCGACCCGGACCAGCACTGGGGCCAGGCGACCTTCGAGGGCGGCGACATCATGCCGGTGGGCAACGGGGTCGTGCTGATGGGGATGAGCGAGCGTACCTCGCGCCAGGCGATCACCCAGGTCGCGGCCGCACTCTTCGCCCAGGGCGCCGCCGAGCGCGTGGTGGTGGCCGGGATGCCCAAGCTGCGTGCAGCGATGCACCTCGACACCGTGTTCACCTTCGTCGACCGCGACGTGGTCACGCTCTACGCCACGATCGTGGACTCCATCCACGCGTTCACGTTGCTGCCCTCGGACACCGCGCCCGGGGTGGAGGTCGTCGACGAGGGCAACACGCGGTTCGTCGACGTGGTCGCCCGCTCGCTGGGACTGTCCGAGCTGCGCGTCATCGAGACCGGCGGCGACGTCTACCAGTCCGAGCGCCAGCAGTGGGACAGCGGCAACAACGCGGTCGCCCTCGAGCCGGGCGTGGTGTTCACCTACGACCGCAACACCCTGACCAACACCCTGCTGCGCAAGGCCGGCATCGAGGTGATCACCATCGTCGGCGCCGAGCTCGGTCGCGGCCGCGGCGGCGGCCACTGCATGACCTGTCCGATCATCCGCGAGCCCGTCGACTTCTGATGCCGGCGGACAGGCGCTGATTCCGCCGCTGTATGACCGCACGGCCGTGCTTGCGGGCCGTACGCCGGACGTGATCGCGACCTTCGGCCCGGGCCCGTCCTCCTCGAGCGGAGCAGGCTCGAGCCGAGGAGGCCCTGACAAGATGACAGACATCGAACGCGACGACCAGCACGGGCTCCTGGAGTCTGCCGCCGACACACTCCTGGACGGCGTCCGCACCCTCACCCGGCTGCTACCGCACAAGGACGCGGTCGAGGCCGTCGTACCCGACCCGGCGCTGGAGCAGGTCAACCGTGTGCTGGGCTCGCTCCGCAGCGTGATCGAGCAGGCGCCACAGCTCACCAACGAGATCGACGTGCTGCTGGACGAGGTGCGCGCGAAGCGACTGAGCCTGCAGGCCATGGGGGCCGAGCTCACCGCAATGGACGCACAGCTCGAGGTGCTGGAGCAGGTGCTTGCTCCGGTGCAGAAGTGGAACACCCGGTGGCAGGGGCTGCAGCACACGCTGCTGCTGGATCTGCCGCGTGGCACGAGCGACTGACAACAATCGATCGAGAGCTCGACGTCAGGTGCCTGCGGCCGGGTCCGTGGGCAACATGGAGTACATCACCACGTCAGCACGCCGCCCTCGAATGTTGATTCGCTGACGCAGAACACCTTCGCGGGTGAAGCCAGCGGCCTCGGCGACCCGGATCGAGGCCGAGTTGGTCGGCTCCACCACCAGCTCGACCCGTGCCGCCTGGCCTTCGTGCAGGAACCAGGCGGTGATCAACCGCAGCGCCTCGGCGGTGAGTCCCTGGCCACGTGCTTCGCGACGCGTCCAGTAGCCCACGTGCGCCACTCCGTCATCGAGCCGTTGTACCCCGATCGCACCAGCCACCTGGTCAGTGGCGAGCTCGATGACAGCGAAGACTGCACCACCGTCCGCCCAGGCCGCTGGTGCTGTCTCGGTCACGTACGCCACCGCGTCACTGAGCGCGTACGGCGACGGCACCGGCACCCAGTGCTGGATGTCTGGGTCCTGGCACGCGGTGAAGACGGACTCTGCGTCGTCCCTTCTCCACGGCCGCAGCAGCACCTTCGAACCGCGAAGAACCGGCTGACGCCCCCGCTCTGCTGGCATGTCGCTCAGTCTGCCGCCACGCGGCCGACCAGGGCGTTAGCATCGGCGGGTGACCCGAGGTTGCCTCGCGTCTCGGGACGACCCAGCTTCTGCTCGCGCGGTCGGAGCGCACGTCTCCGTGTCCCGGCAGCGGATCGCCCGCCGCGAGGGAGACACGCCATGACACCCGAGGAATGGGCACTCACCGCCGGCGTCGTCTTCGCTGGGCTGTGGTCCGGTTTGTTGGGGATGCTGACCCTGGTCATGCACCCGATGCTCGCCGCGATGAACGGCCCCGACTTCGAGCGCTTCTTGCGCGCGTTCCTCCCGGTGGCGAGGAGGGCCGCGTTCAACTACGTATGCGCCCTCGGCATGGCGGTCGCACCGACCGTCGCGTTGGTGCTCCTCTGGGACGACCGGGACGACGCATCGTTCGTGCTCACAGCGATCGGTCTCGCGGTCGTCATCGTGGGCGTCTACGTCGTCTCGAACGTCTGGAAGGAGCCTCTGTACGACGTCATGCTGGCCTGGGAACCCGAGTCGATGCCGGGCGACTGGGCGGCGAAGCGGCAGCGCTACTTCGCGATCAACTGGATCCAGACGGCATGTACCTGGACCATCTTCGGGCTGTTCCTCGCCGCACTGATCGCGGTCGGGTGAGGGCGGCGATGAGCATCGTCACCAAGTCCCTCGTGTGGATCGCGCTGCTGCTCGCCGGTGGCGTCAGCCTCCCGCTCGCCGCCACCTTCCTCGACGGTCAGGGCACGGAGAACTGGATCGTGCCCGTCGACCTCGTCGCCATGGCCATCCTGGGCGCGCTGGTCGGCGCCGCGGTTCCCGGCTTCGTGCAGGGCCACACCCGACGCCGCATTGCCGTGGGCGCCGCGTGCGGCGTCGTGGCAGCGATCGTCGGGATCCTCGTGTTCTTCGTGCTGCTCAGCGGATTCGGCGGTGCCTGACCCCGACCAGGAGCTCGGCGGCAGTCGTCGTGGACACGGACGAGGACGTCAGGCTCGCACCCTCGCCGAGGTGGGGTCGTACATCGGGCGCAGCGAGGCCTCGGCGCCGTACCGCGTGCCGGCGACGTCGACCTCCCAGCGTCCCGACTTCAGCCAGTCGGCGGTGACCGGCTCGCCGTCCGCCGACACCTGCGCCAGCCCGACCGCTGAACCCAGCGTCCAGCCGTACGACGCCGCCCGGACGTAGCCCACCTCGACTCCGTCGCGCAGCACCACCTCGGCCTCGTGGAGCAGCGGTTCGGGGTCCTGGAGCCGCACCTGCACGATGCGCCTCACCATGCCGCCGCGCCCGGCGTTGGCCGCCTTGCGCTCCAGCAGCGCGTCTCGCCCGATGAAGCCGCCGGGTTTGTCCAGCGCCAGCGCGAACCCGAGACCCGCCTCCAGCGGACAGTCGGTGTTGTCGATGTCGTGGCCGTAGTCGCGGTAGGCCTTCTCCATCCGCAGCGAGCTGAGCGCCTTGAGCCCCACCGGGGCCAGGTCGTACGCCGCCCCGGCGCTCGTGATCGCGTCGTACAGCTCGAGCGCGGAACCCGCGTGCACGTACAGCTCGTAGCCGAGCTCGCCCAGGTAGGTGATCCGGGCCAGCAGCACCGGCACTCCGGCGATCTTGACGCGGCCGACCGAGCGGAACCCGAATGCGTCGGTGGACAGGTCGGTGTCGGTCAGCTCGGCCAGCAGCTTTCGCGAGCGGGGCCCCTGCACGTTGAGCTGGGCGAGGTCGGACGTGACGTCGGCGATGGTGACCGACGGGGGCGCGTGCCGGCGCATCCGGTCGAGGACGTGTCCGTGCGCGGTGTCGGACGCGACCACGAAGAACTCGTCCTCGCCGAGCTTGCTGACGGTGAGGTCGGCCTCGATCCGGCCGTCGCCGTTCAGCCATTGCGTGTAGGTGATGACGCCGGCCTGGCCGTCGACGGGACCGGCCGAGAGCCGGTCCAGCAGCTCGCCGGCTCCGGCGCCGGCGACCTCGAACTTCGCCATGAACGACATGTCCATCAGCCCGACCCGTTCACGGACCGCCTCGTGCTCGGCCCGCCACTGCGCGAACCACGGTGCCCGGCCCCAGGTCGGCTCGGCGGTCGGCGTCTCACCGGCTCCCGCGAACCAGTCGGCGCTCTCCCAGCCGGACACCTCGCGCAGGTAGCCGCCATTGGCGACCAGCCGGTCGTGGACCGGCGAGAGCATCGCCTCGCGCGCGGTCCGCAGCTGCTTGCCCGGCGTGTGTGCGGCGTAGACGGTGCCGAGGATCTCGGTGGTCCGGGCCGCGCGATAGTGCGGGTCGAGCTGGTGCTGGCGGAACCGGTCGACGTGGAAGCCCGTGACGTCGACGTCGGGCTCACCAGTGGTGATCCAGTGGGCCAGGACGCGTCCGAGCCCGCCGGCCGAGAGGACGCCCACGGAGTTCATCCCGGCGGCGACGAAGTAGCCGCGCATCCCGGGAGCCTCGCCGACCGCGGGCGCCAGGTCGGGGGTGAAGGACTCGGGACCGCAGAAGAAGGTGCGCACTCCGGCGTCGAGGGTGACCGGCACCCGCGCCATCGCCTTCTCGAGGAAGGGACCCATCCGGTCCCAGTCGGGAGGGATCTGGCCGAACGAGAAGTCCCTCGGGATGCCGTCGACCTGCCATGCCGCAGCCTGGGGCTCGAAGAGCCCGACCATCATCCCGCCGCCCTCCTCGCGGTAGTAGCCGTAGGAGGACGGGTCCTCGAAGACCGGGGCATCCGGGTCGAGCCCGTCGATGGTGTCGGTGATCAGGTAGTAGTGCTCCGCTGCCTGGTTGGGGATCACCAGCCCGTTGCCGGCCCCCAGCTCCCGGGCCCACATGCCCGCGCAGTTCACGACGTACTCGCACTCGACGACCTGCCCGTCCTCGGGCGCGTCTCCCAAGCCCGTCGACACCCGTACGCCGGTGACCTCGCCCACCTGGCCCGTCGGCCGGGTGAGCACCTCGGTGACGGTCGCGCCCTCGACGACGCGTACGCCGAGCTGACGGGCGCCCCGAGCCAGGGCGGTGGTGAGGTCGACGGGATTCACCCGTCCGTCGCCCGGCACGTGGAACCCGGCGAGCAGGTCGTCGGTGCGGGCCCACGGGAATTGCTCGGCCATCTCCTTGGGGGAGATCTCGTGCACCTCGAGACCGAGGTGCCGCTGGAAGGTCGCAACTCGGCGATACTCCTCGAGCCGGTCGCGGTCGGCAGCCGCCTCGATGAGGCCCACCGGCTTGAAGCCGGTGGCCTGGCCGGTCTCAGCCTCCAGGCGCGCGTACAGCTCGCGGGAGTAGAGCCGGATGGCCGTGTTGGTCTCCGAGGTCGAGCCGAAGCAGGTCATCAGCCCGGCTGCGTGCCACGTCGTGCCCGACGTGAGGCGGTCGCGCTCCAGCAGGAGCACGTCGCTCCAGCCCGCATGCGCGAGGTGGTAGGCCACGGATGTCCCGATCACCCCACCCCCGATGACGACGACACGGGCGCGGGCGGGCAGGTCGGTGGGCATCTGCTCAACCTATGCCAGGGCGTACCGGTGGTGTTGCACGTAACCAGAGCCGCCCCGGTGAGTCGCTGCGCATGTCGCGGTTGGCCCTTTCGAAACCCAGCGACTTTCGTTTCCTTTCAG
>DASSLA010000234.1:0-20228 GCA_035689885.1 Marmoricola sp. | reverse complement strand
CCAGTCTCCTCAGATCGCCCTCATAATCCTTGGGTCGTGGGTTCGAGCCCCACCCGCCCCACAACGTGAAAGTCTCTTGCGGTTCGGCACCATCTGCGTCGCTCCTCTCGGCCCGGAGTCCGCAGCGTGCCGGTGACGGGGCGGCCCTTTCCAGCGCGCGACGGTCTCCAGTTTTCGGCGCCCTTGCGTGCGAGATGCACCGGTTGGCATCGAGACGGTGCGTTGTGCACGCCGATCGCGGTCAAGGAGACAGCCGCACGAAATCTTCCGCCGGCACTGCGGGCACTGTCCGCGGTGACGGGAGAGTGCGGTCGAGGACTCGTCCCTGCTACGGGTATGCCACCGCTCGCGTCGCGCCCACCTGGCCGATGAGCGGACCACTGCTTGTCACCTAACGCAGGAGGTACTGACCAACAAGGATGAGCCCGAACCCGAGTGTCGTGGTGATGATGGGGTCGCCGGTGAATCGTCCGGTGGTCTTGGTGGCGACGATGGCGGTGGCGCGCAGGACCAAGATGACGCCAATGGTGATGGCGGTGATGGCTAGCCAGGTCGCCACGTTCACTGCGGTTCCTTGAGGAGGGAACGGGGGGCCAGGCTGGCGGTGGGGCACCCTGCGCGGTCCCAGTAGTGGTGAACTTACCTGTCTTTCGGTCCGTGACGATCGTCGACTGTGTCGGCTGGTCGCACCTGATCGAGTGCGTCGATAGCGTGTGATGGTTTGGCCGGACGACCGTGACTGGGAGGAAGTGCATGCGGAGCACGTGGGACCGGGTCGCGCATCCCGCGCGGATCGTGCCGTTCGCGTTCTTGGCGGCCATCGTTGTCGGCACGGCACTGTTGTCGTTGCCTTTCTCCACGCCCGGCCCAACGCGTCCGCCGGTGTTGACGGCTGCGTTCACCACTGTTTCGGCGGTGTGCGTGACGGGGCTCACGACGGTGGACACGGCCACGTACTGGTCGCCATTCGGGCAGACGGTAATCCTGGCGCTCATCCAGGTGGGTGGGTTCGGCATCATGACGCTCGCGACGCTGCTAGGAATGCTGGTCGGCGGGAAGCTGCAGCTGAAGTCCTCGCTCATCGCCCAGGCTGAGACCCATGCGCTCAATGTGGGGGACGTGCGTCATGTCGTGCGGCGGGTCGCGGTCACCATGCTGGCGTTCGAGGCTGTCTTTTCGGCGATGCTCGCCCTCCGCTTCCGGCTCAGGTACGACGACACGTGGGCCGAGGCGATCTGGCACGGCGTCTTTCACTCGGTGTCTGCCTTCAACAACGCCGGGTTCGCGCTGTACAGCGACAACCTCATCGGCTTCGTCGCGGACGCGTGGATCATGTTCCCGGTTTGTGCCGCCATCATCGCGGGGGGTATTGGGTTTCCGGTGCTGTTCGAGCTGCGCCATCGCTGGCGCAGGCCGCGTGAGTGGACCGTGCACACCCGGCTGACGGTCTACGGATCCCTCATCTTGCTGGTGACCGGTATCGGAGCATTCCTCGCGTTGGAGTGGGCCAACCCGGACACCATCGGCGGGTTGAGTCCGTGGGGGAAGTCGGTAGCTGGCATCACCGGAGGTGTAGTGCCGCGCACCGCGGGCTTCAACAGCGTCGATTACGGTCAGGTCACCCCGGAGACGATGGCGGTGAACTATGTCCTCATGTTCATCGGCGGTGGTTCGGCCGGTACTGCTGGTGGCATCAAGGTCACGACATTCTTCTTGCTGGCCTTCGTCATCTGGTCCGAGGTGCGCGGCGAACGCGAAATCCGCGTGGCGCACCGCCAGATCGGTGGTTCCACGGTCCGGCAGGCAGTCACCGTCGTTCTGCTCGCGTTGGCGGTGATCGCCCTTGGCACCATGGCGATCCTGCTGGTCACCGACTACGCGCTCGACGTGGTCCTGTTCGAAACCATTTCCGCGTTCGCGACTGTGGGACTGTCGACGGGCATCACCCCCAATCTGCCCGGGTCAGCCGAAATCACGCTCATGTTGCTGATGTTCGTGGGCCGCGTCGGCACCATCACCGTTGCCTCTGCGCTCGCCCTCAAGTCCCGCCATCGCCATTTCAACCTTCCCGAGGAGCGACCCGTCATTGGCTAGGTTCAGGAATCCCGCAAGCAGGTCCGTCCTAGTCATCGGCCTCGGCCGATTCGGGTCCGCCGTTGCAGACTCTCTGGTCCGAATGGGACAGGAAGTGCTCGGAGTCGACGAGAACCCAACGCTCGTCAACCGGTGGGCCGACGAATTGACTCACGTCGTTCAAGCCGACTGCACCGACGATGAGGCACTGCGCCAACTCGGCGTGGCTGACTACGACCGTGCCGTGGTCGCCATCGGCACCGACATCGAAGCCAGCGTCCTGACCGTTCTCGCCCTTGCCGAAGCCGGAGTCCCCGACATCTGGGCCAAGGCCATCACCCGCAAACATGGCCAGATCCTCGAACGCGTCGGCGCTCACCACGTCGTCTACCCCGAGTACTCCATGGGCGAACGCGTCGCCCACATGCTCACCGGAGGGATGATGGACTACATCGAGTTCGACGACGAGTTCTCCATTGCTCGCACCCTCGCCCCGTCGTTCACCTGGGACAAGACGCTGGCCGAATCCGCACCCCGCAGTAAGCACGGCGTCACCATCGTCGGCGTGAAGCGCACCGGAGAGGACTTCACCTACGCCCGCCCCGAGACCACCGTGCACCGCCACGACCACCTCATCGTGTCCGGGCCCACCAGCAAGGTCGAGAAGTTCTGCAACATCCGCTGAGACGCTGCCAAGTCTGAAAGCGCTGACGTAGCCGCGATCCGTGCGCAGACGGGCAGTGACCACCCCATCGCTCAGGGCAGGATGCCCCATGGGACACGCTGAACGCACCCGCGGCGCAACCGTGCACCTCCCTGCCGGACTCAACGGAGCAGGCAAGTCGACGCACGCGCGATTGCGCGAGAAGAAGGGGCCTGCGGTTTCGGTTCACCCGGAACAAGCCGATGCCGTGGGTGCAGGGCCGACCCCGAGTGAGTGGCGGATGACGCGCATCTCGCCGAGATCCCCCAAGAGCCCCGCGTACCCACGTACGGGACGGGCCCCCACCGTGAGGTGGAGGCCCGCCCGTCTCCCGACGGTGAAGGACTGCTCAGCCGTTCGAGACCGTGAACGGTCCAGCTGTTCCGCCGCCGCTGGACACCGCGATCACGCGGCCCGGGTTGCTGGTAGGCGTCCCGTTGCGCAGCCTGACCGTCCAGTCGCCCACACCCGGTGGGGCTGCCGCGACCACCTGGGCGGTGGCCCCGTTGATGGCGGCCCCGCGAGTCCCGTCGGCGTTGACCCGGTAGATCTGGATCGTCGAGCCGACGCGGTCGCCCGTGCCGACCACCCTGAAGTCACCGCTCTTCCATCGTGCCGTGGTGATGGAGATGTGGTCGGTGGCCGGAGTGGTGGCTCGAGTGATCGAGGCCGACTCGGGGCCGAGGCCGGCCGCGTTCGTGGCAGCCACGGTGAACCGGTAGCTCGTTCCCGGCGTCAGCCCGGTCACGGTCTGCCGTGGCACCGAGGTGACCGGTGGCTGGGTGACCAGCTTGTTGCCTGCGCTGTCGGAGACAGTCACCTGGTAGCCCGTGACCGAGGTGTCGGTGGACGCGTTCCAGGTCAAGGCGACCGAGGTTTCCGCGCCCGTGCCGTTCAACCCGGTCGGGGCCGCCGGCAGTGGGACGCTCACCGGCTTGTAGTCACCCTCCGCGATGGCGAAGTTGCCTGCCTGGTCGAACGCCGCGACCTTCAGCGTGGTCGGACCCGTGATCGGGATCGACGTACCGCTGAGCAGGGTCGCGCTGTCGGACGGCAGGTCGGCCTCGATCACAGGCGAGCCATCGGTGGTGAAGAACACCTGCCCGTTGCTGTTGACCGTCACGGAGTTCGCCTCCACCGCCGTGCCACCCAGTGGCGGCGGAGCCGGCGAGAGCGACAGCGTCGGCACCGTGGTGTCGGTGGCGCCACCCATGGTGAAGGGGACGCTCATCTTGGTGCCGGTCATCGACCGCACCTCGAAGGTGTACGACGCACCCGCGTCGAGCCCGGTGAGGGTCGCCTGGGTGGCCGCTGCACCGAGCCGCAGGCCGGTGGTGGTCATCTGTCCGTTCGTGCCCGGTGCGCCCACCGCTTCGACGCTGTAGCCGGTGACCGGGTCGGCGGCCGGCACCGATGCCACCGGCGTCCACTTCACGAGTGCACTGGTGCCGGTGCGGACCACGGATGCGGTTCCGGCCGGTGCCGGCGCGCCCGCAGGACCGAGGGGGCAGCCGCCCATGCCGGGGCCGCCGGCCTCGCCGAACTCGGCAATGGTCAGGCCCTGCCGGTTGCCGTCGGCGTCCTGCACCTGCCAGTTCATGGCGCGCTCGCCCAGGTCCGCGGCGGCGGCCACGTTGGCTGCCTCAAGGGTGTCGAACCGGTACTCCGCGAGGAAGTGTCCCGGCGAGGGGAACGACAGGCCGGAGCTGTAGCCACCCTTGGGCGCCGGCACGATCGGGCCGGGCACGGCGCGAATGTCACGCTTGCCGATGAGCGGCACCAGGTCGGGCTGGATGATGCGCTGCTCCAAGAAGTCGGGGTTCACGACCGGCAGCGGGCTCGCCGGGTCGACGTTGAACGTGCCCTCGACCGTGATCGTGGTGCCGCTCTGGACCATGTCGTGCACGACCATCGCCGAGGACGTGGTGGTCTCGTCGTGCGACCCGTCCGGGAAGTTGACCGACACGACGTCGCCGGGCTGGATGTCGGGTGTCACGTTGAGGTTCGTGCCGTTGCCCCAGCACACACCGCCGGGGTGGTTGATCTCGAACGCCACGTCGGTTCCTGACACCTCGCTCCTGGCGGAGCCGACGACACCGACGCCCGGACGGGTGACCTCCACGAGGGCGGTCTCGCCGGCGTGCTCGGCGTACCCCTCGATGGAGACGAAGTCGCGGTCAGGGAAGACGACGACGTTGTTGGGGAATGCCGGGACCGCCGCTGAGGCGCTGCTCTGTACGACGGCCAACGGCGTGAGCACCAGACCGGCGACGGACGTCAGCCCGATGGCTGCGCGCAGCCTCCGGCGACGGGTGGAGGCACCCTCCGGTGGTGCCTTGACTGCTGGTGAGAGACGCATGCTCGGACCTCCTGGGAGCCGGACGAACGGGCTGGACGCACGTTCTGCGATGAGCGACCCCAGCCTCGGAAGCCGACCTTGAGGTTTCCTTGGAGTCCAGGCCGGAGAGATCGCAACGCCCGGTATCTCCCGCCTTGCCGGTCAGGATGCCCGCGGGCTGGTGTAGACCGACGACCTCCGGCCGGGACGGGTGCGACCCGCGCGTGTCGCACGTGTTGACCCCTGGACCGGTGCGGCAGACGATGGAGCATGGCCCGACGAGCGGCCCTGGTTGCCCTCTCGGGCCTCCTCGTTGCGCTCCTGGTCGGATGCGGCGGCGACGACGACGAGCCGTCGTCGAGTGCTCCTGAGACACCGACGGAGTCGGCCGAGGTGGCCGGGCCGACCGGTCTCGAGCAGTACCTGCTGCAGGACGGCGACATCCCTGGCTTGGTGCCGATCGACTCTCCGGTCACCAACGAGAGTGATCCGTTCGACCTCCCACCGGGCGGCGCCGAGGTGTTGCAGCGGAGCGGGTACGTCGCCACGACGTTCCAGCCAGCGGAGGGTGAAGAGGCCGCGGGCGTGAGCAGCGTCCTGCTGTTCGACTCCGAGCAGGGAGCGCGGGCCTGGATGGCCTACGAGACGCTCGAGTCGGTGCTCCGGTTCCAGATCCCCGAGGGCGACTTCGATCGCTTCCGTGTGCGCGACGTCCCCGGTGCCCGCGGGTGGACCGGGCCCGACCTGCACGGCAACGCGATCGGCAACGTCTACTGGACCCAGGGTCGCTGCATGCTGCTCGTCGCCATCGAGACCGAGGGTCCCAAGGTGGAGCCGTTGTCCACCGGTGCGCAGGCGATCTACGAGCGCACCGGTGGGACCTGCCCGGAGTGAGAGCAGGCGGCTCGCGGCGTCGCGGGGGCACCATCGTCACGAGTTCGTAGCGACGTCGTCCGCCGTTGACCAACGCACCGGAGGTGTCGAGCGTCAAGGGCGCCTTCCGAACGAGAGGCACGCTCCTGTCGGGGTGTCGGGTTCCTCGTGTTCGAAACGCGCAGCTCGGCTGGTGGCGCCACGTGACCAGCCCCGCCCGGACGACTGGGAGGCTGCCCGGCGCGGGACGTCGCGCCACCACGAACCCGGTCGTACCCTTCGTCGATGGCACCCCTCCGGTTCTCCATCAACGTCACGCTCGACGGCTGCTGCGACCACCGGGCGGTCGAGGCAGACGGGGAGCTCCACCGCTACTCGGCCGAGATCCTCGCGCGAGGCGACGCACTGCTCCTCGGTCGGGTGACCTACCAGATGATGGAAGAGGCGTGGCGACTGCCGGACCTGCCCGAGTCGAGCCCCGTCGCGTCGGATCCGTTCGCCCGGACGATCCATGCGGCCAGGAAGTACGTCGTGTCGAGCACGCTGGACCACGTCGACTGGAACGCCGAGCTCGTGCAGGGCGACCTCGGCAGCGCCGTACGCCGGATCAAGGAGGCGTCGAGCAAGGGCGTGTACGTCGGAGGCGTGCAGCTCCCCTTGGCGCTGGCCGAGCTGGACCTGATCGACGAGTACGAGTTCGTCGTGCACCCGGTGCTCGCCGGGCACGGTCCAACGCCGTTCGCCGGGATGTCGCGGCCACTGGACCTGCGGCTCGTGGGTCGTCAGGAGCTGGAGTCCGGCGCGGTCGCGATGCGCTACGAGCGGCGCCGGTAGCAGCGGCTCAGCCGCGCCGCTGCAGCCACTCCTCGTAGGGGACCGGCTCTGCGCCCTCCTCGACCTGGCTGGTGACCTGCGCGACGAACCAGGTGCGCAACGACACCATCTCCGGGGTTGACCTCGGCGTGAGCAGGTTGAGGGTCTCGCAGATCTCGTCTGCCAGGTGGTCCGCTGCCAGGAGCTGGCGGACAGTGTCGGCCAGCTCGCGCGGGATCGTCATCTCGAGGTCGACGTACTCGAGCCCGGCCGCGGCCGCGTCCAGCGCGGTCCGGCGCCCCAGATGCCGGGCGAACGCCGGGCGGGTCACCAGGCTCTCGATGAGCTGGCCCAGCTCCTTCGGCGGAGTCGGGCCCTCGTTGGAGTCGATGAGCTGCAGCTCCCGCACCAGGTCGTCGAGGCGCTGGTCGATCTTCAGCCCGAGCTGCACCGGGCACCGCAGCATCCGCACCGTCGTCCAGTCCGCCGGCAGCTCGGCAGGCTGCGGAGGCACCTGATGGTCGCTGAAGGACACCACGGGCGGGTGGACGTCGTGCTCGACACCGTCGCCGGCGAGGTGGGCCCAGATGCGCCGTCCGTCCTCATGCTCGTCGATGCCCCACGACTCCGCGAGCACGGAGACGATCGCGAGCCCGCGCCCGGTGGTGCCCAGTGTCTCCAGCGAGGCGACGCGTTCGACACTGGGCGCCGGCGGGGGAGCAACGGCCGGCAGCGGGACCAGGCCGCCGGTGTCCTCGACGCTGAGCCGTACCGACGGCTCGAGGTCGTTCAGCGCGACCTGCATGTAGGCGCTGCCGCTGTGCAGGGCGGAGTTCGTCGCCATCTCGGTGACGCACAGGGCGGCATCGTCGACCAGGTTCGGGCGTCCCCAGTCGGAGAGGCCGTCGACCACGAATCGCCGCGCTGCAGGGATGCTCGAAGGTTCCGCTGCGAGAAGGAGCTGCAGCTCCGGATGGCCCTCGCCGGGCGCGTGCGTCATGGGTGGATTGTGCCGCGTCGTCCCGATCCCGTCACGCCATTCGCACGGCGCACCTTCGCAAAGCGCGAGCTCACGACCGGATGACGAGCGAGGGACGCCGATGCACGCCCTGTGGCTCCGCGCCCACCCCGATCCGTTCGCTCAATGCCCGGCTGTGCTCGGTCGGCGCACCTCGCCGAGTCCGAGAGCGTCCCGAGAGCCGGGTGAGTTGTCGGCCCATCGGTGACCGGCGGGGGATGCTGAGCCATGGCCAGGACATCCCAACGCCGCCCGGCGACGAGAACCCCGAGGTCGGCGGCGCCGAGGTGGACCAGATCGTGGACGCAGTCCACTCGAGCCGGATGGAGGGCCAGAGCACGAGCAACAGGGTCTCCGGCGGACTGCTGTCCCTGCTCGCACGCCGCCACGCACGCAGGGCGAAGCAGAGGGCCATCGCCAAGTGGGAGGCCGGCGAAGCGATCCGCGAGGCTGACCGGCACCTCCCGGTTCATCCCCCGCCAGCTTCAAGGTAACCCGGCGAGGGGGTCTTGCCGCAAGGCCCCCCTCCTCCCGCACAATCGCCCGACATTCGACGCGGGGAGGCGCTGGGCGTGACCGAGCATGAAGTGGTGGTCGTGGGTGGAGGTCCCACCGGGATGATGCTGGCGGGGGAGCTCGCCCTGGCGGGCGTCGACGTCGTCGTGGTAGAGCGTCGCCCCGACGCGAACCTCGCCGGCTCCCGGGCCGGGGGCCTGCATGCGCGCACCATCGAGGTCCTGGAGCAGCGCGGCATCGCCGAACGGTTCCTCGCGGAGGGCCAGGTGGCGCAGGTCGCGGCCTTCGGTCCGGTCCGCTTCGACATCAGCGGCTTCCCGTCGCGGCACCCCTACTCGCTCGGGCTCTGGCAGAACCACATCGAGCGCATCCTCGCGGGATGGATCAGCGAGCTGCCCGTCACGGTGCACCGGGGTGAGGTGACCGGGTTCGCCCAGGACGACGACGGTGTCCACGTGCAGCTGGCCGACGGCCGGTGCCTGCGCGCGGCGTACCTGGTCGGCTGCGACGGCGGACGCAGCCTGGTGCGCAAGCAGGCGGGCATCGACTTCCTTGGGTGGGACCCGACGACCAGCGCCCTGATCGCCGAGGCGGAGATGGCCGAGCAGCCGGAGCTGGGCACCCGGCAGGACGAGGTCGGCACGCATGGCATCGGCCGGGTCGACTACGAGATCCGTGACGGCCAGATCGTCTGGGCCGAGGAGGGCCCCGTGCGGGTCATGGTCACTGAGCGGCACGTCGCTACGTCGGACGCGCCCACTCTGCGCGACGTGAGCGAGGCGCTCGTCGGCGTCTACGGCACCGACTACGGGCTCCACAGCCCCACCTGGATCTCCCGGTTCACCGACATGACCCGCCAAGCGGCGGCCTACCGCAAGGGACGCGTGCTGCTCGCCGGCGACGCCGCGCACGTGCACTCGCCGGTCGGCGGGCAGGGCCTCAACACCGGGGTGCAGGACGCGGTGAACCTGGGCTGGAAGCTGGCGCAGGTGGTCGGCGGCGTGTCACCGGAGTCGCTCCTGGACACGTACCACGACGAGCGCCAACCGGTCGCCGCGCGCGTGCTGCGCACCACCATGGCTCTGGTCGCCATGAACCGACCGGGTGACGATCGCGAGGAGGCGTTGCGCGAGGTCGTGGCGGACCTGTTGAGCATGGACGAGCCGCGTACGAAGTACGCCGCGATGATGACGGGTCTCGACATCGTCTACGACCTGGGCGAAAAGCACCCTCTGCTCGGCCGGCGGGTGCCCGACCTCGACCTCGCCACCGCGGAGGGGACACGGCGTGTGTCGGCCCTGCTGCACGACGCGAAGCCATTGCTGGTCGACCTCGGCGAGCCGGGTGCGCTCGACCCGGTGCCGAGCTCTGATCGGCTGCGCGTCGTGCGGGCGTCGTACGACGGCGACTGGGAGCTCCCGGTGCTCGGCAACGTCCCGGCTCCCACCGCCGTGCTGGTCCGCCCCGACGGTCATGTCGCGTGGGTGGGGGAGGGCACCGACGCGGGACTGGATGAGGCACTGGAGAGGTGGTTCGGCGTCAGCCGCGTGAGCGCGTGAAGGTCAGGTGGGTGACCCCGCTAGGTGCGGAGACCGCCTCGACGTCGTAGTCGGCCTCGAGGCCCTCGAGCCCGTCCCACAGGCGGGTACCGCGGCCGAGCATGATCGGCACCACGACCACGTGCATCTGGTCGACGAGCCCGGCGGCGACGAAGTCGCGGATCGTGCCGGCCCCACCCCCGAGCCGCACGTCCTGGTCTCCGATCGCGTCACGGACCGCGGCCAGCGCCTCTTCCGGGCCGGCGTCGAGGAAGTGGAACGTCGTGCCGCCCTCCATCTCGATCGGCGGCCGCGGGTGGTGGGTGAGCACGAAGGTCGGCATGTGGAACGGCGGGTTCGAACCCCACCACCCCTTCCATTCGGGGTCCTCGTGCCACCCGGGCGGGCCGAACTTCCCGGCTCCCATGATCTCGGCGCCGACGCCCGGAGCGTGCTGCCGCGCGAAGACGTCGTCGATCCCCGCGCTGCCGCCCTCGCCCCACCACCGGGTGGCGAACATCCACTCGTGCAGCCGCTCCCCGGCGTGCCCGAACGGCTCCTCGCGGCTCAAACCTTCGCCGGTGCCGAAGCCGTCCAGCGAGACGGAGAAGTTGTGGACCCGGACCAGTGACACAGCGAGCTCCTTCGTTCGTGGCTACCGGCCCATTAGAGCGCCTCGGCCCGGTCAGGGGGAGGGACAGCGGCCTCCGTGCTGAGCAGCGCCACCACCGCGTCGGGCGGCAGGTCGAGGTCGGCTCGACGATCCGGCGAGGTCAGCGCCGTACGTGCGCCGGCCAGCGTCGCCGCGCCACTGGGACCCGAGGAGATCCCGTGCCGCGCGAGGTCGTCGACCGCACGCAGCGCCTGCTCGTCGGTGACGACGACCGCCGCATCGCACCCCGCCTGCAGCACCGGCCACGAGGTGCTCGAGACCGTGGCGCAGTTGAGCCCGGCCATCACCGTGTCGCCGGTGGGCACCGTGGTCCGCCGGCCCGCGACCAGGCTCTCGAGCACGCAGGCGGCTGTGTCCGGCTCGACCGAGAGCACGGCCGGGTGCGCGGCGCCCGGCCGACGGTGGTGCCGGAGGACCGCCTCGGCCAGCGAGCCCACGCCCACCGGGACCGCCACCAGGTCCGGTACCCGGCCGAGCTGGGCGTCGACCTCCTCGAGCAGCGTCGCGTAGCCCTCGACGATCCAGGCGGGCACCTGTTCGTAGCCTGGCCAGGCGGTGTCCTGGACGAGCTCGCTGTCCGCGTGCACGTCGGCGAAGTCGGCGGCACGTCGTACGGCGGCGTCGTGGTTGCCCTCGACGCGCACCACCTCCGCGCCCTCCGCGGCGATCAACGCCTCCGTGGACGGCAGCGTGACGGCGGGGACGAACACCGTCGCACCCACGCCGAGGTGTGCTGCCATCCGCGCCACGGCGCGCCCGTGGTTGCCGTCGGTCGCGGTGACCAGCCGTGCCCCGGAGTGACGCTGCAGCACCTGGTGGCAGGCCCAGGACGCGCCGAGCACCTTGAACGCCGGCAGCCCCAGGCGCTCGGACTCGTCCTTGACCATCACCTCGCCGACCCCCAGCTGGGCCGCGAGCTCGGGCATCGGCACGAGCGGTGTTGCGGCGAAACCCGGGAGGGCCTCGTGGAAGGCGCGGGCAGCGCCCGAGCCCGCTGGGGCGGTCCAGAGGCGTGCCTGAGGGGAGCAGTACCACAAGCTCATGTGGCCCATCCTCGCGGACAGCGGGGCCCGGGACGGAAGGCATTGACCCCGTGTCCGCGACACGGCAACGATGAGCCGATGACGCACACGGAAACGACACCAGGCATCGTCAGCCGAACCCTGCAGCTCGAGGACGCGGACTCGCTCGACGGGGCCGTCCGGGCATTCGAGCCCAAGGTGCTCGCGTTGTTCGGCAGTGGGACACGCGGCGCCGTGCTGCGTGGCGACTGGCTCGGGCACGCCATCCATCCGCCGCTGACCGACCTCGTGATCGGCACGTGGACCTCGGCGACCATCCTCGACGTGATCGGCGGCAAGGACTCCTCCGCCGCGGCCCAGCGGCTCATCGCGGTGGGCCTCGCGGCCTTCGGACCGACCGCCTGGACGGGGTGGGCCGAGTGGTCCCAGGCGGGTCCGCGGGAGAAGCGCGTGGGGCTGGTGCACGCCCTCTCCAACGCCGTCTCCGTCGGCTTCTACGGGGCCTCCTGGCTCGCACGCCGGCGTGGCCGCCACGGGACCGGGGCCTCCCTCGCCCTCGCGGGGGCAGGGGTCTCGAGCGTGGCCGCCTATCTCGGGGGCCACATGGTCAGCGTGCGCAAGGTGGGCAGCCACCACCCGGCGTACGACGCGCCCGCGGACGTCTGAGAGCAGTGCCTGGCGCACGCTGCGCCGTAACCCGCGCCCAGGGTAGATACATCAAACCAGTTTGATGTATTCTCGACCAGTCATGTCGTCGGGTGCCCGCACCAGCGCACCGCCGGAATTCCTCCGGCTGGCGGGCCACCCGCTGCGCTGGCGGCTGATGAGCGCCCTCGCCGACAGCGACCTCCGTGTGCGCGAGCTGGCCGAGCTCGTCGACGAGCCGCAGAACCTGGTCTCCTACCACCTCAGGCTGCTGCGTTCAGGCGGCGTGGTCACGGCCTCGCGCAGCAGCTTCGACGGCCGGGACAGCTACTACCGGCTGGACCTCGACCGGTGCGCCGCCGGGCTCGCCGCCGTCGGTCGGCACCTGCACCCCTCGGTGTCGACGCAGCCGCTCGACTCTCGGCCGCCCGCGTCCCGTGGTCCGGCGGTGCTGTTCGTGTGCACCGGCAACAGCGTCCGCTCGCCGATGGCGGAGGCCTTGCTCCGTCACCACACCGGCGGACGGCTGGTGGTCGGCAGCGCGGGTGTCGCACCCAGGGCCCGGTTCGATCCCGAGGCCGTGCGCGTGCTGCAACGACGTCTCGGCGTGGACCTCCGCAGCATGCATCCGCGGCACATCACCGCCGTAGAACCCCATCGGTTCGACCACGTGGTCACCCTGTGCGACCGGGCCAGGGAGCACCTCCCGGAGCTCCCGCAACAGCCGCGACGGCTGCACTGGAGCACGCCCGACCCCGCCGCGGCCGCGGGGACACCGGCCGAGCGACGACGCGCGTTCCGCAGGATCGCGGACGACATCGAGAGCCGGGTGCGCCACCTGGTGCCTGCCCTGCTCGCACTCACAACGGAGGAGGATCAGGGATGACACCCGCAGACGAGACCGCCAGCGTGCGCTACATCGTCGACGACGTGCAGGCCTGCATCGACTTCTACACCCGGCACCTGGGGTTCACGGTGCACGCGCACCCGGCGCCGGCGTTCGCCGATGTCAGGCGCGGGCGGCTCCGGTTGCTGCTGTCCGGCCCCGGGAGCTCCGGTGCCATGGCGACGCCGCCCGACGCCGGGCCCGGGCGCAACCGGATCCACCTGCAGGTGGACGACCTCGCTGCCGAGGTCTCCCGGGTCACCGAGGAGGGCGTGCAGCCGCTCACCGACGTCGTCAGTGGTCCGGGTGGCCGCCAGGTGCTGCTGGCCGACCCGGCCGGCAACCTGGTCGAGCTGTTCGAGGCGAGGGCCGCGGCCGGCTGAGGCTGCGCCGGATCAGCGCACCTCGAGCTGCACCAGCAACTTGTCCAGCTCGTGGTCCTCGATGTCCACGACACCGGGTCGGCCGATGGTGATGGTCTTGTCCGTCGTACCGGACGTGTAGCTCACCATCTTCTCCGGGGAGCTGTGCACGTGGATCTCACCGTCGGTGTCGGAGACGATGTGCAGCCGGACCGGCTCGCCCGCCTTCGCCTTCAGCCGGACACCGTCCGGCCTGGCCTTGCCGCCCTTGATGGTGATCTCGATCGTGGTGCCCTTCTCGGACTCCTTCGTGGGCGTCGGAGTCGCTGCCGCCGTGGGGCCCTCGGAGGGGGTGGCGGTCGCCGTCGGGGACGGGGTGGGGGTCGAGTCCGCCGAGCCCGTGGCGTCGTCCGAGCCACAGCCGGCCAGCAACAGTGACGCGGCCAGCAGTACGGCGGAAAGACGGACGGGGCGCTGCATGTGGACCTCCGGATCGCGAGATGACGTGCAGCGCCAGTGTGCCCTACCGATCATGCGGCGACCGGCGATCCCCGACGTCGGGTTCGTCACGCTCGGGACCTCGGTCGCCCCGGCCCGTGAGGTTGTTCCCTGTCCGGTTGTCGGGGCTCGCACCGATGCTGGTCACGTGAGCGGGACCCGGATCTCGGGACCGCCACGGCAGCGCCCGGGCAGGGGGCGGGCGCGGCCCTTCCCGCTGGCGGCACGGGGTCCCCGGTCTTCTCGGACCGGGAGTCACGTCCGGTGATCTGGAAGCATGAGCCCCATGGAAGGCGTGCGACCCATCGAGACCTGGCTCACCGACATGGACGGCGTACTGGTCCACGAGGAGGAGCCGATCCCGGGTGCGAAGGAGTTCATCGCTGCGCTGAAGGCGTCCGGGAAGCGCTTCCTGGTGCTCACCAACAACTCGATCTACACGCCCCGCGACCTGCGCGCGCGACTCCTCGGCAGCGGCATCGACGTGCCGGAGGAGGCGATCTGGACCTCCGCGCTCGCGACCGCGGACTTCCTCGCCGACCAGCGTCCCCACGGCACGGCATACGTCGTGGGGGAGGCTGGGCTGACCACCGCGCTGCACGACATCGGCTACGTGATGACCGACCGGGACCCCGACTACGTGGTGCTGGGGGAGACCCGCACCTACTCGTTCGAGGCGATCACGCGCGCGATCCGGCTGATCGAGGGGGGCGCCCGGTTCATCGCCACCAACCCCGACCCCAGCGGCCCCAGCATCGCGGGCACCCTCCCGGCGACCGGCTCGGTGGCCGCCCTGATCAGCACAGCGACCGGGCGGCAGCCCTACTTCGTCGGCAAGCCCAACCCGTTGATGATGCGCAGCGCGCTCAACCGTCTGGAGGCACACTCCGAGACCACCGTGATGATCGGTGACCGGATGGACACCGACATCATCAGCGGCCTCGAGGCGGGCATCCGGACGGTGCTCGTCACCACCGGCTCGACGCGGCCCGACCAGGTGGAGTCGTTCCCCTACCGGCCGACCCGCGTCGTCGACTCGATCGCCGACCTCGTGGAGCTGGCCGAGGCGCCGGCAGGGGAGATGTGACTCAGCGCTTGTCGATCCGCGTGGCCCAGTAGTCGGCCGGCTGCGGGTCCGTCGTACCGAACCTCGCGTTCGGGAGGTAGAGGGACTTGCCGAACCGGGCGACCGTGGTGGGGACGTCGAAGTCGGCAGAGGTCAGCACCCGCTTGACCGTGCCCCTGGTCCCCGAGCGGTTCAGGTGGATGACCGAGACCTGGTTGAGCTGGTTCTGCACGACGTACAGGGTCCGTCCCTCGCGCAGCAGGCCGTCGCCGTTCGTCATCGGCACACCACCGAGGTCGACCGCGGTCGCGGCACCGGTCCGCGGGTTCACCCGGAAGACGGTGGCCGCGAAGCTGTTCATCACCAGCAGCGCCCGGCCGTCCGGGGTGGTCTCGATCCCGTTGGCGGTGAACTGGCCGGGCCCTCCCTGGATCCAGGCTCCGCCGAGAGGGAGGGTCCTCACGTCGTCCTGGTCGGGCAGCGAACCGTGCCGCCCGAGCGGCAGCCGGTAGAGCTGCGCCCGCATCGAGTCGGTGAACCAGGCCGCGTGCCGGGTGAGCACCACATCGTTGATGAAGGTCGGCGTTGTGGCGAGCGTGAGGTCCCGAAGGGTGGCGCCGGTCCTGGAGCTCAGGATGCGCGCGGTGCCCGAGGGGCCGCCGGACACGAACAGCCGGCCGCGCTTGTCGATCTTGAGTCCGACGGATGGAGTGCCAGGGCCGTCGATGACGACGTCGCCCTCGCCTGTGCGCAGGTTGGCGGCGTAGATGTCGCCATTGGCGAGCGAGCCGAACCAGGCGGTCGGCTTGCCGCGATGCTTGGAGATGGCGATGCCCTCCGGCATGAAGCCGTCGGGGAGCTCGATGCGGTCGGGGAACGACCGGTGCGACGCGAGTGCGCTCTGTGCGGTGGCGGGGAGGAGAGCCAGGACGAGCACTGCGAGTACGACGCGCAGGGCAGTCCTGACCAGGGTGCCCGGGTAGCCCATTGGGTTTCCCTCCTGGTAGGGCGGGGCCCCCATACCCCGCGATCAAGTGGTCCCTCGAAACTACCTGCGTTGGCGGGTGCCGAAAACCCTGAGACCCCGCTGCCCGCAAAGTCGGGACACCGGCCCCATGCGCCGGGCCCGGCACGACGGGACGCTTCGGGCATGACAACACTCGACACCCGCGTCCTCGGTCCATCGGCCCTCGTCGCCGGCCTGTCACCACTCGTGGGCAACGGGCTGTACGCCGGCCCCACGGGTTCGGGCACGGCCCTGCTCCGCGACCTCGCCGAGCCACTCCCTGCCGGCGCAGCCCTCGGGCTCGCGCTGGAGCTGGTCGGCCTCGTTGCCATAGTGGTGTTCCTCGCGGCGCTGGTCGCGATCCTCGCGAGACGAACGCCGATCGCCGCCAGTGGGACGGGGATCGCGGGTGCTGCGATGGTGGCGGTCAAGCTCGGGTCGGTGACGCCGGTGCTCGCCTTGCGGGCGGACCCCGAGGGCGTCCCGCCGGAGGTGGCCGAGGTCCTGATCGGCGTCAACGACGCATCGTTCGTGGTCGCCGGGCTGCTGCTGTCCCTGAGCCTGGCGATCGCCGGGATCGGGCTGCAGCGGTCCGGTCCGGTGCCCGGCTGGCTCGCGTGGTGGCCCGTCCTTGCCGGTGGGCTCGGCGTGCTTGCAGCCGGGGCGGGGGTGCTGCTGCCGGACGGCTACGTGCCGGTGCCGTTCCTGCTGCTCCTGCTCTGGATGATGGTGCTGGGCGCGTGGAGCATCGTCGGCGGGTCTGCGCGAACCGTGCGTGGGGCCGCCGTCGCGACCCCACAATGAGCGCATGAGTGCACCCACGCGCGGCCAGGTCGTCGCGTCGTGGTGGCCCTGGCTCGGACTCCCGGCCGCAGCCACCGCGCTGGTGACGACCGGGATCGTGCTCGACCTGGCGACCGCGCGGGACTTCGGCGGACAGCGTGAGGCGTGGGTGAACGCGCCCCTGGCCATCGGCTTCAGCGCCGTGGCCGCCGCCATCTGGTCGGTCTCGCCGCGCGGGCCGCTGCGACGCCTGGGTGCGCTCTGCACGGTGGTGGGCCTCGGGTCGGCGCTCGTGCTCCCCGCCCGCGCCTGGGCGCAGATCGGCGCCGCGGGCGTGCCGGGGGAGCTGCCCGGGTCGCTGGCGGCCGCGTGGGTGTCCAACTGGGTCTGGACGCTGGGGGCTCCGCCCCTGCTGGGGCTGATGATCCTGCTCTATCCCGACGGGATGCTGCCCTCTCGACGCTGGCGTCCCGCGCTGGTGCTCGGCACCGCGGCGCCGGCGGGGCTGCTGCTGTCCTCCGCACTACGTCCCGGCGAGCTCGAGGCACTTCCCGGGACGACCAACCCGGTCGGCATCGGCAGCACCCAGGTGTGGGGCGCGGTAGGCAGCCTCTGCTTCGTCGCCCTCCTGGCGGCCGGGGTCGCGGGCCTCACCGCGCTGCTGGTGAAGGCGCGGGCGGCGCCGCCGGGGGGTGTGGTGCGCCGGCAGGTCGGGGGCTTCCTGCTGGCGGCGGGTCTCCTCGTGGTGGTCGCCACTCTGCCCGAGGGCGGTGGGGTGGGGCAGCTGATGCTGACCCTGGCGGTGGCAGCGGCCGTACCGGCCACGATCGGCGGAGCGGTGCTGCGGCACCGGCTGCTCGACGAGGTCGTGGAGGTCGAGGAGCTGAGCCGCCGGCTGGACGATGTCACCGCCTCCCGCAGGTCGCTGGTGGGGGAGCGCGAGGAGGAGCGGTTGCGCCTCCGCCGAGAGCTGCACGACGGGCTCGGCCCGTCGCTGGCGGCGATCGGCCTCGGCCTGCGGCGCCTCCAGGGTTCTCTCGACGGCGAGGCGGCAGTGACCACCAACGACCTCGGCGACGAGGTGCAACGGGCGGTGGCGGAGGTACGCCGGATCTGCGAGGGCCTGCGACCGGACGAGCTCAACGAGCTCGGGCTCGAGGCGGCCCTGACCGCGGGTGCCCGGCGGCTGACGGCGTTCGGGGACGCCGATGTATGCCTGGACGTCCGGTCGGTGCCGCCCCTGGCCCCGGCCGTCGAGGTGGCGGCCTTCCGGATCGCGATGGAGGCGGTCACCAACGCGGTGCGCCACGCCGGCGCACGCCGCATCGAGGTGGCCCTCGTCGCCGACGGTGAGGGCGACGGGGTGCGCGTGCGCGTGCGTGACGACGGGCGAGGTCTCTCCGACGACGCCCCGGTCGGTGTGGGACGCCAGGCGATGGTGGAGCGCGCCGACGAGCTCGGTGGCTGGGTGCGCGTGACCACCCCCGAGGTCGGCACCCTCGTCGAGGCGTGGCTGCCTGCCCTCACGGAGCCGGCGTGAGCGGGCCGACGCGGGTGCTGGTGATCGAGGATCATCCCCTCTACCGCTCCGCACTCGTGGGGCTGGTCGAGGAGATGCCTGGGTGGATCGTCGTGGGAGCGTACGGCGACGCCGAGGGGGCGCTCGCTGCCGACGACGTGTGCGACGTCGCGGTCATCGACCTCGGGCTGCCGGGCATGGACGGGGTGGCTGCTCTCCGGACGCTGAGGAAGCGGCGGCCCGACGCACGCGTGCTGGTGTTGACCATGTCGGAGGACGCCTCGGTCCTCGCAGCGGCGGTGCGCGCTGGAGCCGGCGGCTACCTGGTCAAGGGTGCCGAGCCCGACGACATCGAGCGCGCGCTGCGAGGGGTGGCCAAGGGGCAGGCGATCTTCGGCCACGAGGTGGCCGAGGCGCTGCTGACCTCGGCGACCCGGCGGGCCCGCACCGTTGCCGACGCCAGCTTCCCGCAGCTGACGGGCCGCGAGCTCGAGGTGCTCGAGCTGGTCTCCGAGGGCAGGTCGAACGCGGAGATCGCCGACCTGCTGTTCGTCTCGCCCAAGACCGCCCGCAACCACGTCTCAGCGGTGCTGGCGAAGCTCGGCGTCGCGACCCGGGCCGAGGCGGTCGCCCGGGCACGGGATGCCGGGGTGGGTCCGTCCCCCTGATGCTGCGTGCTCTCGCAGCGCACGAACAGCTGTCGCCCGACGGACTACGACCGCGCCGAGGTCATCTCGAGCAGCTTCGCGGCCGACGTCGCGAAGCGGGGAGTCGCTGCGGCCTCGAGGGCCCGTTGCGCGTGCTCCTCGTCCACGTCGGGCGGCACGACCAGGAGGCACAGCTCGGTGTGGGCCGACGTGCGCAGCACGATCACGTGGGTGTCGTCCCGAGGGAAGGAGAGCGTCTCGACGTACCCGTGCCGGACCATGACGCGACGGGCGCAGGGCTCCCAGTCGGGCGGGGAGAAGATGGCGCGCGTCAGCCGCCCGCGGTCGGCGGGGAAGTGGTCGACCAGGTCACGCAGCTCGGTGGGCAGGTCCCTGCTCTGCGGCCACCAGCCGCCGTCGAGGGCGCCGGGGCTGCCCGGGTCCGACAGGCTGAGCCGCAGCGCGGATCGGGCAGGGTTCTTCGACGTCGTCATGACGTCCACCTCTCGCTCCGACCCCAGGTCTTCGGCGAAGAGGCACGGGTCGGTCGTCTCGTCCAACCTACCCGGCCGGTGGATGGCCGACCGCACCCACCGACCGCGAGGCGCCGAGGGATCGGGCGTGCGTCGGCCTAGCATGCGTGAAGTGATCAAGTACCTCGGCTCCAAGCGGGTGCTGGTCCCGGTGCTGGGGGAGATCGCCACCGCTGTGGACGCCCGCACGGCGGTTGACCTGTTCACCGGCACGACCCGGGTGGCCCAAGAGCTCAAGCGCCGAGGTCTCGAGGTCACGGCGACCGACGTCGCGTCGTACAGCGCGGTGCTCAGCGACTGCTACATCGCGACGGACGCCGCGACCGTCGACAGTGCCGAGCTCGCCGACGAGCTGGCGCGCCTGAACGCACTGCCGGGCAGGCGGGGATACGTGACCCGGACGTTCTGCGAGGACGCGCGCTACTTCCAGCCGCACAACGGCATCCGCATCGACGCGATCCGTGACGCCATCGAACGCGACCACCCTGACGGCAGTGCGTTGCGGCCGCTGCTGCTGACCTCGCTGCTGCTGGCCGCCGACCGCGTCGACTCCACCACCGGGCTGCAGATGGCCTTCCTGAAGAGCTGGTCGGAGCGGTCCCACCGCGACCTCGAGCTGCTCGAGCCGGCGCTGATCGAGGGACCGGGCCACACCGTGTGCGGCGACGCGATGGAGACGGTGGACCGTCTGCCGCACGTGGACCTGATGTACCTCG
>DASSLA010000233.1:0-4320 GCA_035689885.1 Marmoricola sp. | reverse complement strand
CCCGGGTGCAGCGAGATCGAGCCGATGTTGATGCCGGAGCCCTTGCGCGCCTCGTAGTCACCGCCGACGTAGAACATGACCTCGTCGGAGTCGACGTTGGAGTGGTAGTAGGGCACCGGGATCGACTGCTCGTGGTAGTCGACCTTGCGCGGCAGGAAGTTGCACACCACGAAGTTGTGGCCCTCGAAGACCTGGTGCACCGGCGGCGGCTGGTGCACCTTGCCGGTGATCGGCATGAAGTCTTCGACGTTGAACGTGTAGGGATACAGGCACCCGTCCCAGCCGACCACGTCGAGCGGGTGGGTGGCGTAGGTGAGCCGGGTGCCAACCAGGCCGGACGGGCCGTTGCCGCGGTGCTTGACCAGCACCTCCACGTCGGTGCCCTCGACGACGAACGGCTCCTGCGGGCCGTGCAGGTCGCGCTCGCAGTACGGCGAGTGCTCGAGGAACTGGCCGAAGCGGGACAGGTAGCGACGCGGAGGCGCGATGTGGCTGTTGGCCTCAATCGCGTAGAGCTGCGAGGTCTCGGCCGGCACCCACCGGTGCGTCGTCGCGCGGGGCAGCACCACGTAGTCACCGGTGCGGTAGGACATCACGCCGAACACCGTCTCGACGACGCCGCTGCCCGACTCGACGTACACGCACTCGTCGCCGACCGCGTTGCGGTAGTACGGCGACGTCTCCCCCGAGACCACGTAGGACAGCCGCACGTCGCCGTTGCCGAGCACGAGCCGCCGGCCCGTCACGGGGTCGCCGGAGGTCTCGAGGTCGTGCAGCTTCAGGTGCCGCGGCTTGAGCGGGTGGTTGGGCGTGGTGCCGAGGTCGGGCAGCTCCCAGACCTGGCTGTCCACGACCGCCGACGGCACGCCGCGGTGGTAGAGCAGCGAGGCGTCGGAGGAGAAGCCCTCCTCGCCCATCAGCTCCTCGTAGCGCAGCCGGCCGTTCTCGTCGCGGAACGCCGTGTGCCGGGTGCGCGGGACGTCTCCCACGGATCGGTAGTAAGCCACGTCGTCACCTTCTCGCGCGGTGTTCTAGCCTCGCAACTTGTGGACACCCCCGACTACCTGCAGTCCTTCGTCGACGACGCAGCGATCTTCCCGCCCGGCAACGCACCCCTCGACCAGGCGGTCCGCGACCACCTCGGCCACCGGCAGGCGGAGTACGCCGACCTGGTCGGCGGGTTCGTGGTCAGCGACGTCAAGATCGCGGACCTCGCCGCCCTCGATGTCGACGGTGACGACCTGGCCGTGCACGTGGTCGTCACCGGTGGCGCCGGGGCGATCGAGCCGGCGGTGACCTGGGTCGAGCGCGCCGAGGGACTGCGCCTGCGGGCCGTGGAGTTCGCGCTCCGTGACGAGGAGGACCTCGCTCACAATGCGCAGCGGCTCGTGTCGGTGGTCGACTCCCTGGCCGAGCGCCTCGACGACGTGACGGTGTACGCCGAGCCGCCACTGCCCCAGGGACAGCCGCCCGCCGGCTGGCTCGCGGCTCTCGACGAGCTCGCGGCGCGCGAGATCCCCCTGAAGTTCCGCACCGGCGGCACCACCGCGGACGCCTTCCCGTCCTCGGCGCGGCTGGCCGCCTGCATCGAAGCCGCTCTCGACCGCGAGCTCCCCTTCAAGTGCACCGCGGGGCTGCACAACGCGGTGCGCCACCGCGACGACGCCACCGGCTTCGAGCACCACGGCTTCCTCAACGTCCTGCTCGCCACCCGCGCCTCGTTGGACGGCGCCCCACCCGACGACGTCGCCGCCGTGCTCGACGATCCCGACGGACCGGTGCTCGCCGAGCGGCTCCACGGCGACCCGGACACGGCCGCGCGGACGAGGAAGTGGTTCACCTCGTTCGGGTCGTGCAGCGTGCTCGAGGCGCGCGACGACCTCGTCGAGCTGGGCCTGGTGGGCGCATGACCTGGGTCGAGGGCGCCGCGGGATCGGCGTACGACCTGGACAACCTGCCCTACGGCGTCTTCTCCACCGCCTCCCGCACCCCGCGGGTGGGCGTGCGGATCGGCGACTTCGTCCTCGACGCCGCGGCAGCCCTGTACGACGAGTGGCTGGCGCAGCCGACTCTCAACGCGTTCCTGGGCCGGGGCCGCGACGTCTGGTCGGCCACCCGGCGCCGGCTGGTCGACCTGCTGGGCGACGAGCTGCACCGCGACCGGCTGCAGCCGCTCCTGGTCCCGCTGGCGGACGTGACCATGCACCACCCGTTCGAGGTCGCCGACTACGTCGACTTCTACTGCTCGATCCAGCACGCCACCAACGTCGGCCGGATGTTCCGGCCAGACGGCGAGGCGCTGATGCCCAACTGGCGGCACCTACCGGTGGGCTACCACGGCCGCGCCGGCACGGTCGTGGTCTCCGGCACCGACATCATCCGCCCGAGCGGACAGCGCAAGGCACCCGACGCCCACCAGCCCACCTACGGTCCCAGCACGCGCCTGGACATCGAGGCCGAGCTCGGGTTCGTCGTGGGCGCACCGTCACCGCTCGGCCGGCCGGTGCCCACCGCAGGGTTCGCCGACCACGTCTTCGGGGTCACGCCGCTCAACGACTGGTCGGCACGTGACATCCAGGCCTGGGAGTACGTCCCTCTCGGGCCGTTCCTGGGCAAGTCCTTCGCCACCTCGATCAGCGCGTGGATCTCCCCGCTCGAGGCGCTGGAGGCCGCCCGGGTCGAGCTGCCCGGGCAGGACCCGGAGCCGCTGGACTACCTGCGCGTCGAGGAGCCGGCCGGCTACGACATCGCCTTCGAGGTGGTGCTCGACGGCGAGGTGGTCAGCCGCCCGCCGTACGCCGCGATGTACTGGTCGCCGGCCCAGATGCTCGCCCACCTGACCGTCAACGGCGCCTCGCTGCGCACCGGTGACCTCTTCGCCAGCGGCACGATCAGCGGCGACGAGCGCGAGCAGCGCGGCTCGTTCCTCGAGCTGTCCTGGGGCGGCAAGGAGCCGTTCGACACCGCCGGCCGGTCCGGGCGCACGTTCCTCGAGGACGGCGACGAGGTGACCCTGCGGGCCACCGCCCCCGGTGCACTCGGAGGGCGCATCGCCCTCGGCGAGGTGACCGGCCGGATCGTCCCGACCGACTAGTCAGGGCAGCAGCAGCGACGTGCGCCAGACCCGCTCCCCGAGCGTTCGGCCCTCCGGCTCGGCGACACGGGGGACGAAGGTCCCTTCACGAAACCGCGCAAGTTCGCCAGAGTGGTGTTGCGTGAGGGCATCATGAGTCAGCTCGGGACGCGCTCCGGCGACGTCCACACCCGCACCCCGTCGCCGGGACTGATGCTGGCGATGGCCACCATCGGCTTCGCGGTGAACTTCTGGGCCTGGGCCCTGCTCAGCCCGCTCGGTCCGATGTTCCGCCAGCAGGGCACCCTCGGCGAGCTCAGCGAGTCCGACGTCGCGCTGATGGTCGCGGTGCCGGTCCTGGTCGGGTCGCTGGGCCGGATCGTGGTCGGGGCGCTGACCGACCGGTACGGCGGCCGGATCATGTTCCCGCTGGTCTCGGCGGTCACCATCGTCCCGGTGCTGTTCATCGCGTTCGTCGCGCTGGACTCCTACACGTTGCTGCTGATCGGCGGGTTCTTCCTGGGCATCGCCGGGACCGCTTTCGCCGTCGGCGTGCCGTTCGTGAACGCCTGGTTCCCGCCGGAGCGTCGTGGGCTGGCGGTCGGCGTCTTCGGCGCGGGCATGGGCGGCACCGCGATCAGCGCGCTGACCACCGTGAAGCTCTACACCGACGTCGGCGAGAAGGCGCCGTTCCTGATCACCGCCGCGATCCTCGCGATCTACGCCGTGCTCGCGTGGGTGCTGATGCGTGACGCACCCGGACGGGTCATCCCGACCACCAGCCTGATGACCCGGCTGAAGGCCAACGCGGTGCTGCCCATCACCTGGCAGGCCTGCATCCTCTACGCGGTGGCCTTCGGCGGCTACGTCGCGTTCTCGGTCTACCTCCCGGCCTACCTCCGCACGCAGTACGGCCTCGAGCCGGCCGACGCCGCCAACCGGATGGCCGGGTTCGTCGTGGTCGCGGTGCTGATGCGCCCTGTCGGCGGCTGGCTCTCCGACCGGATCGGGCCCATCCCGGTCCTCGCGGGGAGCTTCGGCGTGGTCGTGGTCGGCGCCGCGCTCGCCTCCGCCAATCCGCCCGTCGACACGCTGGGGGCCGTCGCCTTCCTCAGCATGGCCGCGGCCCTCGGCTGCGGCAGCGGCGCGACGTTCGCGCTGATCGCCAAGGTCACCGAGCCGGCCCGGGTCGGTGGCGTCACCGGGCTGGTCGGTGCCGCCGGCGGGCTCGGTGGGTTCGTGCCGCC
>DASSLA010000232.1:0-26261 GCA_035689885.1 Marmoricola sp. | reverse complement strand
AGCGCGACGGCAGCACCGTCGGCTCCTGGGAGCGGCCGTCGTAGTTGGGCTGGAAGTCGACGGTCTCCTGCTCGATGCCCGAGCGGCCCACGATCAGCGCGCCCAGCGGGAAGTCGGGTCGCTTGACGCGCTCCAGCAGCGCCTCGAGCAGGTCCTCGCGGGAGGCGTCGGGGTGCTCCAGCGCCCACTGCACGCCGTCGGCGACCTCGATCAGGTTGTGCGGCGGGATGTTGGTGGCCATGCCGACCGCGATGCCGGCCGAGCCGTTGACCAGAAGGTTGGGGAACCGAGCCGGCAGGATCGAGGGCTCCTGCCCCTTGCCGTCGTAGTTGGGCACGAAGTCGACGGTGTCCTCGTCGATGTCACGCACCATCTCCATCGCGAGCGGCGCCATCCGGCACTCGGTGTACCGCATCGCGGCGGCGGGGTCGTTGCCCGGAGAGCCGAAGTTGCCCTGTCCCTGCACCAGCGGCGCACTCATCACCCACGGCTGCGCGAGGCGGACCAGGGTGTCGTAGATCGCGGAGTCACCGTGCGGGTGGTACTGACCCATCACGTCGCCGACCACGCGCGAGCACTTGTTGAAGCCACGGTCGGGTCGGTAGCCGCCGTCGTACATCGCGTACAGCACCCGCCGGTGCACCGGCTTCAGCCCGTCGCGTACGTCGGGCAGCGCGCGCCCGACGATGACTGCCATCGCGTAGTCGATGTAGGACTGCTGCATCTCGTCCTGCAGCTCGACCTCGCGGATGCGCGGGTTGTCGACAGGGCCCTCGGGAGGGAGGTCAGTCACTGATCAGCCTTTCGGGCAGAGTGCGAAGCAGGTACGGGGTGGGCGCCGGAGCCGCCGCCCGGGCCGCCGGGGTGAGCGTGGATGGGACTGGCCCCTCGGAGCGACGAAGGAGCGGAGGGGTGGTTGCGAATCCCCGAGGTGCCGGGCAGAGGCGGAGGCGCACGAACAGCATCAGATGTCGAGGAATCTCACGTCTTTGGCATTGCGCTGGATGAACGACCGGCGCTGCTCGACGTCCTCCCCCATCAGCACCGAGAACATCTCGTCGGCGCGGGCGGCGTCCTCGAGGCCGACCTGGAGGAGCAGTCGCTGGTCGGGGTCCATCGTGGTCTCCCACAGCTCGTCGGCGTTCATCTCGCCCAGGCCCTTGTAGCGCTGCACCGGCATGTCCTTGGGCAGCTTCTTGCCGGCGGCCTGGCCCTCGCGGATCAAGGCGTCGCGCTCGGCGTCGGAGTAGACGAACTCGTGCTCGTGGGGCTTGTTCCAGCGCAGCCGGTAGAGCGGCGGCTGCGCGAGGTAGACGTAGCCGTGCTCGATCAGCGGCTTCATGAACCGGAACAGCAGCGTCAGCAGAAGTGTGCGGATGTGGTGGCCGTCGACATCGGCGTCGGCCATCAGGACGATCTTGTGGTAGCGCAGCTTGTCGATGTCGAACTCTTCGTGGATGCCCGTCCCGAGCGCGCTGATGATCGCCTGGACCTCGGTGTTGGCGAGCACCTTGTCGATGCGGGCCTTCTCGACGTTGAGGATCTTGCCGCGGATCGGGAGGATCGCCTGGACGCGTGGGTCACGACCACCCTTGGCCGAGCCACCGGCCGAGTCACCCTCGACGATGAAGACCTCGCACTCCTCGGGGTTGGTCGACTGGCAGTCGGCCAGCTTGCCGGGGAGACCGCCACCGCCGAGCAGGCCCTTGCGCGACCGGGCGAGGTCGCGCGCCTTGCGGGCGGCGATGCGGGCCGAGGCCGCGGCCTGGGCCTTGCGCACGATGTCGCGGCCCTCGGCGGGGTTCTTGCCGAACCAGTCGCCGAGCTGGTCGTTGACGACCCGCTGCACGAAGCCCTTGGCCTCGGTGTTGCCGAGCTTGGTCTTGGTCTGGCCCTCGAACTGGGGATCAGCCAGCTTGATCGAGATGATCGCGGTGAGGCCCTCACGGATGTCGTCACCCGAGACGCGGTCCTCGCGCTTCTTGATCAGGCCCCACTCCTCGCCCCAGTTGTTCACCAGGGTGGTCAGCGCGGCACGGAAGCCCTCCTCGTGGGTGCCGCCCTCGTGGGTGTTGATCGTGTTGGCGAAGGTGTGCACCGACTCGTTGAACGAGGTGTTCCACTGCATCGCCAGCTCGAGGCTCATGTGGGTCTCGACCGACTCCGGCGTCTCCGCCTCGAAGTTGATGATCGTGGGGTTGGCCTTGTCCTTGCGACGGTTGAGGTGCTCGACGTAGTCGACGAGCCCGCGCTCGTACTTGAAGCGCCGCTCCATGCCACCGGTGGAGGTGCCGCGCACGGCGTCCTGGCCGGCGCCGTCGATCTCGTGGTCGACGGTGTCGTCCTGGATCGCCTCGGCGATCTCGGCGGCCTCCGGCCGCTCGTCGCGTACGACGATCTCGAGGCCCTTGTTGAGGAAGGCCATCTCGCGGAACCGGTTGGTCAGCGTCTCGAAGGAGTAGTTGGTGGTCTCGAAGATGTCGTCGTTGGCCCAGAACCGGGTGGTCGTCCCGGTCTCGTCGGTCGGCTCGCCCTTCTGCAGCGGCCCCTCGGGAACGCCCATCAGGAACGACTGGGTCCACGTGAAACCATCACGCTTGATCTCGACCTCGAGCCGCTTCGACAGCGCGTTGACCACCGAGACACCCACGCCGTGCAGGCCGCCGGAGACCTTGTAGCCCGACCCGCCGAACTTGCCGCCGGCGTGCAGGACCGTCAGGACGACGGTGACCGCGGGCAGCTCCTGGCCCGGCGGGACGTCGACCGGGATGCCGCGGCCGTTGTCGCTGACCTGGATGACGTTGCCCGGCAGGATCGAGACCTCGATCTTGTCGCAGTAGCCGGCCAGCGCCTCGTCGACGGAGTTGTCCACGACCTCCCACACCAGGTGGTGCAGGCCACGCTCGCCGGTCGACCCGATGTACATGCCCGGGCGCTTGCGGACCGCCTCGAGACCCTCGAGCACCTGGATGGCCGAGGCGTCGTAGGACCCCGCCTCGACCGCGTGACCCTCGACAATGCTCGCCGGCACGACATCAGGTGCGGGAGGTGCGGTGTCAGGAGAAGCGGCGGTGCCATCGGTGGTGATGCTGGGGGTCGTGCTGGTGGGCTCGTCGACCACGTGGCTTCCTTCTCTGTTTCCTTGCGCCGGACGGCGGGGCGTCGCTGGAGGACATCCGCGACGAATGCCGCGAAGTGCAACACAATGGCCGCCTCACGTCGGGCTCGGCGGCCAGCCGCCAGTCTACCCGTCACGCGCGCACAATCACGCGTCCTGTCCCGCGAATGTGGGGATCCCGGGTGAAATTCACCTCTCAGACGCGCGGAACCGCCCCGACCAGCGGATGGCAGGGGTCCGGACAGGTCCCGGTACGTCCGTGCGGCGCGCAGCGGCCCATTTCGGACGCACGTCCCTGGCGCCGCACCGGCCTCACCCGTAGGTGTCGCGGGGGCCCCGACCCTTGACCCGCAGCCGGCCCCGGCTCCATGACGGCCCCTGCGGTCCGACCACGTCGATGACCCGCACCGTCTCGTCGCCGAGCACCTCGTTGAGGCGTCGTACGACCTCCGCGGCGAGAAGCTTCATCTGGGTGGCCCACGCCGTGGAGTCGGTGCGTACGACGAGCCGCCCTTCGGCGTAGGACTCCGGGGTGACGTGCTCGGCGACCTCGCGCCCCACGATCGCCCCCCATCGGGAGAAGACCCCGTGGACCCGCAGTTCGGCCTCCCAGCCCTGCTCGGTGACGAACCTGCCCAGCGTCGCGTCGATGGTCTGCGGGTCACGGTCGTCGGCGTGCGCCCCGCTCGATCGGGTGGGACGCGGCCGCCGGGACTTCCCAGTCGTACGGCGAGTCCGAGCAGGCGTGCGGCCGGCCAGGCCACGGGCGATGGCTCGGGCCAGGTCGAGCCCGGCCTCGTCGTGGGGCTCCTCGACCTCAGCCGGTGGCGCGTCGGGCTCCCCGGCGGGCTCCTGGTCGGGCTCCTGGTCGGGCTCCGTCCCGGGGCCCTCGGGGTCAGTCATCGGCCAGGACCTTGCCGTCCGCCACCGCGAAGCGCCGTCCGCGCAAGCCCTCGGGGATGTCCTCGGCCACGGCCGCGGTGACCAGCACCTGCTCGGCGCCGGCGACGAGCTCGGCCAGCTGGGCGCGGCGGGTGGTGTCGAGCTCGGCGAAGACGTCGTCGAGCACCAGGATCGGGTCGTCGCCGGTCGACCTGAGCAGCTCGTAGGACGCCAGCCGCATCGCCAGGGCGAACGACCACCCCTCCCCGTGGGAGGCGTAGCCCTTCACCGGCAGCTCACCGAGCGTGCACAGCAGGTCGTCGCGGTGCGGGCCCACGAGCGAGACCCCACGGTCGAGCTCGTCGGAGCGCCGGCGGGCGATCTCCTCGAGCATCGCCTGCTCCAGCTCCGCGGCCGCCGCGTCCCCGTCGTCGGAGCCGGGGTCGAAGCTCGGCTTGTAGGCGAGGTGGGCGTCGTCGCGGGCGGCGCCGCGCGCCACGGCCTCGTAGGCCTTGCCCAGGAGTGGGGTGAGCTCCTCGACCAAGCGCCCACGGGCCGCCATCACCTCGGCACCGAGCCGGGCGAGGTTGGCGTCCCAGACCTCCAGGGTCGAGAGGGCGGACTCCGCCCCCGGTCCGCGGACCCGAGCTGTCTTCAGCAGCATGTTGCGCTGCTTGAGCACCCGGTCGTAGTCGCTGCGGGTGCCGGCGTACCGGGGACCCTGCAGCACCAGCAGGTCGTCGGCGAAGCGCCGGCGCTCCGTCGGGTCGCCCTTGACCAGGGCGAGGTCGTCGGGCGCGAACACCACGGTGCGCACCAGCCCGAGCAGCTCGCGCGCCTTGGGCAGCGCCGCCCGGTTGATCCGCGCCCGGTTGGACTTCCCCGGGTTGATCTCGACCTCCAGCACCGCTCGCCGCTCGTCGCGCACCACGGCCGCCCGCACCACGGCGTGGTCGGCGCCCTTGCGGACCAGCGGCAGGTCGGAGGCGACCCGGTGCGAGCTGAGCCGGGAGAGGTAGTCGATCGCCTCGACGACGTTTGTCTTGCCCTGCCCGTTGCGCCCGACCAGTGCGGTCACCCCCGGCTCGAGGTCGAGCTCGAGCTCAGGCCACGAGCGGAAGTCGTGCAGGGACAGGTGGGCGACGTACAACGGAGGGTTGCCTAGCTCTCCGTGGGTTCGTGGCCGCCGCCGGCGCCGGCCGCGCGCGCGGCGTCGGCCTGGGTGGGCTCGCCGCTTCCCTCGACGTCGCCGCCCTTGGGGGCCGAGGTCCGGGTCGCGTGGCCGCCGAACTGGTTGCGCATCGCCGCGATCGCCTTCATCGCCGGGCTGTCGTCCTGCCGCGAGGCGAACCGCGCGAACAGCGAGGCGGCGATGACGTTCATCGGCACCGCGTTGTCGATCGCCTCCTGCACGGTCCACCGACCCTCGCCCGAGTCCTCGGCGTACCCGCGCAGCTGGTCGAGGTGGGTGTCCTCCTGCAGCGCCTCGACCAGCAGGTCGAGCAACCAGGACCGGATCACGGTGCCTTCGCGCCAGGAGTTGAAGACCTCCACGACGTTGTCGACCACGGCGGCCTTCTCGAGCAGCTCGAAGCCCTCGGCGTAGGACTGCATGATGGCGTACTCGATGCCGTTGTGGACCATCTTGGCGTAGTGCCCGGCACCGACCCGCTCGCCGGCGTGCACGAAGCCGCGCTCGCCCTCGGGCTTGAGCGCGTCGAAGGCGGGCTGCACCTTCGCGACGTCCTCCTTCGAGCCGCCGCACATCAGCGCGTAGCCGTTCTCCAGTCCCCACACGCCGCCGGAGACACCGCAGTCGACGTAGCCGATGCCGTGCTCGGCGAGGAATTCGGCGTTGACCTGGTCGTCAGTCCACCGGGAGTTGCCACCCTCGACGACGAGGTCGCCCTCGCCGAGCAGCTCGGCGAGCTCGCGGATCGTCTCCCGGGTCGGGTCGCCGGCCGGAACCATCACCCAGACCACCTTCGGCCCGTCGCTCGGGAGCTTGTCGACGAGCGCGGCGAGGCTGTCGACGTCGCTGACCTCGGGGTTGCGGTCATAGCCGACGACCGTGTGGCCGCCGTTCCGCAACCGGGTGCGCATGTTGCCGCCCATCTTCCCGAGCCCGACGAGTCCGATGTCCATGCGTGATCCCTTCAGCGTGCGGTCGCGTTGCCCCCGGGAGGTGCTAGGAGAGCAGCCGACGCGGCATCAACAGGTAGCGGAAGTCGGTGTCGGTGTCCCCCTCGAGGGAGTCCACCCCCGAGAGTACGACGGGCTTGCTGGCCTGGGTGAAGGCCAGCTCCACGAACGGCGACTCCAGCGCGGTCAGCCCGTCGAGCAGGTAGGCCGGGTTGAAGCCGGTGGTGATGTCGTCCCCGGTCACGTGAGCCTCGATCCGCTCGCTGGCCATCGCCTCCTCGCCGGAGCCGGCGTCGAGGGTCAGCGCCCCCTCCGTGAAGGCGAGCTGCACCGCGGTGTTGCGCTCCGCGACCAGCGAGACGCGCTTGACCGCGTCGACCAGCTCGGCGCGGTCGACCCGCGCCACGGTCAGGTGCTCGCTGGGGAACAGCGAGCGCACCTTGGGGAAGTCGCCGTCGAGCAGCCGAGTCGTCGTACGACGCACGCCGCCGCCGGCCGAGCCCTCGAAGCCGATGATCCCCTCGCCGCTGCCGCTGCTGGAGAGCGCGATCGAGATCTCGTTGCCGCCGGTGAGCGCCTTCGCGGTGTCCGCGAGCACCTTGGCCGGCACCAGGGCGGCTGAGTCGATGTCCGGCGCGGCCGGAGACCAGGTGAGCTCACGCTGGGAGAGCCGGAATCGGTCGGTGGCGAGCATCGAGATGGAGTCGCCGTCGAGCTCGAGGCGCACACCGGTCAGCACCGGCAGCATGTCGTCACGGCCGGCAGCGGTGACCGCCTGCGCCACCGCGTGCGCGAACAGCTGGCTGGAAACGGTGCCGCGTGCCTCGGGCATCTCCGGCAGCGTCGGGTAGTCCTCGACCGGCATCGTCTGCAGGCTGAACCGGGCAGAACCGCAGGTCAGCGTCACCTTGGGGCCGTCGATGCTCATCTCGACCGGCTTGTTGGGCAGGCTGCGGCAGATGTCGGCGAGCAGCCGTCCCGACACCAGTGCCTTGCCCTCGGACGACACGTCGGCGTTGAGGGTGGCGCGGGCAGAGGTCTCGTAGTCGAAGGTCGAGAGCTGCAGCCCGTCCCCTCCGTCACCGTCCACGGCACCCGCCTCGATCAGCAGGCCGGCGAGGACAGGGGCGCTGGGACGGACCGGCAGGGCGCGGGCGGTCCAGGCGACGGCGTCGGCGAGGACGTCACGTTCGACGCGGAACTTCACGGATGGTTCCTCTCCATCATGTGCATCAGCTGCTGATCAGGCGCGGGGTGAGCATCCTGCCACGTGGGGACTTGTCCACACCGCAGAGTTGCCCCGGTTGTTGTTCGACGAGGAATCAATTGGAAATTCCGTCGTAGTAGTAGGGGCCGTGGATTCTGTGGACAACTGTCATCCGTGCAGGTCAGACGGCAGAAGTTGTCATTCGCGGGCTGTGGATGGCGGCGTGCGGAACTACAGCTTCCTGTGGTCCGACCGGCCCGGTGTGCGCCGAGCGCGCGGGATGTCCACAACGAATCCCGAGAACGTCCACCGAATTCGGCGGCTGGAACCACAGGAATTGTGAGCCCCTGCCGCGAGGTCAAGACTGCTTGGCCTGCTGCTTGATCCGGGTGGTGAGCTCGGTGACCTGGTGGAAGACGTTGCGACGCTCCGCGAGGTCCTTGCGGATGCGTCGGTCGGCGTTCATCACCGTGGTGTGGTCGCGGCCGCCGAACTGCTGGCCGATCTTGGGCAGCGAGAGCTCGGTGAGCTCGCGGCACAGGTACATCGCGATCTGTCGGGCCGTCACGAGGGCACGAGTGCGGCTCGGACCGCACAGGTCCTCGATGCTGAACCCGAAGTACGACGCGGTCTGCGCGATGATCAGGCCGGCAGTGACCTCGGGCTCGCCACCCTCGGGGATGAGGTCCTTGAGCACGATCTCGGCCAGCGTCATGTCGACGTCCTGCTGGTTGATGCTGGCGAAGGCGGTGACCCGGATCAGCGCGCCCTCGAGCTCGCGGATGTTGGTCTGGATCCGTGAGGCGATGAACTCCAGCACGTCGGCGGGCGCGGAGAGTCGGTCGGCGGCGGCCTTCTTGCGCAGGATCGCGATCCTGGTCTCGAGGTCCGGGGGCTGCACGTCGGTGAGCAGGCCCCACTCGAACCTGTTGCGCAGCCGGTCCTCGAGCTGGGTGAGCCGCTTGGGCGGCCGGTCGGAGCTGATCACGATCTGCTTGTTGGCGTTGTGCAGCGTGTTGAAGGTGTGGAAGAACTCCTCCTGGGTCTGCTGCTTGCCCTCGAGGAACTGGATGTCGTCGACCAGGAGCACGTCGACGTCGCGATAGCGCCGCTGCAACGCAGCCGTGTTGGCGTCCTTGATCGCGTTGATCACGTCGTTGGTGAATGCCTCGGAGGAGACGTAGCGGATCTTCGCCCCGGTCCACAGGTTGCGGACGTAGTGCCCGATCGCGTGCAGCAGGTGGGTCTTGCCCAGCCCGGAGTCTCCGTAGACCAGCAACGGGTTGTAGGCCTTGCCCGGCGCCTCGGCCACCGCCACCGCCGCGGCATGCGCGAACCGGTTGGAGGACCCGATGACGAAGGTCTCGAAGGAGTACCGGGGGTTGAGCGGGCTGTCCGGCACCCCGGTGGTCAGCGAGGCACCGATGACTGGCTTTGTCGACATGTCGGCAGGTCTATTCGGCGACTGATTGGCATGTCGGGGAATCGGTGGAGCCACCTGTTCGGCCTGGTCGGTGCTCGAGTGCGCCGGCTGTGCGCTGCTGGACCCGGTGGGCTCCAGGCTGGGGTCAACGCTCACGGCGAGTCGCACCGGCTTGCCGATGCGCTCGGTGAGGGCGTCCTCGATGCGGGTGCGAAGCCGACCCTCGAGCTGGTTGCGGGTGAACTCGTTGGGCACCGCCACCACAGCGGTGTTCTCCGCGAGCATCAGGGGTTTGCTGGCAGCGAGCCACACCGCCTGGTTCGGAGGGAGGTTCTCCACGATCCCGGGCCAGAGCGCCTCGAGCTCGTTGGGGGACCCGGAGTTCCCGCTCGGAGCGGTGTTGTCTGCAGCGTCCACGCCTCGTAGCGCTCCCATTCGGTTCGTTCGTGCTCGGTGGTCCGCGTGGTCTCACGCCGGATCAGTCATCCACACCTTTGTCCACAGGTTGTGCAAGGTCGAGAAGGAGGCTGCAGCAGTGGTGGCTGCGAGGTGGGGAAGTTGGAAAGTATCCCGCCGTCAGCCTGTGGATCAACCGGTTCTCCACAGGTTCTCGCAACTCTTCGGCGTGTCCTCCACAACCGTCGTCCCCAGCCTGTCAGGTTGAAGGATTCGACGTGCTGCTGGGGGATTCCCTGTGATGGGCTCGTCCCGGCTCGTTCCGGGTCGCCGCCGAATTGACCCTCGGAACGGCCAACGCGTACCGTTGGCAGGTCGAAACCGGTCGACCGGTGCCGCATGTCCATGACAGTCCCCCATCAGGTGGTGCGTGGGTGAGCGGTGCCAGTTGACTTCCAGCTGGTGAGCCTCGCGCGCGACGACCCGGTGTTCGACTGCTACCCATGCACCCTCGAGTGGAGTGAATACGTTGAGCAAGCGCACCTTCCAGCCGAACAACCGTCGTCGGCACAAGACGCACGGCTTCCGCCTGCGTATGCGCACCCGCGCCGGCCGCGCCATCCTGTCCGCCCGCCGCCGCAAGGGCCGCAACCGCCTCGCCGCCTGAGGCCTGGACTCAGGCACGGGCGTGCTTGCCGCCAGGAATCGTCTGACCTCACCCGACCAGTTCCGTGAGGTCGTCCGCCGCGGACACCGCGCCGGCGGACCCTTGCTCGTCGTGCACCTCCTCGAGCGTCGCTCACACGCGCCCGACGGCGCTCCGCGAGCCGGACTCGTGGTCTCCAAGGCGGTCGGAACCGCGGTGGCCCGCAACCTGGTGAAGCGCCGGCTGCGTCACCTCCTCCGGTACCGGCTCTCCCTCTTGCCCGAGGGGGCCATGCTGGTGGTCCGGGCCCTTCCGGCCGCGGCCTCGGCGGAGTACGACGAGCTGGCTGACGAGCTCGACCGGTGTCTCCGCAAGGGTCTCGGCCGACTCGAGGGCCATCCTGCGCAAGTGAGTCATTCCCGGTGAAGTTCCTGTTGATCGCGCTTCTGCGCGCATATCGTGCGGTGATCAGCCCCATGTACGGGCAGGTCTGCAGATATCACCCCTCCTGCTCGGCGTACGCGCTGGAGGCGATCACCACGCACGGAAGCATTCGTGGCACCTGGCTGGCCGGCCGCCGGTTGTTGCGCTGTCATCCCTGGGCCGCGGGTGGCTATGACCCGGTCCCCCCTCGATCGCGCACGACGCAAGGAGTCTGAGTGTCCTTCTTCTCCAACCTCGGCAGCTTCATCATGAAGCCGCTGTACTTCCTGATCAGCGCGGTCCTGGTGGGCTGGCACATGCTGTTCGGCAACATCTTCGGGCCGGCCTCGGGGATCGCCTGGGCGCTGTCGATCGTGGGGCTCACCATCGTGGTGCGCGCCGCACTGATCCCGCTGTTCGTCAAGCAGATCAAGTCCAGCCGCAACATGCAGCTCATCCAGCCGCACGTGAAGGAGCTGCAGAAGAAGTACGGCCACGATCGGGAGCGGCTCGCCCAGGAGACGATGAAGCTCTACAAGGAGACCGGGACCAACCCGTTCTCCTCGTGCCTCCCGCTGCTGATCCAGATGCCGATCTTCCTGGCGCTGTTCCGTCTGATCGACCAGGCGGCCAAGAACCCCGAGGACGCGCGGGGCCTGATGACGCCCACGTTGAACGAGCAGTTCGGTGACGCAGTCTTCCTCGGCGCGAAGCTCTCCGACACCTTCCTGTCCACCGACCTCATCGGCACCAAGATCCTCGCCGGGGTTCTCGTCGCCGCGATGGTGTCCACGCTGTTCCTCACCCAGCGCCAGCTGATGGCGAAGAACATGCCGGCCGACGCCCTGACCGGGCAGTTCGCGCAGCAGCAGAAGCTGATGCTCTACATCCTGCCGCCGGTGATGGGCCTGAGCGGGTTCTTCTTCCCGATCGGCGTGCTCCTGTACTGGACCACCTCGAACTTGTGGACGATGGGCCAGCAGTTCTACGTCATCCGCAACAACCCGGCGCCCAACACCGAGGCCTTCCGCGCCAAGCAGGCGCGTGACGAGGCGAAGCGGCGCCGCAAGGGCCTCGCCGAGCCCGAGTCCGAGGCCCCTGCCGGTGGCAGCGCCGTCGGGACCGTCGAGGCACCGAAGCCCGCGCCGCGCCAGCAGCCCAAGAAGCAGTCCCGCTCCCAGCGCAAGAAGTCGGGTGGGAACCCGAACGCGCCGAAGAGCCGGAAGCCGAACGACCCCAAGACCCCCGAGGGAGAAGCCAAGTGAGTGACCCGACCAGCGAGCCCGTGAACGACGCCGCCACCGACCCGGTGGAGGAGGCCCCGGTGGAGGAGGCCCCGGTGGAGGAGGCCCCCGTGGAGGAGGCCCCCGTGGAGGAGGCCCCCGTGGAGGAGGCCCCGGTGGAGGAGGCCCCGGTGGAGGAGGCCCCGGTGGCGAGCGAGTCGGGCTCCGAGCCGAACACGCCGCGGATGAGCAAGCAGGAGCGGCTCGAGCAGGAGGGCGAGATCGCCGCGGACTACCTCGAGGAGATGCTCGAGATCGCGGACCTCGACGGTGACCTGGACATGGATGTCGAGGGTGACCGGGCGACCGTGTCCATCGTCGGCGCCGACCTGCCGATGCTGGTCGGTGCGCACGGCGAGGTGCTCGAGGCGCTCCAGGAGCTGACCCGTCTCGCCGTCTACCGGGAGACCGGTGAGCGCTCCCGCCTGATGCTCGACGTCAGCAACCACCGTGCCGAGCGGCGCGCCCACCTCGAGAAGCTCGCAGCCGAGGTCGTGGCCCGGGTGCAGGAGACCGGCGAGCGCGCGACGCTGGAGCCGATGTCCCCGTTCGAGCGCAAGGTCGTGCACGACGTGGTCGCCGCGGCCGGCCTTCAGTCGGAGTCCGAGGGCGCCGAGCCGAAGCGCTACGTCGTGGTGCTGCCCGCGTGACGTCTCCGGGACTCGCCGCGTTTCACGTGAAACCGTGACCGACACGTCGCAGCCAGCACCCCCCGCGCCACCCAGTGCGCGGGGGGTGTTTGGCGTCACCCTGCCCCGGGCCGAGGAGTTCGCCGACCTGCTCGCCACCGAGGCCACTGTCCGCGGACTGATCGGCCCGCGCGAGGTGCCACGACTGTGGGAGCGGCACCTGCTCAACTGCGCGGTGGTCACCGACATGATGCCCGAGGGCAGCACGGTGGTCGACATCGGCAGCGGCGCCGGCCTGCCGGGGATCGTGCTGGCAATCCGACGCCCGGATCTCCGCGTGACTCTCCTCGAACCCTTGCTGCGTCGTACCCGGTTTCTGGACCTCGCGCAGTCCACAATGGGACTCGACAACGTGACCGTCCACCGGGGACGGGCCGAGGAGCTGCACGGTGAGGCCGAGTTCGACGTGGTGACCTCGCGGGCCGTCGCACCGATGGACCGCCTCGCGCGGTGGTCGCTCCCCCTCACCCGTCCGGGCGGGCTGTTCCTGGCCATGAAAGGCTCCTCCGCGCAGGACGAGGTCGCCGGCGCGCGGAGGGTGCTGCACAAGCACCGGGCCGGCGCTGTGGATGTCGTCGAGGTGGGCGCGGAGTGGCTCGAGACGCCGGTCACCGTGGTGCGCGCGGTGAAGCGGACACTGGGATGAGAGGTACGACGGGCGTGCGTAGGCGGGAAGCCCTGGGGTGGCCGGAAACGGACCCCGATCCCAGGCGAGACGAGTTATCCACCGGTCTCGGGTGGCCTGTTGAGCGCGACCATCCACAGAATCCACCGCCTTGTCCACAGGAAGGCCCAGTTTCACGTGAAACCGAACCGGAGGAGCCCGCGGTGAACCCAGACCCCGCACCGTCGACGACCACGGCGCCCCGCGTGCTCACGGCCGGCGAGCTGGCCGACCAGCCCGGTGGCTTCGACGACTCCACCCCCATGGCGCGAGCCGTGGAGCAGCAGCTCCGGGTCCGACAGGGACGTGCCGTCGGTCGGCTGCCTCGCCCCGCGCACACACGGGTGATGGTGGTGGCCAACCAGAAGGGCGGGGTCGGCAAGACGACTACCACCGTCAACATCGCCGCGGCCCTGGCCCAGCACGGGCTCCGGGTGCTGGTCATCGACCTCGACCCGCAGGGCAACGCGTCGACCGCGCTGTCGGTCGACCACCAGCGGGGCACGCTCTCCTCCTACGACGTCCTGGTCGAGGGCACGCCGCTGGCCGAGGTGGTCCAGACCCACGCCGAGATCGACAACCTCTACATCGCCCCGGCCACGATCGACCTGGCCGGTGCCGAGATCGAGCTGGTCAGCGTGGTCGCCCGGGAGAGCCGGCTGCGCAAGGCGATCGCGGCCCACCCCCTCGTCAACGGCGGGGGCGAGGACCAGTTCGACTACGTGTTCATCGACTGCCCGCCGTCGCTCGGCCTGCTCACACTGAATGCCTTGGTTGCGGGGGCGGAGATGCTGATCCCGATCCAGGCGGAGTACTACGCCCTCGAGGGACTCGGTCAGCTGCTCGAGACCGTGGAGATGGTCCGCACACACCTCAACCAGGATCTCCAGGTCAGCACGATCCTGATCACCATGTTCGACTCCCGCACCAACCTCGCCTCCGGGGTGGCGGCGGAGGTCCGGGAGCACTTCCAGGGCCAGGTGCTTCGGACGGCGATCCCGCGCTCGGTGCGAGTGTCGGAGGCGCCGAGCTACGGCCAGAGCGTGATGACATACGATCCCGGCTCGCCGGGGGCGTTGAGCTACCTCGAGGCAGCTCGTGAGCTCGCCCACCGGGCGAACGGCAACGTGGAAGGAACCCGATGAGCCAGAAGCCAGTGCAACGCCGCGGTCTCGGACGTGGACTCGGGTCGCTGATCCCCACGGCGCCACCACAGCCGAGCGAGTCCCCGGACGCACCGCACGTCTCGGCCAACCGTTCGGCCAACCATTCGGCCAACGGGGCGCCCGGTGCCCACGCCGCCGCTCCCGCGGAGCACGGCTCCGACTCCGCTCCCGGCGCGACGCAGTCGAACGGCCAGCCGGTTCCGGCCGAGGTCAGCGGTGCCTACTTCGCCGAGATCCCCGTCGACGCCATCACGCCCAACGCGCGCCAGCCGCGCGAGGTCTTCGACGAGGAGGCGATGGCTGAGCTCGTCCACTCGGTCAAGGAGATCGGCCTGCTCCAGCCGGTGGTGGTACGTCGTACCGGTGACTCCTCCTACGAGCTGATCATGGGCGAGCGCCGCTGGCGCGCCACCCGCGAGGCCGGCCTCGACACCATCCCAGCCATCGTCCGCCAGACCGGCGACGACGAGATGCTGCGCGATGCCCTGCTGGAGAACCTGCACCGCTCCAACCTGAACCCCCTCGAGGAGGCGGCGGCCTACCGCCAGCTGCTCGACGACTTCGGCTGCACCCACGATGAGCTCGCCGGGCGGATCGGCCGCAGCCGTCCGCAGATCAGCAACACCCTGCGGCTGCTCAACCTCTCTCCCGAGGTGCAGCGCCGTGTCGCCGCCGGCGTGCTCAGCGCCGGCCACGCCCGGGCCCTGCTCGCCGTCAGCGACCCCGGCGCCCAGGACCGGCTCGCCGGGCGCGTGGTGTCCGAGGGCATCTCCGTGCGCGGCCTCGAGGAGCTCGTCGCCGTCGGCGAGCACGGCGACGACGACGAGTCCGGCCCCCGCGTCCGGCACGCCCGCCCCAGCGCCCCCGGCCTCACCGAGCTGAGCGATCGACTCAGCGACCGCCTCGACACGAGGGTCAAGGTCGCCCTGGGCCGCAACAAGGGCAAGGTGTCCATCGAGTTCGCCTCCCTCAACGACCTCGAGCGCATCGTCGGCATCATCGACCCGCGGAATCGGGAGGACCGGCCGATCTGACAACAAATCGACGTGACGACACATCGATTTGTCGACAAAGACGTATGGCTGTGTTTCACGTGTGACGGCGGGCCATGCCGTTGGGGGCTCCTGCCTGCGGCTGGCGCTCCCCTGTGTCGATGACGTCAAGGAGGGCGGTGGCACCTCCTCCGACAAGGCCCCTCGAGCTCATGCAGCGCGGCAACCGCTACCTGATGTCCGGGGAGCGCTGAGCGGGCTGGATCGCCATTTCAGGTACCAGTTCGTCCAGCTGCACGGTGAACTGAGCGTGGCGAAGCCACACCTCATCTCGAACTGGTACCTGAAATGGTGTCGCCCGGCGGCCAGGGCGCCCTCCGGTGCCACTCGCAGTCGGTGGATGGAGCCGTCCGCCGAGCTACTCCCGAGCAGCCTTCCGAGCGGCTCGCGCAGCCTTCTCCTCGGCGTCCATCTCCGCAGCCCGCTCAGGCGTAGGCGCACTGCCGCCCCGTGAAGCGGGGAGCCACCACGATCCTGGGGGCTGCTCCTCGGACGGGTAGGCCTCGATCGCCTCGTCGAGCAGGGCCTCCAGCCGCTTGTGCAGCTCCGCCGTGTCGGCGACCGGGTCGGCTCCGTCGGGGTGCAGGGGCTCGCCGACCCGGATCCCGATGGTCTTGCCCCGGGAGAAGTCCTTGGGGTGGTCCTTGGTCATCAGCCGCTGGGTGCCCCAGAGCACGACGGGGATCAGCGGGACGCCGGCCTCGGCGGCGATTCGCGCTGAACCGGTCTTGAGGTCCTTGATCTCGAGGGAGCGCGAGATCGTCGCCTCCGGGAAGATGCCGACCACCTCACCGGCCTCGAGGTAGCGCCGAGCCTCCTCGAGCGATCCGGCGCCGTCGGCGCGGTCGACGGAGATGTGGTGCATCGAGCGCATCACCGGGCCACCGACGGGGTGGTCGAAGATCTCCCGCTTCGCCATGAAGCGCACCAGCCGGCCCGACGGCTGAGCGGCGAGCCCGCCGAGCACGAAGTCGATGTAGGACACGTGGTTGAACGCGAGGAGCGCCCCGCCGGTGCGCGGGATGTTCTCGGTGCCGCTCATCTGGAACTTCAGGCCCAGGGCGCGGAAGAGCACCTTCGCGGAGACGATGATCGGCGGGTAACTGAGGTCGAGCATGCTGCAGACTATCCGGGCAGCGGATGTCGCCCGGCAGCGCGCTCCCTGCCTGCGAGACTGTGCGCATGCGCCCGATCGTCCAGAGCCGCAAGCTCCAGCACGTCCGGTACGACGTACGCGGACCCATCCTGGTCGAGGCCCACCGGCTCGAGGCCGAGGGACACAAGATCCTCAAGCTCAACATCGGCAACCCGGCGCCGTTCGGTTTCGAGGCCCCTGAGGCGATCGTCGCCGACATGGTGCACAACCTGCCTGACTCGCAGGGCTACTCCGACTCCCAAGGCATCTACTCCGCGCGCACGGCGGTGGCGCAGTACTACCAGTCGCGCGGGCTGCTCGAGACCACCGTCGAGGACGTCTTCATCGGCAACGGCGTCTCCGAGCTGATCAGCATGGTGCTGCAGGCTTTCGTCGACGACGGCAACGAGATCCTGGTGCCGGCGCCGGACTACCCGCTGTGGACCGGAGCTGTGACGCTGTCCGGCGGCAAGCCGGTGCACTACCGCTGCGACGAGGAGAACGGCTGGGATCCTGATCTGGACGACATCGAGTCCAAGATCACCGAGAACACCCACGGCCTGGTCGTCATCAACCCCAACAACCCGACCGGGGCCGTCTACAGCGAGGCCACCGTCAAGGGCCTGGTCGACATCGCCCGGCGCCATCAGCTGGTGCTGTTCAGCGACGAGATCTACGAGAAGATCCTGTTCGACGACGCGCAGCACCACCACACCGCCACCCAGGCCGGCGACGACGTGCTCTGCCTGACCTTCAGCGGACTCTCCAAGGCATACCGGGTGTGCGGCTACCGCGCCGGCTGGGTGATGCTCTCCGGCCCCAAGCATCTCGCCACCGACTTCATCGAGGGCCTCACCCTGCTGGCGAACATGCGGATGTGTGCCAACGTGCCCGCGCAGCACTCCATCCAGACCGCGCTCGGCGGCTACCAGTCCATCAACGAGTACATCCACCCCGGCGGCCGGTTCTACGAGCAGAGCAAGACCGCGTCCAAGCTGCTCAACGAGATCCCGGGGGTGACGTGCGTCGAGCCCCGGGGCGCGCTCTACTGCTTCCCCAAGCTGGACACCGAGATGTTCGGCATCACCGACGACGAGACGTTCGTCCTCGACCTGCTGCGCGCGAAGAAGATCCTGGTCACCCACGGCACCGGCTTCAACTGGTTCGAGCCCGACCACTTCCGGCTGGTCACGCTGCCCGACCTCGAGACGCTCACCGAGGCGATCGGCCGGATCGCCGACTTCCTCGCCACCCGACGCCGCTGAGTCCGTAGCCCGGAGACCCGGTGGCGGGGCCGTCCTACGATGAGCCCGTGGGGCGCAGGATCGAGCGACTGACCCTCGACCACCTCGAGCAGCTGCCGGGTGGCTGTGGCGAGTGCGTCTTCTGGCAGCTCGACCCCGTACGCCGAGACGCGGTGCGTGGTGAGGAGGCCAGGGAGAAGGCCGCGTGGGTGTCGAACCTGCTGCTCGAGTGGGGCTCCTGCGGCCGGGTCGCCGTGGTCGACGGCGAGGTGGTGGGCCACATCATCTGGGCACCGCCGGCGCACGTGCCCACGGCCGACGGCTTCGCGACCGCACCGATCAGCACCGACGCGGTCATCCTGACCAACATCCAGGTGGCGCCGGCGCACCGCGGAGGTGGTCTCGGCCGGATGCTCGTCCAGGACATGGCCAAGGACCTCGTCCGCCGGGGCGGCGTACGGGCGGTGGAGGCCTTCGGCGACAGCCGAGGACGGGTGGGAGAGTGCGTCACGCCCACCGACTTCCTGCTGGCAGTCGGGTTCTCCACCCACCGTGACCACCCGGTGCACCCCCGGATGCGGATGGACCTGCGCAGCACGCTGTCGCTTCGCAGCGAGCTGGAGAAGGGCCTCGAGCGGCTGCTCGCCCCGGTCGCGGGAAAGCGCCGCGCCGCGCCGGTGCCCCAGCAAGGCCCCACCGGCCGGAGCGTCTAGGGCTGGAAGCTGTCCCGGATCTCGTCCACCCGCAACACGCCGGTGTGGGCGTCGACGTCGGGGGTCAGGTAGAAGCGCTGCACCGCGACCACGGTCGCCTCGGCGAGCAGGTCACGGAAGTCGGGGTCGGCCAGGCGGGTGCTGTCACCGGAGTTGGTGAGGTAGCCCGCGTCGAGCCGGATGGCGGGCATCCGGGTGTGGCGCAGCAGGTCCCACGTCTTGGGGTGCCAGCGCAGGTCGACGAGGTCGGTGCGCGCGACGATCTCGCGCTGCAGCACCCCGGCGAAGCGCTCGCCGGCCGCGGACCAGGTCTCGCGGTCGGCTTCACCGAAGAAGTACGTCGAGACGCCGCATGCGTCCGGGCTGGGGGCGGCGTCGAGGGCCAGGGAGAGGAACAGGTCGGCGCCCGCGCGGTTGGCGAAGGCGGCGCGCTCGTGCTCCTCGGCCGGGGCCTCTGCCCAGCGCGGGGTGGTCAGGTAGGCCTGCACACCGATCGCCACGAGCCGGCCCTCGATGCGCTGGGCCAGGTCGTGCAGCACCGAGTCGGAGGTCTCGGTCAGGTCCTCGGGCAGGTTGTGCCCGCGGCCGACGTCGATCACCACGATCTTGCCGCCGAGGTGGGGCCCGGCCTCGCGGATGCGCTCCTCGGAGCGCAACGCGTCGGGTGCGCCGCCCTTGACCCTCGGGGTCAGCCGGTTGAGCGCCTTCAACGTCGCCGGGCCACAGGTGCCGTCGGGCGGGATGCCGAAGTTGCGCTGGAACTCGCGGACCGCCCCCTCGGTCTCGGGCCCGAAGTAGCCGTCGACACGGCCCACCTCGAAGCCGAGGTCGAGCAGCCTGCGCTGCAGCGCGTAGACGTCGTCACCGGCGAGCAGGTTGCCGGGCAGGTGGGTCAGGATGCGGTCGCCGAGGGACCACCGGGCCTCGTCGAGGCGCCGGTAGGTCAGCGGACCGACCACCCCGTCGACACTGAGCCCGCGCTGCTGCTGGAATGCGCGGACCGCGAGCTCGACCTGCTCGTCGTACGTGACGGCGTCGGGGGGTGCGGGCGGGCGCTCCAGCAGCCCGATGCGGCCGAGCAGACCGGTGATCTGCGCGACGGCGGGACCCGAGTCCCCGGGACCTATGACCGTGGTCACGACCGAGGGGCTCAGCCGATGAAGTCGGCGAGTTCCTTCAGCAGCGCTGCCTTGGGGCGAGCGCCGACGATCTGCTTGACGACCTCGCCGTCCTTGTACACGTTGAGAGTCGGGATGCCGGTCACCCGGTAGGTGGAGGGGGTGACGGGGTTCTCGTCGACGTTCATCTTCACGAAGCTGACCTTCTCGCCGTGCTCGGCGGCGAGCTCGTCGAGGATCGGGCCGACCTGGCGGCAAGGACCGCACCACTCAGCCCAGAAGTCGACCAGGACGGGCTTGTCGGACTTCAGGACCTCGGTCTCGAAGTTGGCGTCGGTGACGGCCGGGAGGGCGGACATCTGTGCTCCTTCGTGCGTGATGCGTGGGATGTGCTCCATTGAACACCGTCCCGCTGACGATTCTTCCCAGGGCGGTCCGGTCGCTCAGACCGACGCGCCGACGGCCGCCCGGGACTGGCCGCTGGCGGCGGCGTGGTCGAGGTCGGCGAGGTAGCGCTCGGCGTCGAGCGCCGCGGCGCAACCGGTGCCGGCCGCGGTGACCGCCTGGCGGTAGTGGTGGTCGACGAGGTCGCCGGAGGCGAAGACCCCGGGCACGTTGGTGCGCGTCGAGGGCTGGTCGACCAGGACGTAGCCCTCGGCGTCGAGCTCCACCTGGCCGGGCAGCAGCTCGGAGCGCGGGTCGTGGCCGATGGCGATGAACAGCCCGGTGGCGGGCAGCTCGCGGGTCTCGCCGGTGACCGTGTCGCGCAGGGTCAGCCCGGTCAGCTTGTCGTCGCCGTGGATCTCGGCGACCTCGGAGTTCCAGGCGAACTCGATCTTGGGGTCCGCGAAGGCGCGCTCCTGCATGATCTTGGACGCACGGAGCTCGTCGCGGCGGTGGATGATCGTCACCTTGCTCCCGAACCGGGACAGGAAGGTGGCCTCCTCCACCGCGGAGTCGCCACCGCCGACGACGGCGATGTGCTGCTCGCGGAAGAAGAACCCGTCACAGGTCGCGCACCAGCTGACGCCGTGGCCGGAGAGCCGCTCCTCGTCGCGGAGGCCGAGCTTGCGGTAGCCCGAGCCCATTGCGAGGATCACCGCCCGGGCGGTGTAGGTCTGCTCGGCGGTCCTCACGATCTTGGTCTCGCCGGTCAGGTCGAGCTCGACGGCGTCGTCGGCGACCAGCTCGGCGCCGAACCGCTCGGCCTGGCCCCGCATCTCGTCCATCAGTGCCGGGCCCTGGATGCCGTCACGGAAGCCCGGGAAGTTCTCCACCTCGGTGGTGGTCATCAGGGCACCACCAGCCGTCACCGACCCCTCCAGCACCAAGGGCGCCAGGTTGGCGCGGGCCGCGTAGATCGCCGCGGTGTAGCCGGCCGGGCCGGACCCCACGATGATGACGTTGCGGGTCTCTTCGGTTGCGGTCACTGACTCTCCTCGTACGCCGCTGGGGGCGCGGTTGCTGCGAAGGGCTCTGGTCGAACTCTGCCCGTCGAACTCTGCCCGGTCCAACAGATCCTAGGCGCTCGGCATTCCGCCTCGTGGACCTCCGCCCGAGCCTTCAGCCCCGTGCTTCAGCGCAGCGAGACAAGTTGGTGGACGTCGTCGGCGGGCAGCTGCGGCGTGCACGTGGCGCCGATCTGCATCGTGGCGAGGTCGGTGCGTCCGGACTGGGTGGTCAGGAAGGCGGTGTCGGAGGCGTCGCGGCCGGACGCGATGCGCACCAGTGACTGCCGCGGAGCCATCGCGGTGGCGTCGACGACGTGCCAGCGGCCGTCGATCGCGGCCTCGACGACGGCGTGGAAGTCCATCGGGGAGAGGCCGGGGGCGTAGACCGAGACCAGCCGGGCGGGGACGTTGCGGGCCCGCAGCAGCGCGATCACCAGGTGGGCGTAGTCGCGGCAGACCCCCTGCCGGGCGAGCAGCGTCTGGGTGGCGCCATCGGTGACCCGGCTGGAGCCGCTGACGTAGAAGAGCTGGGTGCCTACCCAGGAGCTGACGGCGTCGAGCAGCTCCTTGCCCTCGAGCTTGCCGAACTCCGCCCACGCGGTGGGTCCCAGCTCGTCGGACTCGGCGTAGCGGCTCGGTCTCCGGTAGACGATCTCGTCCACGGCGCTGACCTCCGCCGGGGCGGCGCTGCCGTCGACCTCGGCCGCGTAGTCGAGCACGAGCCGTCCGGGCCGCGCCCGGCAGACGTGCAGCCGGGTCCCGTCGGAGAGCCGGACCTCCGTCGCCTCGACCACGGTGTCGTCGACCCGGATCGAGAGGGTCTCCGAGGCGAGGTGGGGTGCATCGTCGAGCTGGGCGACGGCGACGGACCACACCAGCTCCGCCTCCTCCTTCACGTCGAGCTCGACGTGCGCGGTGACCGACCGGCAGTCGACCTGGGCAGGGGAGTCGGCGGTGTCGGTGCGGGGGGAGTCCATCCGGTCAGTCTTGCTGAGCCACCTGAGCAGTGGCCAATCGAGCCTGCCCGCCGCAGTCCCAGACCTCCACCAGGCGTCGGCCACTCCTCTCCGGGTGCACGACCAGCGCGGACAGCACTCCGTCGTACCGGATGGGCAGGGTGGTGGTGCCGGGACGCCTCGGCCCTGGACAGCCCGGGGGTCGCGCGGCCTGCCCGCTGGCCTTCTCCTCGCCGTCACCGGGCAGGGCGCGGCGCGCCGTCGACGTGCCGAGAAGCTTGGTGACGTCGTCGGCGAACGAGCCGAGGCGGACCGCCGGCAGCTCGCGGGCCAGCAACTGCGCCCGTGACTCTGCCTGTTCCGGGGCGGGCGGCGAACCCGGCGTCGGCGACTGCGCGAGGCCGCTGCCGCCGGAGTCGTCGGTGCTCTCCGCGGCGCCGGCCGTGCTGGACTCCGCCAGCCCGTCGTCCTGGAGGAACTGGTTGAGGGCCACGCCGCCGGCGCCGACCACGATGACCGCCGCCGCGGCGATGGTGCCGATCCGCGTCCAGCGGCGGCGCAGCGGCACCACCTGCCCGGTGGTGGAGTCCTCAGCAGCGGCCGGGGACTCCGCCCGTCGCTCGGCCGCGAGCCGGGCGAGGGTGTCGTCGAGGCGACCCGCGACGTCGTCGGGCATGGCGGGGCCGCCGAGGTCGGCGAGCAGGCCGCGGACGCGCTGCTCCTCGGCCGGGTCCAGCTCGGGGTCGGGACCGTTCTCGTGGTCCCGCTCGTCCCTCTCGTCGGTCACGCCTGCTCACCTCCCTCAACTTGGTCGGACGCGGCTGCGGCGCCTGCGGTTCCCTCGCGCAGGTCCGGCAGCAGGCCGGCGAGGCGAGCCCGGCCGCGGGCGCACCGGCTCTTCACGGTGCCGGGCGGCACCTGCAGGACCTCGGCGGCCTCGGCCACCGGCCAGCCTTCCATGTCCACCAGCACGAGGGCGGCCTTCTGGGCCGGTGGCAGCTTCCCGAGCGCGGCCAGGACCCTGGTGCGCCGGTCCGTGGCCAGCGCGTGCTGCTCGGGGTCGCCTGCTTCCGCGTCGGCGGCGACCAGCGCGCCACGGCTCGCCCGCTCCTCGAGGTCGTCGGGCAGGGGATCGGCAGCGCGGACCTTGTTGCGCCGGAGCCGGTCCAGTGAGGCGTTCACCACGATCCGGTGCAGCCAGGTGGTGACCGCCGCATCACCGCGGTAGTCGGCGGCACGTCGGAAGGCCGCGATCATCGCCTCCTGCACGGCGTCGGCGGCGTCGTCGCGGTGGCCGGTGGTGCGCAGCGCGACGGCCCAGAGGCGGTCGCGGTGCCGGTGGAAGAGCAACCCGAAGGCTTCAGGGTCACCCTCGACGTGGGCGCGGAGCAGCTCGGCGTCGTTGCGGGGGTCGCCCTGCTCGTTCCGGTCGTCCGCCCCGTCGTACGACACGGTCAGGACCTGGCGGTGATGTCGCTGATCTCACCGCGGAACCCGCCGTCGGCGGAGGGCAGCTCGGTCAGCCAGACCACGAGGAACCGGCTGGTCGGGCGCGGGTCGAGGCGTACGACGGCGCGGTCGCCGGCATCCTGCTCGCCACCGACCTTGTCCATCTGGTCGATCTGGGTGGGAGCGGAGGTGACGCCCGGAGACGAGGCGTAGACCTCCAGCGACGTGGGGCTGCCGTTGAACCGCACCACCACGGAGCCGACCTCGCGGTCGCGGCCGAGGTCGAGCATCAGGCCGACGCCGGACTTCAGGCCACCCAGGTCCGGCCGGCCGCGGTAGGTCATCGTGGGCCAGGTGCTCTGCGGGTCGCCGTCGACGGCGTTGCCGGCCTCGTCGCCGTTCTCCTCGGCAGGGTCGCCCTCGGGGTCGAAGTCGTCGGCCGAGACCACCCGGATGGGCTGGTCGGTGCTCGGGCTCGCGGACGGGGAGTCGTCCCCACCGGTCGGCGTCGGCGCCCCGTTGTTGCGGCCCATGGTGAAGGCGACCGCCATCGCCACACCGAGCACGATGAGTACGGCGACCACGATCGCGGTGCGCAGCCAGCCGCGGCCCTCGCGACCGGTGTGGACCTCGTCCTCCTCGTCGTCGTCGAAGGGCCAGAAGCCCGTCGATCCGCCGCCGCCCGTGCCGGAGGGGTCGTCGGCAAGGTCCGTGGCCGCGGCACTCCGCGAGGTCGTCCCCGTGTCACCGAACGCGGCTGCCCCTGTGCTGCCGGCGGCCCGCGGGACGCGGCGCTCGGTGGAGGCGAACAGGGGACGCTCGGGGATGTCCTCGAACGGCGGAGGTGGCGGGGGCGGTTCGCTGACCCGGGTGGTGTCCGGATCGGTGTCCGCCGACATCGCCGGCACCTCGGTGACGCGGGTGGGCTCCTCGTCAGGCTGCGCGTCCCGGTCGGCGTCCCGGTCGGCGTCCCGGCCGGCCCCCGGCTCGACGGCCGGCGCGACCTGGGTCTCCTCGTCCGTGGAAGTGGCGGGCTCCGCGGCGCCCTCGGTGGCCGACTCGGCCCCCGTCTGCCACATCTGGGTGGCGTCCGGGTCGGTCGAGGGGTTCGTCACCCCCGCCGGCAGGGCGCCCGGGAGCTGGTCGCGGCGCAGCGAGACCGTCGGCTCGTCGTACAGGCTGGCCGGCTCGATTGGCGCGGCCAGTGACGGGTCGCCGACGTAGTCGCTGAGCGCGGCCGCGATCTCGTGGGCGGTCTCCACCGGCATCGCGTGCCGGGAGGCCTCCTTGTGCAGGACCCGGTCACAGATCGTGTCCAGGGCGCGGGGCACCCCGGCGCGGACCTGGCGGGGACGCAGCGGCCGGCGCGCCTCGCGGGGTGCCGCCGGCACGGATGAGGGCGCGACGCCGGGCCACCGGCCGGTCAGCGCGGCGTAGAGGATGCCGGCGACGTTGATGACGTCGGCCTCGCGCTCGTCGAGCTCGCCGTAGAGCGGGTCCGGGGGTCGGGGGTCCTGCAGGGCGGCGTCGACCACGTAGCCGATGAGCTTCACCGCGCCCGCATGGGTCACCAGCACGGACTCGGGGTTGAGGCGGCCGTGGGCGACACCCTGGGCGTGCCCGGACGCGATCGCCTCGGCGACCTCGCGGGCCAGCCAGGCTGCCCTCGAGGGGGAGAGCGGTCCGCGCTGGAGCATCAGGTCGAGGGAGATGCCGTCACCCCACTCGTTGACGACCCAGGTGATGCCGTCGGCGTCCTCGCAGTCGAGCACCCGGAGCAGGTGCGGGTCGACGACGGTGGCCGAGACCCGGGCGGCGTCGAGCAGCCCCGCGGCGCGCGGGTCGTCGCTGGGGACCGCGTGGATGGCAACGCTTCGCGCCAGCACCGTGTCGGTGGCCCTCCAGAACCTCGCGCCCTCGCTCTCGGCGAGGAGATCGTCGAGGCGGTACCGCCCCGCGAGGACGGTGCCGGGGCCGATCGAGCCGGTCGTCACGTCACTCCTCACTTTGTCGGTCCGTCGAGTCAGGCATCTCGCGCGCCCGGTCCAGTGCATCTCCATCGTAGGGGCCATCGCGAATCGGCCTCTCCCAGGCCGTGGCCGCGCTTCAGCGGCTACGACGGAGACGGCGGGTGACCAGTCCCATGACGTCGCTGATCTCGGTGATACGGAGCACACGCGCCACGGCGACGTACGCCACCAGGAAGACGGCGCCGACGGCGCCCAGCCGGAGAACGGCGCCCCAGGTCGCACCGCTGCCCACGAGCTCGGCCATGCCGGCCCGGGCGCCCCACGCGACCAGGCCGCTGAGCGCGACGGCGATGGCGAGCCGGACCAGGAACCGCACCAGCCGGCCGCCCTCGAGGCTGCCGACGGTGCGGGAGAGCACGACGCTGGAGACCACGGCGCCCACCGCGTAGGCACACGCGTAGGCGAGGACCAGCCGGGGAGCGGTCTCCGCGGGGGAGGCGTCCCTGCTGAGCAGGATCGCAGCGGCGATGTTGGTGGCGGCGATGATGCACTGGATCCAGAACACCCGCCGGGTCTGCTCGAGCGCGTAGAACCCGCGGAGCATCAGGTAGTGGGCGGTGAACATGACCAGGCCGAGCCCGAACAGCGCGAGCGAGGGTGCGAAGTTGGCGTAGTCCTCTGCCGCGCTGCCGTAGCCCCAGATCACCTGGGCGACGTCGACGGCCATCAGGGCGAGCAGCACCGCGAACGGCACCACCAGCGCGTACGCCGAGCGCAGGGTCGACGCGACCGAGCGACCGATGGAACGGAGGTCGCCGTCGGCGGCGTACCGCGAGAGGAGCGGCAGCATCGCGGTCGCGAGCGAGACCGTGATCACCGAGTGCGGCACCATCGTGAGCAGGAACGAGTTGGAGTAGATCGTGTAGCCGGTGCCCTCGCCACCGGCGCCGCTCGGGTCGACGGTGCCGCTGCTCGCGAGGCGGACGACGACGGTGTAGGCGATCTGGTTCACCACCACGAACAGCACGGTCCACACCCCGAGCCGGAACGTGTGGCCAAGCCCGGCGCCCCGGAAGTCGAAGCGCGGTCGGTAGGTGAAGCCGGCGGCCTTGAGATAGGGCAGCAGCACCAGGA
>DASSLA010000231.1:0-4589 GCA_035689885.1 Marmoricola sp. | reverse complement strand
CTGCCCCGCAAGGTCGACTACCACGACCTCGCCATCCCGGTGCCGTACTACCACTCCAACGTCGACTCCGACGAGGTGATGTTCTACGTCGGCGGGGACTACGAGGCGCGCAAGGGGTCCGGCATCAACCTCGGGTCCATCTCGCTGCACCCGGGTGGCCACGCGCACGGCCCTCAGCCGAGTGCGATAGAGGCGTCCATCGGCGTGGAGTACTTCGAGGAGTCGGCCGTCATGGTCGACACCTTCCGCCCGCTCGAGCTGGGCGAGGGCGGCCTCGCCGTCGAGGACCCCGACTACGCCTGGTCGTGGGCCGGTCGTGGACCCGACACGGGCGGCGACGCGGTGTTCTCCAACTCCTAGGCGATCAGCGCGGCCGTCACGATTCCCGCGGTCAGCGCGACCTCGACGGCCGTGCCGAGCACGTCACCGGTGATGCCGCCGAACCGGCGCGCGCAGTGGGCGACCACTGCGACGGAGGCGACCGTGCCGGCGAGCACGACCACGAGGCCCTGCCACCCGTCCGTGGAGTCGCCCACCACGACACCGAGCAGACCGGCCGCCAGGGCGAGGGCGAGAGACCCGAGCGCCGCCCAACGCGTCGCGACGGTGCCGGCGACCATCGCGCCGAGGCCTTGCGACTGCGCGGGCCGTACGTCGGGCCGGCAGGCCCACGCGAGCACCTGGCGCGAGACCATCCACCCGACCACGGCCAAGAGGGTGCCGAGTGCCGAGGCCAGCAGGTGGGCGAGCGAGACCACCTGCAGCAGCAGCGCGAACACGAGCGCCACCACGCCGAACGGGCCGATGTCGGACGCCTTCATCACCGCGAGGCCCCGTTCGCCGCCTCCCGCCCCCAGTCCGTCGACGGCGTCGGCGAGTCCGTCGAGGTGCATGGCGCGAGTGAACGCGGCCTCGGCCGTGACCAGCAGTGCGGCGACGAGCACGACCGGCACCTCGGCCTCGCGGACGAGCAGGTGCGCGAGCACGATCAGGGCGCCGAGCGGCAGGGCTGCCACCGGTGCCAGCAGCATGGCGTCCCGCGCGGAGCGCCGGTCGAACTCCGGCAGTCGTCCGACCGGCACCACCGTGAGCAGGCCGAGGCACAGGCGCAGTGCGTTCACTCGCCGACCACGGGTGCGGCGGAGAGGTCGAGCACCCGCCCGGCCACGACCAGGTGGACCCGGTCGGCCGCCGCGGACAGGGCCGCGTTGAGCCGGCCGAGCTCGTCGCGGAACAGCCGTCCGGATGGGGTCGCCGGGACCACGCCGAGGCCGACCTCGTTGCTCACCAGCACCACCTCGGTCGGTGCGGCCCGCCACGCGGCGAGCAGCTCCTCCCCGGCGCGGGCCAGAACCTGTGCACCGACCTCCGGGTCGGTCCAGCCGTCGCACTCGTCGAGGACCCGCGCCAGCCAGACCCCCAGGCAGTCGACCAGCACGGCCTGGGTCGCGCCACCGATCGCGCTGGCCAGGTCCCGGGTCTCCAGCGTCGTCCAGCTCGCCGGTCGTCTTGCCTGGTGCTCCCGGACGCGCGCGGCCCACTCTGGGTCGCTGTCGTTCGCGGGCCGGCCCGGGGCGATGTAGGTCACCGGTCCCTGGCCCATGAGCGCCTCGGCGTGCCGACTCTTGCCGCTGCGCACGCCACCGAGGACGAGCGTCGTGGTCACCGGACCGTCTCCGGCTCCGGCGCGAACTCCACGGGTGCGTCGAACCGCGCCTTGCGCACGCTCCGGCGCAGCGAGCGCAGCAGGGATCCCGAGGCCGCGAACGTGAGCAGGGCGGTGAGCACCCCGCGCGGCAGGTCCCAGGCGAACGACGTGGTCACGTAGAAGACGGCGTAGTGGCCCAGGTTGGTGGCCACACCAGCATCGGGCGCGAACCCGGCGCCCGCCGGCGCGCCGGTGCCGAGGAAGGGCCAGAACCAGAGGTTCATCACCGCGCCGTAGGCGAAACCGACCACGAGGCCGTAGAAGGTCAGCATGATCCGCTCGGCCCTTCCGCGCAGCGGGGGCAGCAGTCCGGCGCCGAGGCAGACCCATCCGCACGCGATCATCTGGAACGGCGTCCACGGGCCGACGCCGGCGGTGAGGAACGCACTCGCGAGCAGGGCCAGTACGCCGAGCAGGAACCCCTTGCCCGCGCCCAGGACCCTGCCGGCGACGACGAGCAGGAAGAACATCGGCTCCAGGCCCGCGGTCCCGGCGGACAGCACCCGCAGCGCCCCACCGGCGGCGGCCAGCACGCCCAGCACGGCGATGGTCTTCGCGTCGGCGCCGCCCGAGGTCAGCTCGGCCAGGAGCAGCATCACCACCAGGCCCATCAGGACCACGAAGAGGAGGGACGCGTCGCTCTGGTGGCCCAGCTGGTTGAGCTCCGAGCCGGGCTGGATGAAGAACGGCCAGGTGAACGCGAGCACGCCGACGACCAGGGTCATCGCCATCACCAGAGGGGTGCGCCAGCGGCTCGAGCTCATGACGCCGCTCCGGTCGCCGAGACCACCTCGTCGACGGTCAGCAGCCGCACCGGGTGCAGGATCTTCGCGACCTGCGGGGCGAACGCGGGAGACCCGGACAGCACCTGGCGCACGGGGCCGTCGCTGACCACCTCGCCGTCGGCGAGCACCACCACCCGCGACGCGACCTCGGCGGCGAGCTCGACGTCGTGGGTTGCCAGCAGCACAGCCCGTCCGTCGGCGGCCAGCTCGCGCAGCAGCCCGACCAGGCGTTGCTTGGCGGCGTAGTCGAGCCCCCGGGTCGGCTCGTCGAGCAGCACGAGTCGCGGGTCCGAGGCGAGCACCAGCGCCAGGGCGAGGGAGAGCCGCTGGCCCTCGGAGAGGTCGCGGGGGTGCTGCTCGGGGTCGAGGCCGGGCAGGATTCGCTCGAGCACCCGCGCCACGGTCCCGGGTACGAGGCCGAAGTCGGAGTCGGCGGCGGCGCACTCCGCGGCCACGGAGTCGGCGTACAGGATGAGCGAGGGGTCCTGCGGGACAAGCCCGACCTCGTGGACCACGCGCGCCGGCTTGGTGACCGCGGGATCGATGTCGCCCACCCGCACGCTGCCGCCGGAGCACGCGAGCTGGCCGACCAGTGCGGCGAGCAAGGTGGACTTGCCCGCGCCATTGCGGCCCATCAGGGCGACCACCTCGCCCGGCCGCAGGTCGAGGTCGACGCCCTGGAGTGCGCGCACGACGCCACGGCGGACCTCGACGCCGCGAGCAGTCGCGACCGGTCTCGAGTCCGGCGACGGGGCGTGGGCGCCGTCGGTGTGCCCTGCCAGCCGGTCACGCAGGGGCGCGGCCGCGCGGCGGGCGTCCCGGACCGACAGCGGTAGCGGGCTCCACCCCAGGGCCCGGCCGAGGCCGATGACCGGGGGGAAGATCGTCGAGGCCAGCATCGCCTCCGCCGGCTGGAGCAGGCCGGAGACGGAGCCGTCGCTGACGAGCAGCACCTGGTCGGCGTGGTGGATGACCCGCTCGAGACGGTGCTCGGCCAGGACCACGGTGAGCCCGAGGTCGTGGACGAGCCGGTGCAGGCTGGCGAGCACGTCCTCGGCCGCGACCGGGTCGAGCGCCGACGTCGGCTCGTCCAGCACCAGGATGCGGGGACCGGAGGCCAGCACCGCGCCGATCGCCACCCGCTGCTGCTGCCCGCCGGAGAGGTCGCGCAGTGCCCGGCGCCTGACGTCGGCGAGGCCGAGCAGGTCGAGCGTCTCCTCCACCCGGCGTCGCATCGCGGAGGCGTCGACGCCCAGCGACTCCATGCCGTAGGCGAGCTCCTCCTCGACCGTGTCGGTGACGAAGGACGACTCCGGGTCCTGCATCACGAAGCCGACGACGTCGGCGAGGTCACGGGGCCGGTGGGTGCGGGTGTCCCGCCCGTCCACCACCACGCGTCCGTGCAGGGTGCCGCCGGAGAAGTGCGGTACGAGCCCGTTGATGCAGCGCAGCAGCGTCGACTTGCCGGATCCCGTGGGGCCGACCACCAGGGTCAGCTCGCCCTCCGGGACGGTGAAGTCGGCGCCTGAGAAGACCGTCATGGGCGTGGCGTCGTCGTCGGAGACGGGGTAGGAGACGCCGACGTCGTGGAACTCGATCACGACGCGACACCTGCCTTCGCCAGGGCTTTCTCCCGCGCCCGCTCCTTCGCCTCTTCGCGCGAACGGGCGAGCAGGGGTGGTGTCGGCGACAGGGGGACCGCGAGGGCACCGACGAGCAGCGCCGCCACCAGCTCCAGCGGCACGGTCGGGACGGCCACGGGCACCTGCTGGGGGACCACGCCCTCCCAGTGCCGCGTCGCCGCGAACGCCAGCACGGCCGCAGGTACGACGCCGGTGAGGCCCACCAGCCACTCGGCGAGGCGCCACCGGTCGCGTCGGTAGTGCGTGCGCTCGTCTCGGCGTACGCCGACCATCAGCGCGCCGACGGCGGCGAGCACGCCGCCACCGAGCATGGGCCAACCGAGGAGTGCCGGGCTGGTCGCGTCGAGCAGCCCGTAGAGGCCGGTCACCACGCCGGCGAGGCCGACCAGCGTCAGCAGGCCGGCGAGCTGGGTGGAGCCGGCCGTGCGGTGCACGACCCGACCGTATCCCCGT
>DASSLA010000230.1:0-9398 GCA_035689885.1 Marmoricola sp. | reverse complement strand
TGGTCAACGGCTCGGCCGGCATCGCGGTCGGCATGGCCACCAACATCCCGCCGCACAACCTGATCGAGGTCGCCGACGGCGTGCAGTGGGCCCTGCAGCACCCGGACGCCTCCCGTGAGGAGCTGCTCGAGGCGCTGCTGGAGCGGATCAAGGGTCCCGACTTCCCGCTGGGCGCGATGATCGTCGGCCGCCAGGGCATCGAGCAGGCCTACCGCACCGGTCGCGGCTCGGTCCCCCAGCGCGCGGTCGTCACCATCGACGAGGACGCCAAGGGCCGCACCCAGCTGGTGATCAGCGAGCTGCCCTACATGGTCAACCCCGACAACCTGGCGCTGAAGATCGCCGAGCTGGCCGACACCGGCAAGGTCCAGGGCATCGCCGACGTGAAGGACAACACCTCCTCGCGCACAGGCCAGCAGCTCATCGTCGTGCTCAAGCGCGACGCGGTCGCCCGGGTGGTGCTGAACAACCTGTTCAAGCACACCGAGCTGCAGAGCAACTTCTCCGCCAACATGCTGGCGCTGGTCGACGGCGTGCCGCGCACGCTCACCCTCGACCAGTTCGTCTCGCACTGGGTGCACCACCAGATCGAGGTCATCCAGCGCCGCACCCGCTACCGGCTGCGCCGGCGCGAGGAGGAGGCCCACATCTTCCGGGGCCTGGTCAAGGCGCTGGACATGCTCGACGAGGTCATCGCGCTCATCCGTCGTTCGCCCGAGGTCGACGACGCCCGGCGTGGGCTGATCGAGCTGCTCGACATCGACGAGCTGCAGGCCAACGCGATCCTCGACATGCAGCTGCGCCGGCTCGCGGCGCTCGAGCGGCAGAAGATCATGGACCGCCTCGCCGAGCTCGAGGAGATCATCGCCGAATTGAAGGCGATCCTCGCGAGCGAGGAGCGGCAGCGCCAGATCATCAGCGACGAGCTGTCCGAGATCGTCAGGAAGTACGGCGTGCCGCGGCGTACCCAGATCATCGCCGCCGACGGCGACCTCTCCATGGAGGACCTGATCCCCGACGAGGACCTCGTCGTGACGATCACCCGCGGTGGTTACGCCAAGCGAACCCTGGCCAGCAACTACCGCACGCAGAAGCGCGGGGGCAAGGGCGTGCGCGGGGCCGCGCTGCGTGGTGACGACGTGGTGCAGCACTTCATGGCCACGACCAACCACCACTGGTTGCTGTTCTTCACCACCGCGGGACGGGTCTACCGGACCAAGGCCTACAACCTCCCGGAGGCGTCGCGCGACGCCAAGGGGGGGCACGTCGCGGGTCTGTTGTCGTTCCAGCCGGACGAGGAGATCGCCCAGGTGCTCGCGATCCGCGACTACGAGCAGGCGCCGTACCTCGTGCTGGCTACCAAGTCTGGCCTGGTGAAGAAGACGCGGCTCGCGGACTACAACAGCCCCCGCCAGGCCGGCGTGATCGCGATCAACTTCCGCGAGGACGACGACGAGTTGATCGGTGCCGAGCTGGCCAGCGCGGAGGACCACATCCTGCTGGTCTCCCGCAAGGGGCAGGCGATCCGGTTCAAGGCCGACGACACCCAGCTGCGGCCGATGGGCCGGGCGACCTCGGGCGTGCAGGGGATGAAGTTCCGCGAGGGCGACTCCCTGCTGTCCATGTCGGTGATCCGGGCCGTCCAGGTCGAGGCCGAGGACGCCGTCGCCGAGGGTGAGGAGTCCTCGGTCGAGGCGATCGCAGACACCCCGGAGTCGCGGTACTTCGGGCTGCGCCCGCAGTACGTGTTCACGATCACCGACGGTGGCTTCGCCAAGCGCACCGCGATCCCGGACTACCGCGTGCAGTCCCGCGGCGGCATCGGGATCAAGGCGATGAAGCTCGAGAACGAGGAGCGCGGCAACCTGGTCGGGGCGTTCATCGTCGAGGACGGTGACGAGATCCTCTCGATCACCTCCGGTGGGCAGGTCGTCCGCAGTCCGATCGACGACGCGTTCCGTCCGACCGGGCGCGCCACCATGGGCGTGCGGTTCGTCACTCCCAAGGAGGGTGACAGCGTCGCCGTCGTGGCCCGCGCCGTGGAGAGCGACTCCACCGTCGAGGAGGCCGTCGAGCACGCCGTCGAGGAGGCCGAGGCCGCCGGAGTGGGTACGACGACTGAGGCAGCTGCGGAGGATGCAACAATCGAGGCCGAGGACAGCGCCGGGACCGAGGTCACGGACGACGAGCCTGGGGAGGGCTGATGGCGATGGCTGAGAGCCAGGGTGACGACTCGATCGCGCCCCGACGGAGCCTGAAGCCGATCCTGCCTCCTCCACCGCCGGAGCTGGTGGAGGAGAAGCGGCGCGAGGAGCGAGCGCGCGAGCAGCAGGCCAAGGACAAGCAGGCTGCGAAGGACCAGCGGGCCGCGGAGAAGCGCGCCCGCGAGGAGCGGGCTCGGGAGCAGCAGGCCCGGGAGCAACGAGCCAGGGCCGAGCGCACCCAGAAGCCTCCCAGGGAGACCCGGCACGCGGCGGAGGCGCCGACCCTCCCGACCGCGCAGCGGCCTCCGTCAAGGGAGACCAAGCCGGCGATTGAGACCGAGCCGGCGAGGGAGACCGAGCCGCGGAAGGAGCGCGAGACGAAGCGCTCCGAGGCGCGTCCTCAGTCGCGGCCGCGCAGCAACTCCCCACGTCGTACCCGTCGGGCCCAGCTGCGGCTGGTCCAGGTGGACGCCTGGTCGGTGATGAAGACCTCGTTCCTGCTCTCCATCGCCCTGGGCATCGTGCTGGTGGTCGCCGTCGCGATCATCTGGACGGTGCTCGGCGCCGCCGGGGTGTGGGACTCGATCAACTCGATCGTGCAGCAGGCCATCGGCACCGAGGAGGGCAACACCTTCGACATCGAGGACTACGCCGGGATGTCCCGGGTGATGGGCTTCGCGATGATCGTGGCGGTGATCGACGTCATCCTGATCACTGCGATCGCGACCCTGGGGGCCTTCCTCTACAACCTCGCGGCGGCCCTGCTGGGCGGCATCGAGGTCACCCTCGCCGAGGACAGCTGACGCCTGCCGGGAGTGCCCGAACCACCGTTTTGTAGGCGCTCTCGACCATGGGGTAGCCTTCCCTCTCGGTCCACCGACCGGTCACCGGCGGTGCGCCATCCCGGGCCTATAGCTCAGACGGTTAGAGCGCTTCCCTGATAAGGAAGAGGTCAGAGGTTCAAGTCCTCTTAGGCCCACCGACACCCCCCTTGCACGGACTCATCGGTTGTCCGTCTTGTCCGTTGGCCGCCGGACGCGCGAGTGCCAGAATTGGTGCACACAATCCCGGGGCGGGCCGACCTCAGGGAACCCGCCCGACGCATGTGAAGGCGGAATGAAAATGGCGACAACCGGTCAACAGTCAACGCATCCATCGTCAGAACCCATCAGCACGGCAGCGGTGGGGATCACGGCATTCGCTGCGGTGCTCATGCTCATGGCGGGCGTCTTGCACGTCCTGCAGGGTCTCGTGGCCATCGTCAACGACGAGTTCTTCGTCCTCGGCCAGGAGTACGTCTTCAAGTTCGACCTGACCGCCTGGGGCTGGGCGCACCTCATCCTCGGCATCGTGGTGTTCGCAGCCGGCGTCGGGCTGTTCACGGGACAGGCCTGGGCGAGGACGGCAGCCGTCGTACTGGCGTGCCTGAGCATCGTGGCCAGCTTCGCGTGGCTGCCGTACTACCCGCTGTGGAGCATGCTGCTCATCGCGCTCGACGTGCTCGTCATCTGGGCCGTCACCGCACACGGTCGCGACATCAGCCGCGTCTGACGACACATCATCCGGCCGGTCGCACGTCCTCCCGGGCGTGCCTCCGGCCCGTTCGTGCTCGGGCAGAGTCCGCCGAGCCCTCTGGATTGTGAGCGGCCCCGGGACCGTTGCTAACCTTCACGCTGGGCCCGAGCCGGATGCACCGGCTGAGGACTTCATCACCTTCACGGGCCCTACGTCATCGTCGAGCCGGAGGCCGGAATGAAGAAGATCCTGTTGATCGCGATCGCCGCCGCCGGCGCCCTCCTCGCGAAGAAGAAGCTCGACGAGGGCAAGGAGGAGCAGGCCCTGTGGCAGCAGGCCACAGACAACGTCGACAGGGCCTGAGTCACGCTCCACCCGGGGCCTTGGCGCAATTGGTAGCGCACCTGCTTTGCAAGCAGGGGGTTAGGGGTTCGAGTCCCCTAGGCTCCACACCGACCGGCCACACTGACTGGTCTAGAGCAGATGCGGTCGTTCTGCGCATTTCGACCCGGTCGCTGGGTCCGACTCGGCAAGATGGTGCCCGAGCCCCGCAGGTGACCCGAGACGCCTGCGGGGTTCCTTCATGTCCGGACGGCGCAACGACGGATCGCGTTGCCCTTGATGTGGCGCCCTGGACAGGCCTCGACCCCGGTCGGACCACAGCCAACAGCAACCACGCCAACGGAACAGCGACCTACAAGGCCGACCCCATCTCGATCAGCAGCACCCCGGCCCCGATCAGCACGATGCCGATCCCCATCACCCACGTCAGCGGCTCCTCGAAGAGGAACCACGAGGCCACCGCGGTCAGGGCGACGCCGGCGGCGGTCCAGACGCCGTAGGCGACGCCGATGCCGATGCCCTGGGCCAGCACGGCCGAGAGGAGGGCGAAGGCCATCGTGTACCCGACTGCCACGACGGCGTACCAGCGCCGGTCGCGGGTGGTGGCCACCTTGAGGGAGATGGTCGCGGCCACCTCGATCAGGATCGCGGCTGCCAGCAGCAGCCACGCCATCAAGTGATGCTCCTGGTCGGGTGCTGCGAGCCGACCTCGACGAGCACCACGCCCGCGACGACCAGGACGAGGCCGAGGATCATCAGCGCGGTGAACGCCTCGCCGTACACGACCGCGGCGAACGACGCGGTCAGGGCGACCCCGGAAGCACCCCAGATCCCGTAGGCGACGCCCAGGGCCATGCCCTCCTTGATGACCAGCGCCAGGAAGACGAACGACGCGACGTAGCCGGTGACCACGAGCAGGTAGAGCGCCGACTGCTCCAGGGCGCCCTTCAGGGCGAGCGACCCGGTCACCTCGCACGTGATCGCCGCCGCCAGGAACCACCACTTCCGCATGGCAGCAGCATGGCCCATGGCGGAAGGGCCAGCGGATGTTCCACGTGCAACCCTGCCCTAGGCTCCGGGGCGTGGGTGTAGGCACGGACGGGGTGATCGAGTGGTCGGTGGTCGAGGCCACCGAGCTCGACGTGCCCACCCTCTACGGGCTGCTGGTGCTGCGCAGCGCGGTCTTCGTGGTCGAGCAGGAGTGCGCCTACCAGGATCCTGACGGGCGCGACCTCGTCCCCGGGACGCGACACGTTCTCGGCCGACGCGGTGACGAGCTGGTCGCCTATGCACGGGTCCTGCCGGCCACCGGGGAGAAGCCGCCCCGGATCGGCCGGGTGATCGTCAGCGAGGCAGCACGCGGGCAACGGCTGGCCCGGCAGCTGATGGACCTCGCCCTGCAGACGTGCGAGGAGTCGTGGCCCGGGTCGGGGGTGGAGCTGGGGGCGCAGGCGCACCTCACTGACTTCTACGGCAGCCTCGGCTTCGTGCCCGTGGGTGCGCCGTACGACGAGGACGGGATCCCGCACCAGTGGATGCGACGGGAGCCCAGGGGCTAGTCGGTCACACCCGCGAGCTCGTCGTACTCCACCGCGTCGTGGGCGCTGAACATGACGACCTCGTCGCCGTGGTCGGCGTGCAGCGACCGCAGCCGGTCCGCGTTGACGAGCCGGGCAGCCTTGTCCATCTGCATCGCGGTCTGGAAGAACCTCAGCCCGCCGGGACAGGTCGGCGGGGTCTCCTTCTCGCCGTGGTGGAAGTAGGCGTCACCCGCGTGCAGGAACCAGCCGCCCGAGGGCCGTCGCACCGCCACCCCGGTGTGCCCGCGCGTGTGGCCGCGCAGCGGCACCAGCAGTACGTCGTCGGCGACCACCTGCACCGACTCGAACGCCATCCACTGCTCACCGCCCGCGTCGACGTCGTGCGCGAGCCACTTCGGGCCGTGCTCCCACTGGGCGGGGACGTAGCGGCTCTTCTCCAGCAAGGTGGCGCGCCCCGTGGCGGCCTCGAGCTCGTCGGCCAGCACGTGCACGGTGGCGTCCGGGAAGTCGCCCAGACCGCCGGCGTGGTCGAGGTCGAGGTGGGTGACCACCACCGAGGTGACGTCGCCGGTGGCGTGCCCGAGGGCCCGCACCTGCGCGGCGGCCGTCTCGGCCGGGTCCAGGGCTGGGCGCATCATCCGCAGGAAGGCGGGGCCCATCCGCCTCTTCGCCGCGGCGAGGTCGCCGGTGCCGAAGCCGGTGTCGACGAGGGTGAGTCCCGCGTCACCCTCGACCAGCAGGCAGTGCGCCACCATCCGCGCGGGGGTCATGCCACGGAAGGTCACGGCGGGCGACATGGTCGCGCAGTTCAGGTGGTGGATCCGAGTCGTCACCGGGCGATGGTGGCAGGTTTCCCCGGCCTCGACCACACCGCGAGACCCCGCTGCGTACCCTTTGGTCGTGTCCCCCCTGCTCGCTCCGCGCTACTGGGGCGGCCATCTGCTGATGGTGCTTTCGGTGGCGGCCGCGGTGGGCCTGGGGCTCTGGCAGTACGACGCCTGGGGAGCCCAGCGGGCGGCCGAGGCACGTGACCTCAGCCGTGCCGATCCGGTGCCGCTCGACAGCGTGCTGACCAGCGACGGCGTGCTCTCCGGCGATCACGTCGGCCGACCGGTCGAGCTCAGCGGCCGCTGGCTCCCCGAGTCCACGCTCTACGTCTCGGACCGGCGGCTCGACGGCCGCACCGGCTACTGGGTGATGACGCCGGTCCAGGTGGGCGACAGCGCCCTGCCCGTCGTACGGGGATGGTCGGCGGAGCCGCGCGCGGCCGTCCCCGAGGGCGACGTCGAGGTCACCGGCTGGCTGCAGGCCTCCGAGGGCAGCGGGCTCGTGGACGACGACCCGCGCGACGACGTCATCCCCGAGATGCGGATCGCCAGCATCGTGCAGCACGTCGACGTGGACCTGTACGGCGCGTACGCGGTCGCCGACGAGGCGGTCCCTGCCACCGCGGCCGACGGCCTCGAGCCGGTCTCGCCGGACTCGGTGCCACAGGTCTCTGGGACCACCGCCCTGCGCAACCTCCTCTACGCGTTCCAGTGGTGGATCTTCGCCGGCTTCGCGCTCTACATCTGGTGGCGCTGGTGCCGGGACACCGTCGCGGGGCTGCGGGAAGCCGAGTCCCGGAGCGAGGACCCGACCGGCGAACAGGTAGCGTCGGGCGCGTGACGAGCGAGCCCCGCGACGACCTGGGACCGGCCCTGCGCCGCTACCAGGTGATGGCCACGATCGTCGGCGTCCTGCTGGTGGTGCTGTGCCTGGTCGGCGTGCCCCTCGCCAACTTCGACGGCACCGGGATGTGGGGGATCTTCCCGAGCACCCCGGCGATCTGGACGGACGGCAGCCAGCCGCACGCCGTGGGTGAGTGGATCACCAGCGTCCTCGGGGTGGCCCACGGGTGGCTCTACATGATCTTCCTGCTGACGGCGTTCGTGCTCGCGCGACGGGCGCAGTGGCCGGTCGGCTTCACCCTGGTGACCCTGGTCTGCGGGACCATCCCGTTGGCGAGCTTCTGGGCCGAGCGACGCGCCACGGCCCGGGTCCACGCGCAGATGCGGGAGTCCGTCCCGGCGACCACGCGCGGATGAGCCGGCGTACCGCCTTCGTCCTCGGCGGCGGCGGGCTGCTCGGTGCGGTCGAGGTCGGCATGGTCCGCGCCCTCCTCGAGCGCGAGATCACGCCGGACCTGGTGCTCGGCACCTCGGTGGGCGCACTGAACGGGCTGGTGGTCGCGAGCGACCCCACCCCGGCCGTGGTGGACCGGCTGCTGGAGATGTGGGGCTCGGTCGCCCAGGACGACATGGTCTACGCCGACGGGCGCTGGCGGCAGGTACGGCGCGCGGTGAAGTACGGCACCCACCTGCACTCGCCGAAGCCACTGCGCGAGCGCCTCGAGCAGGAGTTCGGCGACACCCGCTTCGAGGACCTTGCGGTCGAGTTCCAGTGCTGCGCGGCCAGCATCGAACGAGCCGCGGAGCACTGGTTCTGCGAGGGCCCGGTCGTGTCAGCGGTGCTCGCGAGCGCCGCGGTGCCGGGGCTGCTCCCGCCGGCGCAGGTGGAGGGTGAGCACTACCTGGACGGCGGCATCGTGAACTCCATCCCCGTCGGGCGGGCCGTCGAGCTGGGCGCCGACCGGATCTTCGTGCTCCAGGTGGGCCGCGTGGACCGGCCGCTGAAGCCGCCGCGCCGGCCCTGGGAGGTGGCCCGGGTGTCCTTCGAGATCGCCCGCCGGCACCGGTTCGTCCGGGAAATCGCCGCGCTGCCCGACGGTGTGGAGGCACACGTGCTGCCCGCCGGCGGCACCTCCGCGGACGACAGCCCAACCGCCTACCGCGACACCAGCCTGGTCAACGACCGCATCGAGCGCGCCTACCGGCAGAGCGTGGCGTACCTGGACGAGCACCTGGACGGGTCTGGCTGATGCATCCGGTGCTCGCGAGGGTGCTGCAACGGGTGGTGGTCGCCCCGCTGCTGATCGCGCTCACCGTGCTGACGTGGACCACGCTGCCGCTGTGGCTGGTGGCCACCGGGGTGCTCTCGCCGCTCGTGCCGGGCTGGCTGCGCCCGCTGCGACTGCTGTGGCTTGGAGTCGTGCACCTGACCCTCGAGAGCATCATGCTGGTCGAGCTGTTCGGGCTGTGGATCGCCTCGGGCTTCGGTGTCTGGATCCGCAACCCGTTCTTCGAGCGGATCCACTACGACCTCGCGCAGAGCTACCTGGTGGTGTTCTTCCGCGAGGCCCGCCGGGTGCTGCGGCTGAAGATCGAGACGGTGGGTCCCTCCCCGGACGCCTATCCCGGCGAGCCGCTGCTGGTGCTGTGCCGGCACGCCGGCCCCGGGGACTCCTTCACGCTGATGTACGCGCTGATGCACTGGTACGGCCGTGAGCCGCGGGTGGTGCTCAAGGAGATGCTCGCCTGGGATCCCGCCATCGGCGTACTGCTGACCCGGCTGCCGAGCCGGTTCATCTCGCCCAACCCCCGCGCCGGACGTGACGTGGAGGCGGAAGTGGGCGATCTGGCCCGCAACCTCGACCACAACGACGCCTTCGTGATCTTCCCCGAGGGCGGCAACTTCACCCCGGAGCGCAGGGACCGGGCGATCCAGCGGCTGCACCGCCTCGGAATGAAGGGGATGGCGGACCGCGCCGAGGCGATGATCCACGTGCTCGCCCCCCGACCGGGAGGGGTGCTCGCGGCGCTCGACGCGGCGCCCGAGGCCGACGTGCTGCTGGTCGCGCACACCGGCGTCGACCACGTGCTGACCCTGCGCGACGTGTGGCACTCGCTGCCGATGG
>DASSLA010000229.1:0-25683 GCA_035689885.1 Marmoricola sp. | reverse complement strand
ATCGAGCACGGTGGCTGCTTTCCCTCGTAATAAGTGTGGTTGCTGTGGGTGGGGGCCGGGGCGGGGCGGTACGCCGGGTCAGGCGTACCGCCTCCTGCCTCAGACCTCTTCAACCGAGCTGGGCTCGCGGCGGGACAGGTCGATGCCGAGCTCCTCGGCGGCACGGAAGACGTCCTCCTCCGCGTCGCGCATCTCGATCGCGGTGCCGTCCTGCGACAGCACCTCGACGTTGAGGCAGAGCGACTGCATCTCCTTGACGAGAACCTTGAACGACTCGGGGATGCCGGAGTCGGGGATGTTCTCGCCCTTCACGATCGCCTCGTAGACCTTGACGCGACCAGGCACGTCGTCGGACTTGATGGTGAGCAGCTCCTGCAGGGCGTAGGCGGCGCCGTAGGCCTCCATCGCCCAGACCTCCATCTCACCGAAGCGCTGGCCACCGAACTGGGCCTTACCGCCGAGCGGCTGCTGGGTGATCATGGAGTAGGGACCGGTCGAGCGGGCGTGGATCTTGTCGTCGACCAGGTGGTGGAGCTTGAGGATGTACATGTAGCCCATCGACACCGGCTCGGGGAACGGCTCGCCGGAGCGCCCGTCGAACAGGTTGGCCTTGCCGTTCTCGCCGACGATGCGCACACCGTCGCGGTTGGGCAGGCTCGACCCGAGCAGGCCGACGATCTCGTCCTCGCGCGCACCGTCGAAGACCGGAGTCGCCACGTTGGTGTTCGGCTCCGCCTTGTCGGCGTGGATCTTCATGAGCCGGTCCTTCCACTCCGCCGACCCCTTGTCGTCGTGCAGATCGAGGTCCCAGCCCTGCTTGGCCAGCCAGCCGAGGTGCAGCTCGAGGATCTGCCCGATGTTCATCCGGCGCGGGACGCCGAGCGGGTTGAGGACCACGTCGACCGGGGTGCCGTCCTCGGTGAACGGCATGTCCTCGATCGGCAGGATCTTCGCGATGACGCCCTTGTTGCCGTGGCGTCCGGCGAGCTTGTCGCCCACGGAGATCTTGCGCTTCTGCGCGACGTAGACCCGCACCAGCTGGTTGACGCCCGGGGGCAGCTCGTCGCCGTCCTCGCGGTTGAACTCCCGCACGCCGATGACCGTGCCGGACTCACCGTGCGGCACCTTCATCGAGGTGTCGCGGACCTCGCGCGCCTTCTCACCGAAGATCGCGCGGAGCAGCCGCTCCTCGGGGGTCAGCTCGGTCTCACCCTTGGGGGTCACCTTGCCGACGAGGATGTCACCGGTGGTGACCTCGGCACCGACGCGGATGATGCCCCGCTCGTCGAGGTCGGCGAGCAGGTCGTCGCTGACGTTGGGGATGTCGCGGGTGATCTCCTCGGGACCCAGCTTGGTGTCCCGGGCGTCGACCTCGTGCTCCTCGATGTGGATCGAGGTGAGCACGTCCTCCTGCACCAGGCGCTGGCTGAGGATGATCGCGTCCTCGTAGTTGTGACCCTGCCAGGGCATGAAGGCGACGAGCAGGTTGGTGCCCAGCGCCATCTCGCCCTCGTCGGTGCACGGCCCGTCGGCGATCGGCGAGCCGACCTCGAGCCGGTCACCCTCGGAGACCAGCGGACGCTGATTGATGCAGGTGCCCTGGTTGGAGCGGGTGAACTTGAGCAGTCGGTAGGACTTGTCACCGCCCTCGTCGGTCATCACCACGATCTCGTCGGCGGACACGCTCTTGACCACGCCCGCCACGTCGGACGTGACGACGTCACCGGCGTCGACCGCGGCGCGGTACTCCATGCCGGTGCCGACCAGCGGCGCGTCGCTCTTGATCAGCGGCACCGCCTGTCGCTGCATGTTGGCGCCCATCAGCGCGCGGTTGGCGTCGTCGTGCTCGAGGAACGGGATCAGCGCCGTCGCGACCGACACCATCTGGCGCGGCGAGACGTCCATGTACTCGACCTCGTCGCGCGGGATGTCGACCGCCTCACCGCCACGGGTGCGGACCAGCACCCGCTCGTCGACGAAGTTGCCCTGGTCGTCGAGGCGCGCGTTGGCCTGCGCGATGACCTTGGAGTCCTCCTCGTCGGCGGTCAGGTGGTGCACCTCGTCGGTGACCTGCGCGTTGCGGACCACCCGGTACGGCGTCTCCACGAAGCCGAACGGGTTGATCCGGCCGTACGACGCCAGCGAGCCGATCAGACCGATGTTGGGACCCTCAGGGGTCTCGATCGGGCACATGCGGCCGTAGTGCGAGGGGTGCACGTCACGGACGTCCATCTGCGCGCGGTCTCGGGAGATTCCGCCCGGGCCCAGCGCGGAGAGACGGCGCTTGTGCGTCAGCCCCGCGATCGGGTTGGTCTGGTCCATGAACTGCGAGAGCTGGGAGGTCCCGAAGAACTCCTTCAGCGCCGCCACCACGGGCCGGATGTTGATCAGCGACTGCGGCGTGATCGCCTCGACGTCCTGGGTCGTCATCCGCTCGCGCACCACGCGCTCCATCCGGGCGAGGCCGGTACGGAGCTGGTTCTGGATCAGCTCACCGACCGTGCGCATCCGGCGGTTGCCGAAGTGGTCGATGTCGTCGGCGCGGACCTCGATCGGGTCGCCGTGGGCGTCGAGCACGTCGCTGCCCTGCGCGTCGACCAGCGTCTCCTTGCCGGCGTGCAGCTCGACGATGTAGCGGATCGTCGCCACGATGTCGTCGACGGTCAGCGTCTGCTGGTCGAAGGCCTCGTGGGTGCCGAGCTTCTTGTTGATCTTGTAGCGGCCGACCTTGGCGAGGTCGTAGCGCTTGGGGTTGAAGTAGTAGTTCTGCAGCAGCGTCTGCGCAGCCTCACGCGTCGGCGGCTCGCCCGGACGCAGCTTGCGGTAGATGTCGAGCAGCGCGTCGTCCTGGCCCTCGGTGTGGTCCTTCTCGAGGGTCAGCATCATCGACTCGTACTCGCCGAACTCCTCGCGGATCTGCTCGTTGGTCCAGCCGAGGGCCTTGAGCAGCACCGTGACGTTCTGCTTGCGCTTGCGGTCGAGGCGGACGCCGACCATGTCGCGCTTGTCGATCTCGAACTCGAGCCAGGCACCGCGGGACGGGATCACCTTGGAGGTGAAGATGTCCTTGTCGGACGTCTTGTCGGCCGACCGCTCGAAGTAGACCCCGGGAGAGCGGACCAGCTGGGAGACGACGACACGCTCGGTGCCGTTGATGATGAAGGTGCCCTTGCGGGTCATCATCGGGAAGTCACCCATGAAGACCGTCTGGCCCTTGATCTCACCGGTCTCGCCGTTGGTGAACTCGGCGGAGACGTAGAGGGGGCGGGAGTAGGTGAAGTCCTTCTCCTTGCACTCCTCCTCGGTGTACTTCGGGTCGAGGAAGACCGGGTTCTCGAACGAGAGCGACATCGTCTCGGAGAAGTCCTCGATCGGGGAGATCTCCTCGAAGATCTCGTGGAGCCCCGACTTCTGCGAGAGCTCCTCGCCGGCCTCACGGCGCTCGGCGACCTTCTGCTCCCACTTCTCGTTCCCGATCAGCCAGTCGAAGCTGTCGGTCTGGAGCGCAAGAAGCTGCGGAACCTCGAGCGGCTCGGAGATCTTGGCGAAGGAGATGCGGCGGGGACTGTTGTTCGTGCTGGACTTGGGTCGCGTGGCGGCCAAGAGGGGTCCTTCCGAGGCTCACATGTGTGGCGGCGCCGTCCCACCACAAACCAGCCACCGGGCAGGCAGGAAGCATTTGAGGGAGGGCGCAAAGAGTCAGATTACAGCACACGCCAAGACTCGGACAACCCCGGGTCGCTGTGCGACCGACGGAACGATCCGTGTTCGGAGGACATTACCCCCTCAGGTGGGGGATCAGTAGCTCTTCAGGTCGTCGACGAGCCATTTCTCGCCGTTCTTCTCCATCGTCAGCGTCACCCGGTTCTGGAAGACCTGCGGGTCGGCGCCCGCCTTGCGGGAGACCTGGTTGACGTAGAGCAGCACGCGGACCACGCCGTCCTCGGCGTCGACCACCCCGGACCCGACCACCGAGGCGGACACCTGGGCCTTGGTCTGGACGGCGGCGCCCGGGGAGCCGTCCTCCTGCTCCTTGAGCAGCGCGAAGGTCTTCTCGAACTCCTTGCCGTACGACGGCGTGAGGAACCCCTTGGCACGCTGCTCGTCGGCGTCGAGCTGTGTGTAGTCGTAGGAGAGCACCGCCTTGGCAGCCCGCTCGGCGGCGGCCGGGGCCTGCTCGCGGGCATCGGCGACCCGGGCGTCCTTGCGCACCTGCAGCGCGAAGTAGCCGGCCAGCACCAGTGCCAGCACGAGCAGCAGGGCGAGGCCGGCGACCAGCAGCACGGACTGCCGGGACGCCGGCTCGGCCGGGGTCGCGGGACCCGCGGTGGCCCTGGCCTCGGCGCGCTCGGCGCGCCGGCGCTCGCGGGCGGCACGACGCTCGGCCTTCGGGCCCACCGTGGTGGCGGGCGCGGTCGGCGCTGCGGGCTCGGGTTCCGGCGGGGGCGGGGGCGCCTCGGTGCCCGGCCGGTCGAGGGAGCGGTCGTAGGCGGCCCGGCGCTCGGGGTCGAGCAGCACGTCGGCGGCCTGGTTGAACATCTGGAACTGGCCGCCGGCCGAGCCTGGCTCGAAGCGGTCGGTGGCGCTGCGCCACGCCGCCTTGATCTCCTCGGCGGAGGCGTCGCGGGAGACCCCGAGGAGGTCGTACCAGGTGGGGCCGGACGTCGGGTGGGTGTTCGTCATCGCCGGTCCTCTCAGCTCACCGGGGTGAAGTCGTCGACGAGCCACTCGCCCTTGACCTTCACCACGTTGACGGTCCAGCGGTAGTGGTGCTCGATCTTGCCCTGGGTGGTGGTGACGTCCGCGTCGTGCACGACCAGGATCGTGGCCGAGTCGTCGTCGGCGTCCCCGACCGCGGTGAGCAGCACCTCGCCGGTGCCCTTCACCCTGGCGGCCTCGTAGCCCTGCTTGATCGTCGCGAACACCTTCTGGTTCTCGGTGCGCGCCTTGGTGGTGAGCAGCTCGTTGACGCCCTTGACGTAGCCGTCGAAGTCGGTGCCGTCGATCCGGTCCATCCGCAGCGCGAACTGCTCGGCCACGTTGGCGGCGGCGGCGCTCTCCCGGGCTCGGTCGTCCGCCGCCTCGGCCTTGCGCATCAGGACGACGGCCGTCACCACTGCTGCGACCAGCAGCACGGCGAGGACCACCGCCGCCATGCGCACGGCACGGGCGCCGATCCTGCGGGCAGGGCGTTCGTCAGTGCCGGGAGCGGGCGTCCCGGCGGTCGGTGCTTGCGTCAAGGACTACTCCTGGTTGTCGGCGAGCGACGGCTGGAGGAGCATCCACTTCCACGAGTCGTCGCCGAACAGCTGGGCTGCACCGCCGGTGTAGGCGATGTTGGCGGCGGGGTCCTGGTCGGCCCAGGAGACCTCGCCTGTCTGGGCATCGTACGTCGCCACCGGAGCGCGGTAGGCGGTCCCGGCGCGACCGTTCGGGGCCTTCTCGGCGCCACGCTGGTTGAGGCTGTTGTCGCTGCACCCGACACCGGTCTTCATCGGCCGGTCCTCGGTCTCCTGGGGCTTGCGGCGGTCGGACCCTTCGTAGCCCTTCTCACAAGGGTGGGGCTCGTTGGTCAGCACCAGCCCGAACTGGGCGTCGTACCGGCCATCGGCATTCTTCTTGGCGACGGTGAAGCCGCCGGCGACGACGTAGGGGTAGATGACCAGCAGCTGGCGGATCCCCTTGAGGTGCTTGACGGTGACCTCGTTGGTGGTGACCAGGTTGTTGATCAGCTGGCCGAGGTTGACCCGGTTCTGCTCCAGGAAGGTGCGCAGCTCGTTGGCGGTCGCCGAGCCGTTGTCGATCAACGAGCGCAGGTAGCGGTCGTTGTCGGCCACGGTGCCGCTGAACAGCTCCAGGTTGCTGGCGAAGGACCGGATCGCCGAGCCCTTGTCCGCCTGGGTCTGCAGCACCACCCGCGAGTCGCGGATCAGGGCGGTGGTGGTCTCGAAGTTGGCGTCGGCGGTGTCGATGAACGAGCTCGAGGTGTCGATGATCTGCCCGATGCTCGGCCCGGCGTCCTTGAACGCCGCTCCGGACTCGGCCACCACGGTGCGCAGGTCGGCCTGCGGCACCGACTGCACCAGGTTGTCCAGGTTGGTGAGGATCTCCCGGGTGGAGACCGGGATCTGGGTGTCCTCGTTCGCGACCTCCGACCCCTGCTTCAGGTAGGGACCGTCGTCGGTCTTCGGCTGGAGCTCGACGTACTGCTCACCGACGGCCGACTTGTTGCCGACCAGCGCGACGGTCTCGCGCGGGATCGTGTCGAACTTCTTGTCGATCGCGAGGATCACGTCGACGCCGTCGTCGGTCAGCTTCATCGACTCGACCTTGCCGACGCCGACACCGCGGTAGGTGACCTCCGCGTCGGTGAAGATGCCACCGGACTGGGTGAAGTGGGCGTTGACGCTGTAGGTGGCGTCGTAGAACAGCCGGTTGAGCTTGGCGTAGCGGGCGCCGACGAATGCCACGCCGACCAGGGTGATCAGCACGAACACGAGCAGCTGCTTCTTGGTGCGTGAGGTGATCATCGGGTCTCAGCCACCCCCTGGAGGAGCATCGTCCCGATGCCGGGGTCGATGCCGTGGTCGGCCAGCCCGAACGGGTCGATCGGCCGGGGCGCCTTGTAGCTGCCGTTGAGGTCGGCGCGCGGGAGCAGGCCGCCGCCGTTGCCGAGCGGGTTGCCCAGCGTCGGGGTGGGCAGCGCCTGCGGGTCCTCGAGCAGGCGGCAGATGACCGGTCCTGCCCCCGGGCACACCGCCTCGCTCACCGTCGTCCCGAGCGCGGCGATGGCGCCGGCGATGTACTCGCGCACGGTGTTGGCGGTGATGTTGCAGTCCTCGTCCTCGATCTGGGCGAGGACGATGCGCTTCAGCCGGTCCTTCTGCCGCTGGTTGAGGCCGGGCATCCGGTCGATCTGCCGGCGGGCCTGGGCACGCGCGTCCTTGACGGCCTGGCACAGCTGGGAGGGCACCGGGACCGGCGGGAGCTCCGGCAGGGCCAGCTCGCCGAGGTCGACGTCGAGGTTGACCGACAGGTTGGTGTAGTCACCCATGTGCAGGTTGCGGGCCACCTGCGGGTCGCGACCGACGGCCGCGTCGACGAACGGGTAGGTCAGGAAGACCTGGAAGGACTCCGGGAAGTTCTGCCCGGCCTTCGCGAACGACTCCAGCACCGGCGCGAGGTCGCGCAGGCTGTTGATCGTGGACTCCTTGGACGCCCGGATCACCCGGGTGCCGACCCCGCTGAGCCGCTCGAGCGCCTCGAGCAGCCGGACCAGGTCGTCGCGCTGGCGGTTGACCGAGCGCAGCGCGTCGGGGACGTCGTCCAGGGCGCGGCGGATGGTGCCGTCCTGGCGGCGGGCCTGCGCCGCGAGCCGGTTGGTGTTCTCCAGCGCCTGGACGATCGACTCCTTGTTGCTGTCCAGCTGGCCCATGAACTCGCGGATCTGGGTGAGCACCGAGCGGACCTCGTCGGTTCGCCCTTCGAATGCGGTGTTGAGCTCCCTCGCGATCGTCTGCAGCTGGCCGACACCGCCACCGTTGAGCAGCAATGCCAGCGCACCGAAGACCTCCTCGACCTCCGGGTTGCGGCCCGTGCGGTCGAGCCCGATCACGTCGTTGTCCGACAGCTTGCCGCTGCTCGGCTCGGACGGCGGCTCGAGGTGGACGAACTTCTCGCCGAGCAGGCTGGTCTGGCGGATCTGCGCGGTGGCGTTGTCCGGCAGGTCGATGTCGCGGGGAACCTCCACGGTCACCTCGGCGACGTACCCCTTGAGCTTGATCTCCTCGACCTTGCCGACGGTGACGTCGTTGACCTTGACCGTCGACTGGGGCACCAGGTCGAGGACGTCGCGGAACATCACCTTCAGGCGCATCGGGCGGTCCCCGGTGTCGGCGCCACCCGGCAGGGGGGCGTCGTAGACCGAGCAGCCGGACAGCACCAGGACGCCGGCGAGCACGGCGGCCAGCGCGGAGACGGTACGACGACGGATGCCGTTCATCGCTGCACCTCCACCAGGCCGCCGAGGGACCGGTCGATCGGCTCGACCACGCGCGGCTTGGTCGACGGGTCACCCGGGAAGGGGGTGGGCCGCGGCAGCGGCAGGTTGCCCACCGCCTGCTCGATGACGCCGCAGTCGCTGGCCTGCTCGACGAAGGTGCACAGCACACGCGCCGGGTCGTCCTCCAGCTGGGTGAACACCTCGCTCAAGGCGTCGCGAGTGTCGAGCGTGCCCTGCGGGGCGTTGCCGGCCAGGAACAGGTTGTTCAGCGCGCCCGGGGCGACCCGCAGGATCTCGTCGAGCGCGTCGCGGCGCTTCACCAGCACCTTGGAGATGCGGTTGAGGCCGGAGATGTTGCGCGTCAGCGACCCGCGGTTCTCCCGCACGAAGCTGCGCACCTGCACCATCGCCTCGCTGAGGTTGCGCAGCACCGCGGCGAGCTCCTGCCGCTCGTCGGCCAGCAGGTCGGCGCCCTGGGCGAGGGAGTCGTTGAACCGTCGCACCGTCTGGTCGTTGCGGCTCAGCGTGGAGGTGAACTCCTGGACCTGGTCGAGCGTCCCGAACAGCTCCTCCTTGTTGTCCTCCAGCGTCCCGGTCAGCGCCCCGAAGTTCTTCAGGGTCCTGTTGAACTGCACGCCCTGGCCGCCGAGGTTGCGGGCGGTGGAGTCGAGCAGCCGGGTCAGCGGGCCGACCCCGCCGCCGTCCGATTTGTTGGCTCCGTCGGGCCCGAGCGCGATGTTGAGGTCGTTGAGGCTGCTGAAGATCTCGTCCAGCTCCAGCGGCGTCGCGGTGCGGTCGAGGCCGAGACGGGCGTTGTTCGCCAGCTGGTCCCCTCCGCTGTAGGCGGGCGTCAGCTGCACGAAGCGGTCGCCGACGATCGACGGCGAGATCACCGCGGCCTTGGCGTCGGCGGGCACCTTGTGCTCGGCGTCGTAGTAGAGCTTGACCTTGACCTTGGTGCCGGCCGGGACGACCGACTCGACCTTGCCCACGGCGACGCCGAGGATCTTGACGTCGGAGCCCTCGTAGAGGGAGACAGTGCGCGGGAACTCGGCGTAGACGTACTTCTTCTCGTCCTTCGGCCAGAACACCACGGCAGCCGCGGCCAGCACGGCCAGCACCGCCACCACGGCGATGATCGGGTTGACTCGTCGCAACATCGTCATCCACTCACGTTCGGGATGGGGGGCATGTTCGAGATCCACGTGTCGAACCACGGGCCGGTGCCGAGGGTGTTGGCGAAGACGCGGTAGAAGGGCGCCATCAGGCGCAGACTCTCGTCGAGGTTCGCCTGGTTCTTCAGCAGCAGGTTGACCACTCCCTGGAGGTTCTGCAGTGCCGGCTTGAGGTCGGCCCGGGACTGCTTGACCAGCAGGGTGAGCTCGGAAGAGAGCCGGCTGGTGGAGACGAGCAGCTGGTGCACCGCCTGCCGCCGGGCGACCAGCGCCCGCATCAGGGTGTCGCTGTCCCGCATCAGGGCGACGATGTCCTGGTCGCGCTGGGCCAGCACGCCGGAGACCGAGTCGAGGTTCTTCAGCAGGTCGTTGATCTGATCGTTGCGGCTCGCCACGGTCTCCGACAGGCGGGAGAGGCCGCGCAGCGTCCCCTGGAACGCCGCCGGGGTGTCCTTGGTGAGGTCGGCCAGCGTGTCGAGGGAGTCACCGAGCTGGTCGGTGTCGATCCGGGCGGCCCGGTCGGCGAGGCCCTCGAACGCGTCCACCACGTCGTACGGCGAGGTGGTGCGCGAGACCGGGATGGTCGTGCCCTCCTCGAGCTGACCGGGACCGTCCGGCACCAGCGCGAGGAACATGTCGCCGAGCAGGGTCTTCACCTTGATCTGGGCGCCCGTGTCGGTGCCGAACTTCGACGGGGTGTCGACCTTGAACGACACGTCCACCTTGTTGCCGGCGAGCTCGACCTCGGTGACCTTGCCGACGCGGACGCCGGCGATGCGCACCTCGTCGTTGGGCTTGAGTCCACCGGCCTCGCTGAAGGACGCCTTGTAGGTGTCACCGCCGCCGATGAGCGGGAGGTTCTGGGCGTTGAAGGCAGCAGCCAGCAGCGCGAGCAGCACCGCCAGGCTGACTGCCCCGATGATCACCGGGTTGCGTTCGCGGAAGGGGGTCATCCGAGGTTGCACCTCTTTCCCCCGACGTCGTACTTGACCGGCACGCGGCCTCCGGTGGGCAGGTTGACGTTGCCCTGGAACTGGCAGAGGTAGAAGTTGAAGAAGGATCCGTAGATCGCCGTACGTCCGATCTTGGTCAGCTTGACGGGCAGGATCTGCATCGCGCGATCGAGCTCGCCGCGCCCCTTGTTGAGGTTGCTGGCCACTCGGCGCAGGCCCTTGACGTCACGGACGAAGGCCGGACGGATGCCGACGGCGAGGTCGGAGGTCTCGTCGGCGAGGCCGGAGATCGACTCCAGCGAGCCGAGGATCGCGTCGCGGTCCTTGACCAGCCCGGCCATGAAGGTGCGGAAGTCCACGATCAGCTCGCTGAGCTGCTGGTCGCGCTCGGAGAGCGTGCGGAGCACCGCGTTGAGGTTGTCGATCAGGTCGCCGATCACCTTGTCGCGGTCGGCCAGGGTGTTGGTCAGCGAAGCCGTGCTGGTGAGCAGCTGGTTGAAGTTGCCGCCCTCGCCCTGGAAGACCTCGATCACCTGCGCGGACAGCTTGTTGATGTCGGCGGGCGAGAGTGCCTGGAACAGCGGCTTGAAGCCGTTGAACAGCACGGTCAGGTCGAGCGCGGGCTCTGTGCGGCTGATCGGGATGGTGGAGTCCTCCGGCAGCCGGTCGAGGTCGCCGACGCCCTGGGTCAGCGTGACGTAGCACTGGCCGACGAGGTTGCGGTAGCGGATCTGGGCAGTGGAGCTCTGGGTGACGATCGAGCTGTCCGCGACGTCGAAGGACACCAGTGCGCGGGTCCGGTCGATCACCTCGACTTCCTTGACGCTGCCCACCTTGACCCCCGCGATCCGGATGTCGTCGCCCTTGACCACACCGGTGGCGTCGGAGAAGACCGCCTTGTAGTTGCGCGCGGACTGGAACGTCAGGTTTCCGATCAGCACCACGAGCACGCCCGTGGCCATGGTCGTAGTGAGGATGAAGATCAGCAGCTTGACGGCGTCGGCCGAGGTCTTCTTGTCCAGGATGCTCATCGGACGCTCACCTCCGTGCCGGCCATCGCGGGCGCGTAGAGCAGCGCGCCCAGGTCGGGCATCCGGTCGGCGGAGAACCCGAGCAGCGGAGCGGTCAGCGAGTTGATCAGGGCCTTCTGCGACGCGGTGCCGGACACACCGACACTCATCCCCGGCTGCCCGGGGGATGCGGCTCCGGCCGAGGCGTCGGCCGCGCCCGCGGGCGCCTGCCGCCGGCCGAAGCCGGGCGCGACTCGCTGGCCGTCGCCCTTGCCGAGGCCGTTGGCCCCGTCGGCGAGGTTCGGGAAGGAGGGGTATGGGATCGGCGGGTTGGGCAGGCCGGCGCAGTTGGGTCCGTTGGCCGCGCCGTACACCTGCCGGTCCGCGGCGGTGTAGGCCCGCGGCTGCTGCGGCAGCGTCTTGAGGTTGATGTGGAAGATGAAGCCGCGGAAGGTGTCGGCCAGCCGGGGCGCCTGCTTCACGATGCCCTCGAGCAGACAGGGGAACTCCGGGGAGTAGCGGCGCAGCAGCGCGAGGATCGGCTCGCTGAGCTGGCCCAGCCGGATGATGTTGTCGCCGTTGGCGTCCAGGAACGCCTTGGTGGTGTTGGAGAAGGCCGTCATGTCGGTGAGGAACGCGTTGAGCTTCTGCTCACGGGAGACCAGCGTGTTGCCGGTCTTCACCGTGTTGCGCAGCGTCTGGGCGATCTGCGGGAAGACGTCGGCGTAGGTGTCGGAGACGGTGGCGAGCAGCTTGAGGTCCTCGATCAGCGCCGGCAGCTGCGGGTTCATCTTCTTCAGGTAGCCGTCCAGCGTCACGAAGCTCTCCCCGATCTTCTCGCCGCGGCCCTCGAGGGCGTTGGCCAGCGCGTTCAGGGTGTAGTTGAGCTCGGCCGGCTGCACCGTGCGCAGCAGCGGGTAGAGGTCGTTGAGGACCTTCTCGACCTCGATCGGCAGGTCGGTCTGCTCGATGCGGTCGCCACCCTCGAGCGGCTGAGCGGACGCGTCCTCGGGGATGTTGAGCTCGACGTACTTCTCGCCGAACAGGGTCTTCGGGAGGATCGCCGCGGTGACGTTGCCCGGGATCTGGTCGATCTTGTCGGGCTCGATGCCGAGCTCGAGGGAGGCCCCGTCGTTGGCCGACTCCATCTTGGTGACCTGGCCGACGATCACCCCGCGGACCTTGACGTCCGCGCGCGCCGGGAGGTTGAGGCCGGCGGTGTCGGTGGTCAGCGAGACCCGCTCGAAGTCCACGAACTTCTGCGTGAAGACCGCGTTGACCACCCAGACCCCGAGGACCAGCAGTCCGATGAAGACCACACCGAGGAAGCGGTGGTTCATGAGTACCCGTCCCATGGCTCAGCCCGCCAATCTGACCGTGGTCGTGGATCCCCAGATGGCCATGGAGAGGAACAGGTCGATGACGTTCACCGCCACGATCGAGGTGCGCACCGCGCGGCCCACGGCCACGCCCACTCCCGCGGGCCCGCCGCCGGCGGTGTAGCCGTGGTAGCAGTGGATCAGGATCACCACGACCGAGAACACCACCACCTTGCCGAAGGACCAGAGCACGTCACCTGGTGGCAGGAACTGGTTGAAGTAGTGGTCGTAGGTGCCCGGACTCTGCCCGTAGAACAGGGTCACCGTGGTCCGGGTGGCGAAGTAGGAGGACAGCAGGCCCACGACGTACAGCGGCACGATGGCGACCAGGCCGGCCACGATGCGCGTGGTGACCAGGAACGGCATCGACGGGATCGCCATCACCTCGAGGGCGTCGACCTCCTCGGAGATGCGCATCGCACCGAGCTGAGCGGTGAAGCCGCAGCCCACGGTCGCGGCCAGGGCGATGCCGGCGACGAGCGGCGCGATCTCGCGGGTGTTGAAGTACGCCGAGACGAAGCCGGCGAAGGCGGCCGTGCCGATCTGGTCGAGGGCGGCGTAGCCGGACAGGCCGACCTGCGCGCCGGTGAAGAAGGTCATCGCGGTGATGACGCCGACGGTGCCGCCGATGACGGCCAGCGCACCCGAGCCGAGGGTGACCTCGGCCAGGAGGCGCAGGATCTCCTTGGGGTAGCGCGTCACCGACCGCGGCGTCGCCCGGAGCGCGCGCAGGTAGAACGCCAGCTCCTCGCCCATCCGGTCGAGGGAGGAGAGCGGCTTCTCGTAGGCCTGCTTCAGGTTCGCCATCGTCATCAACCCGTCTTCGGCGGCACGATCTGGAGGTAGATCGCGCTGATCACGAAGTTGACGATGAACAGCAGCACGAAGGTGATGACCACGGACTCGTTGACCGCGTCACCCACGCCCTTGGGCCCGCCGCCGGCGGTCATCCCCTTGTAGGCGGCCACGATGGCGGCGAGCATCCCGAAGACGAGCGCCTTGATCATGCCGACCCAGAGGTCGGGCAGCTGTGCGAGCGCGGTGAAGCTGGCCAGGTAGGCGCCGGGGGTGCCGTCCTGGAGCACGACGTTGAAGAAGTAGCCACCGCCGACGCCGACCACGGTGACCATCCCGTTGAGGAAGACGGCGACCATCATGCAGGCGAGCACGCGGGGTACGACGAGCCGCTGGATCGGGTCGATGCCGAGCACCATCATCGCGTCGAGCTCTTCGCGGATCTTGCGGGCGCCCAGGTCGGCGGCGATCGCGGACCCGCCCGCGCCGGCGATGAGCAGGGCGGTGCCGATGGGTGCGGCCTGCTGCACCACCGCGAGCACCGAGGCGGAGCCGGTGAACGACTGCGCGCCGAACTGCTTGATCAGGCTGCCCACCTGCAGCGCGATGACCGCGCCGAACGGGATCGCGACGAGCGCCGTCGGGACGATCGTCACCGAGGCGATGAACCAGCCCTGCTGCAGGAACTCACGCAGCTGGAAGGGCCGCTTGAACAGCTGGCGGCACACGTCCAGGAAGAACGCGAAGAGCTTTCCCGTGGTCCCGACCGGAGCCAGGAGGCGGGAGGCGACCGGTGATGCCATCAGCGCCTCACACGCCGGTCGTCATGGTCATGTTCTCCTCGAAGGAGCCCGGCGGAGGCGTCACGCCGTTCTCCCGGCACCAGCTGCCCGGCTCGCGCTGGCTGCGCCTCGGCTGGCCGTTGGAGGGCTCGAGCTGCAGCGGGATCGGCGGCAGCGGGGGCAGCTCCATGTCCTTCTCCGCCTCGAGCTCGTCGGCGTCCTTCTCCTCGGACATGCCGATCGGGCCGACGACCTGGGCGTTGAGGAACTGGCGCACGACGGGCTCCTCCGATGAGAGCAGCATCTCGCGCGGGCCGAACATGGCGAGGTGCTTGTGGTAGAGCAGCCCGATGTTGTCCGGCACGGTGCGCGCCGTGTTGATGTCGTGCGTGACGATGAGGAAGGTCGCGTCGATCTGGGCGTTGAGGTCGACGATCAGCTGGTTGAGGAACGACGTGCGCACGGGGTCGAGACCGGAGTCGGGCTCGTCGAAGAGCACGATCTCGGGATCGAGGACCAGGGCCCTCGCCAGACCGGCGCGCTTGCGCATGCCGCCGGAGATCTCGCCCGGGAGCTTGTCCTCGGTGCCGAGCAGACCGGTGAGGTCGAGCTTCTCCATCACGATGTTGCGGATCTCGGACTCGCTCTTCTTGGTGTGCTCGCGCAACGGGAAGGCGATGTTGTCGTAGAGGTTCATCGAGCCGAACATCGCGCCGTCCTGGAACAGCACACCGAACAGCTTTCGGATCTCGTAGAGGTCCCGCTCGGAGCACGAGGCGATGTCGACGCCCTCGATGATGACCTCACCCTTGTCGGGCTTGAGCAGGCCGATGATCGTCTTCAGGAGGACGGACTTTCCGGTGCCGGAAGGGCCGAGCATCACGCAGATCTCGCCCGCGGGGACGGTGAGGGTCACGTCACCCCAGATGAGCTGCTTTCCGAAGCTCTTGGTCAAGTCGTTGATCTCGATCTCGACACCCATGAGCGCACTCCCTCGACGTTTCCAGACCGCGGCACGGCTCCCATCCGTGCACGCAACTCTCCCTGCCACGCCGTCCAACGAGCGCTGCCGGGACAAGTTACGCGCCGAGACCCTCCGATCCCCCGAGGGTCGAGCGGGGCCTGCGCACCCATATACCCGCCGTGATGCAAGCCACACCTGTGAGCACGACGACGGCCGCCCGGACCAGGTCCGGACGGCCGTCGTGCGATGTCGGTCAGGCAGGACCGACGACTGGGGTCACTTCAGGGTGACGGTGGCGCCGGCGCCCTCGAGGGACTCCTTGGCCTTCTCCGCGGCCTCCTTGGTGACCTTCTCGAGCACGGCCTTGGGCGCGGCCTCGACGAGGTCCTTCGCCTCCTTCAGGCCGAGGCTCGTGAGGGCACGGACCTCCTTGATGACGTTGATCTTCTTGTCACCAGCGGCCTCGAGGACGACGTCGAACTCGTCCTGCTCGGCGGCGGCCTCACCCGCGTCACCGGCGGCACCGCCGGCGGCAGGGGCGGCGGCCACGGCCACCGGGGCGGCGGCGGTCACGCCGAAGGTGTCCTCGAACTGCTTCACGAACTCGCTGAGCTCCAGGAGGGTCATCTCCTTGAAGGCGTCCAGCAGCTCGTCGGTGCTGAGCTTCGCCATGGTGGCGTTCCTTTCGTTGGTGCTGCGCCCGGCCGGTCACCGGGCCACGAGCGGGATGTCAGGCCTCGGTGCTCTCGGAGCTGTCCGCTGCGGCCTCGGGGGTGGTCTCCTCAGTGGCTTCGGCGCTCTCGGCGCTGTCCGCTGCGGCCTCGGGGGCCTCGGCAACCGGCTCGCCGGCGCCTCCGTTGAGGATGGTGGGGTCCTGCTCGGCCTTCGCCTGCAGGGCGCCGGCGAGCCGGGCAGCCTGCGAGATCGGGGCGTTGAGCAGCTGGACGGCCTGGGTGAGCGAGCCGAGCATGGCGCCCGCCAGCTTGCCCAGGAGGACCTCGCGGGACTCGAGATCGGCCAGCTTGGCGATCTCCTTGGCGTCCAGTGAGGCACCGTCTACATAGCCGCCCTTGATCACAAGGGCGGGGTTCGCCTTGGCAAAGTCACGCAGACCCTTGGCCGCCTCGACCAGGTCGCCGTTGATGAAGGCGATGGCGGTCGGCCCGTTGAGCAGGTCGTCGAATCCCTCGACGCCCGCCTCCTGGGCAGCGATCTTGGTCAGCGTGTTCTTGACCACGGCGTAGTGCGCGTTCTCGCCGAGGGCTCGCCGCAGTTCCTGCAGCTGCTTCACGGTGAGACCGCGGTACTCGGTCAGCACAGCGCCAGCGGAGTCGTTGAACGCGTCGACGATCTCCGCGACGGCTGCTGCCTTGTCTGGCCGCGCCATGGGTCTCCTTCCACGTGGTGCACCAGGCGGTGCACCCGGTGTGCTCGGGCGTCGTACGGGTTGCACGCCGCCCGGCAACCTGGACCGGAGCAACAAAAAACGCCCGGTGCAGGTGCACTGGGCGTCACCGCGCGGGGCGGTCTCACGTCGTGTCACCTGCGCAGGTCGTCCGCTGTCGCGAACCTTCGGGTCATCCGGGGATGACCAGCCGGCGGTCTTCGGTTACGGCGCAACCATACGGTGCCGCCGGTGGCCGGGCCAAATCCTCAGCGGGTGGGCCAGGGCGCGGGGCCGTCCCGCCCGAAACCCACCCGGCCGGCGCGCGGGTCAGGACGTGCGACGGCCCGGTCCCGCGGGGGAACCGGGCCGTCGTCTGGTCCTGCGTCAGCCTGGAGAGGCTCAGGCCTCGTCCTCCGCGGCGACGTTGCGCGTGCGGTTGGGGTCGACCTGGACACCGGGGCCCATGGTCGTGGAGACCGTGATCTTCTTGATGTAGCGGCCCTTGGAGCTGGCCGGCTTCAGGCGCAGCACCTCCTCGAGGGCAGCGGCGTAGTTCTCCGCGAGCTGGACCTCGGAGAAGGACGCCTTGCCGATGATGAAGTGCAGGTTGGCGTGCCGGTCGACGCGGAACTCGATCTTGCCGCCCTTGATGTCGGAGACGGCCTTGGCCACGTCGGGCGTCACCGTGCCGGTCTTCGGGTTCGGCATCAGGCCGCGGGGACCGAGCACGCGGCCGAGGCGGCCGACCTTGCCCATCATGTCGGGAGTGGCGACGACGGCGTCGAAGTCGAGCCAGCCGCCGTTCACCTTCTCGATCAGGTCGTCGCCGCCGACGATGTCGGCACCGGCCTCACGGGCGGCCTCGGCCTTCTCCGCGTTGGCGAAAACCAGGACGCGGGCGGTCTTGCCGGTGCCGTGCGGCAGGTTGACGGTGCCCCGCACCATCTGGTCGGCCTTGCGGGGGTCGACCCCGAGGCGCATGGCGACGTCGACGGTCTCGTCGAACTTCTTCCGGGCGCCGCCCTTGGCGATCTTGATCGCGGCGAGCGGCGGGTAGAGCTCGTCCTTGTCGAAAGTCTCCGCCGTCGCGCGGTAGGTCTTGCTGCGCTGCATGTTCTTTCCTCTGTTCTCGAAAGCTGTGGTCTGGAGTGAGCCAGCGCGGCTCTGCCACGTGGTGGTCCGGTCGGACCACCGGGGATGGTCAGTCGACAGTGACGCCCATGGAGCGGGCGGTGCCCTCCACGATCTTCATCGCCGCGTCGATGTCGTTGGCGTTGAGGTCGGGGAGCTTGGTGGTGGCGATCTCGCGCACCTGGTCCTTGGTCAGCTTGCCGACCTTGTCGGATTGCGGGACGCCGGAGCCCTTGGAGATGCCGGCGGCCTTCTTGATCAGCTCGGCGGCCGGCGGGGTCTTCGTGATGAAGTCGAAGGACCGGTCCTCGTAGATGGTGATCTCGACCGGGACGACGTTGCCGCGCATGGACTCGGTCTGGGCGTTGTACGCCTTGCAGAAGTCCATGATGTTGACGCCGTGCGGGCCGAGCGCGGTGCCGACCGGGGGTGCGGGAGTGGCCGCACCGGCCTGGAGCTGCACCTTGACCAGGGCAGCGATCTTCTTCTTCTTGGGGGGCATTTCTCTGCTATCTCTTTCTTCTCGTGGTCACGACGGGGTTGTCCCCTGCCACTGGTGTTCCGGCTCCGGCTCAGACCTTCTGGATCTGGCTGAAGCTCAGCTCGACCGGGGTCTCCCGGCCGAAGATCTCGACGAGGGCCTTGACCCTCTGGCTCTCCGCGTTGATCTCGGTGATGGTCGCGTGGAGCGTCGCGAACGGGCCGTCCACCACCATCACGGAGTCGCCGGCCTCGAAGTCCGCGACCGCCACCTGCTGGCGCGAGGCCGCCGCGGCGGGAGCGCCGCCCGTGGTCTCGGTCGCCGCGGCCGCCGCCTCGGCGCCTGCCTGGATGGCGGGGGCGAGCATGTTCTCGACCTCCTCGAGGCTCAGCGGCACCGGCTGGTGGCTGTGGCCGACGAAGCCGGTCACCGACGGCGTGTGGCGTACGGCGGCCCACGACTCGTCGGTCAGGTCCATCCGGACGAGCACGTAGCCGGGGAGGACGGTGCGCTTGACCAGCTTGCGCTGGCCGTTCTTGATCTCGGCGACCTCCTCGGTGGGCACGACCACCTCGTGGATGAAGTGCTCCATGTTGAGCGAGGTGATGCGGTTCTCGAGGTTGGCCTTCACCCGGTTCTCCATGCCCGAGTAGGTGTGCACGACGAACCAGTCGCCCTCCTTCTCGCGCAGCGAGGCCCGGAACTCCTCCATCGGGTCCCCGGCGGGAGCGTCCTCCACGGGAGCCTCCTCCGCGGGAGCCTCCTCCACGGTGGCCTCGTCCACGGGGGCCTCCTCGACCGGGGTCTCCGCGGTCGGGGTCTCCGCGGTGGCGGGGGCGTCGCTCGACACAGCCTCCGGGGCGGCGTCTCCCTCGGCGGGGGCGCCCTCGATCGGCTGCTCGTCGTACTGCTCAGACACGATTACTCCGTCATCTCGTCATGGTCCTGCGCCTGCGTTGCCCGGGCGGGCAGCGAGGTCCTAGTTGTCGCTCCCGCCGAACAGGGCGAAGACCCCGCGGCCGAAGATCACGTCGAGCACCGACACGTAGGCGATCAGCGCGAGCACGAAGACCAGCACCACGATGAAGTAGGTGACCAGCTGCTGCTGGCTCGGCCACACCACCTTGCGCAGCTCGGCCACGACCTGGCGGTAGAACGTGACCGGACTCGTCCGCTCGCGCGTCTTGTCCGATCCCACCCGGGAGCTCTCCGACACGCTGTTCCCTCTTCCGGTTGCCGTCGTCTGTCCATCTTCGGTTCTCGCAGGGCACGAGGGACTTGAACCCCCAACCTTCGGTTTTGGAGACCGATGCTCTGCCAGTTGAGCTAGTGCCCTTAGGGGACTTCCGGGCATGGCAAAACAATGGCCGAAGTCACCTGAGCAGGAAGTCTACGGGGCGACTCCCCGCAAAGTCGAACCGGCGCGGGCTCTGCGACGATGGGCGCGTGAGCGAGCAGAACCAGCCAGTCCGTCCCCTCACCGACCTCTCCCCCGAGGAGATCTTTTCGTTCCTCCGCGAGCAGCAGGCGGCGTACGACGCGCTCCGCGACCGCGGGCTGAAGCTCGACCTGACCCGGGGCAAGCCCTCGTCGGCCCAGCTCGACCTCTCCGACGCGCTCCTGGGCCTTCCGAACGGGGTGAAGGACGCGAACGGCGTGGACGTGCGCAACTACGGCGGACTCGAGGGGATCAGGCAGATCCGGGAGATGTTCGCCGACCTGCTCTGGGTCGAGCCCGAGCAGGTCGTCGCCGGCAACAACTCCAGCCTGGTGATGATGCGCGAGGTGCTCACCGACCTGTGGCTCAAGGGCGCGGTGGACAGCGTCCGCCCGTGGGGCGAGGAGGAGAAGGTCACCTTCATCTGCCCGGTTCCGGGGTACGACCGGCACTTCACCCTGCTGGAGTGGTTCGGCATCGACACCGTGACGGTGCCGATGCACGATGACGGGCCGGACGCCGAGGCGGTCGCCGCGCTGGCTGCCGCGGACCCCTCGATCAAGGGCTTGTGGGTGGTGCCGACGTACGCCAACCCGACCGGGGCGGTCGTGTCGCAGGAGGTGGCCGCCCGACTGGCCTCGATGGAGACCGCGGCCCCCGACTTCAAGATCTTCTGGGACAACGCCTACGCCTTCCACCACCTCACCGAGGAGGAGGCCAAGAGCGCGGACGTCCTCACCCTCGCCGCTGCGTCCGGTCACCCCCACCGGCCGATCATGTTCGCCTCCACCTCGAAGATCACCTACGCCGGCGCGGGCGTCGCGTTCCTCGCCGGTTCGGTCGAGACGGTGCAGTGGTACATCGGGCACCTCGGCCAGGGCGCGATCGGGCCCGACAAGCTCAACCAGCTGCGCCACGCGCAGTTCTTCGGCTCCCCCGAGGGCGTGCGCGAGCACATGCGCAAGCACCGCGCGATCATCGCGCCCAAGTTCGCGGAGGTCGACCGGATCCTCACCGAGCGGCTCGACGGCCTCGGCGTCGCGACCTGGACTCGTCCCACCGGCGGCTACTTCGTCAGCATGGACGTCCTCGACGGCACCGCCTCCCGAGTCGTGTCCCTCGCCAAGGAGGCGGGGATCGCGCTGACCCCGGCCGGGGCGGCGTTCCCGCTCGGCCGGGACCCGCGGGACCGCAACATCCGCGTCGCGCCCACCTTCCCGCCGCTCGAGGACGTGACCGCGGCCATGGAGGCGGTCACCACCTGCGTGCTGCTGGCGTCGGCGGAGCAGCTGGCCGAGAAGGTGGCGGGGAAGGCGCGCGGCTGAGTGGCCCCTCCCTCCGGCCGCGACGAGGACGAGGCCCGCGAGCCCACCGAGCGCCGGTCCCTGCGAGCGCTCCCCAAGGCCCACCTCCACCTGCACTTCACCGGCTCGATGCGGCACGCGACGCTGCTCGAGCTCGCCGATCGCGACGGCCACCACCTGCCGGACGCCCTCGTCGAGGACTGGCCGCCCCACCTGTCGGCCGCCGACGAGAAGGGCTGGTTCCGGTTCCAGCGGCTGTACGACGTCGCGCGCGACGTGCTGCGCACCGAGGACGACATCCGGAGGCTGGTGCGCGAGGCGGCCGAGGACGACCTCGCCGACGGGTCGCGGTGGTTGGAGATCCAGGTCGACCCGAGCGGGTACGCCTCGAAGTTCGGCGGGATCACCGCGTTCACCGACCTCGTCATCGACGCGGTCCGGGACGCCTCGCGGACGGTCGGCATCGGGATGGCGGTCGTCATCGCGGCCAACCGCACCCGGCACCCGCTCGACGCGCGCACCCTGGCCCGGCTCGCCGCGCAGTACGTCGATCGCGGGGTGGTCGGCTTCGGCCTGTCCAACGACGAGCGCCGCGGCACGACCAGCGATTTCGCCCCTGCCTTCCGGATCGCCGAGCGGGCCGGGCTGCTGCTGGCACCGCACGGCGGTGAGCTCAGGGGGCCGGACTCCGTGCGAGCGTGCGTCGAGCTGCTGCACGCCGACCGGCTCGGCCACGGCGTACGCGCCGCTGAGGACCCCGACCTGCTGGACCTGGTCGTCTCCCGGGGCATCGCGCTGGAGGTGTGCCCGACCTCCAACGTCGCCCTGGGGGTCTACTCCGACCTCACCTCGGTGCCGCTGCCGGAGCTGATCGCCGCCGGCGCGACCGTCGCGCTCGGGGCCGACGACCCGCTGCTGTTCGGTTCCCGGCTCGCGGGCCAGTACGCCACCATGCGGGCGGCCCACGAGCTCACCGACCCCCAGCTCGCCGACCTCGCCCGCTCCTCGATCCGGGCCTCGCGTGCCACGGAGCAGGACAAGGCCGCCTGGCTGGGTGAGGTCGACGACTGGTTGGGGACAATGGGCTCATGACGACCTACCCGGGCGACGACCCGAACCGGCCCCAGGACTCCGAGGACTCGCAGGACTCCCCCTCGCAGGACTCCCCCTCGCAGGACCCCCACTCCCAGGAGGCACAGGACTCCCCCGCCGACGAGGCGGAGGCGCCGGCCGGGCAACCGGGCGGGGAGCCCGACGCACCCGGCTACTGGGAGCAGCAGGCGGCCGAGCAGGCCCGGGAGCAGACCCAGCAGGGCTGGCCCGAGCACACGGCGCCGATCACGCCGAGCGGTCCGACGTTCAACCCCTCCTCCGCGTCACCGACCCGGCCCTACGAGCAGGGGTACGGCGAGCCAGGCCACGGCGAGCAGTCCTACGGCGAGCAGGGCTACGGCCAGCAGCAGGACCCCCGTGCCGACCAGGGCTGGGGCTCGTCGCAGGGGCAGCAGCAGGGGCAGCAGTACGGGCAGTACGGACAGTCCGGGCAGTACGGGCAGCAGCCGTACGCACCCCCGCCGTACCAGCAGGGCGGCCAGCCCGACCCCTACCAGCAGGGCCAGTACGCCCAGGGCTACGGCCAGGGCTACGGCCAGGGCTACGGCCAGGGCTACGGCCAGGGCTACGGCCAGGGCTACGGGCAGCCGTACGGGACCTTCTCCCCGGCGCCGCCGAACCACCCGCAGGCGACCACCGCGATGGTGCTCGGCCTCGTCGGGCTGGTCGGCGCCCTGGCGCTCTGCGGCCTGCCCCTCGTCGTCTCGCCCTTCGCGTGGGCGCTCGGGCGCAACTCGCTGAAGGAGATCGAGGCCTCGCATGGCCGGCTGGGCGGGGAGAGCACCGCGCGCGCCGGGATGGTCATGGGCATCATCGGGACCATCCTGCTGGGCCTGGGACTGCTGATGATCATCGGTTTCGCCGTGGTGGTGGCGATCAGCGCGGCCGGCACCAGCGTCTGACCGGGCTCGGACCGGGAGTCGCTACAGCGAGCAGCCGACCAGCACCGGCTCGTTGACCAGGTCGATGCCGAACGCCGCCCGCACGCCGTCACGCACCTCGCGCGCCAGCACGAGCAGGTCGTCGGTGGTGGCGCCGCCGCGGTTGGTGACCGCCAGGGTGTGCTTCGACGACAGCCGCACCCGGTCGTTGCCGTGGCCCTTGGCGAAGCCCGCGCGCTCGATGAGCCAGGCCGCACTCGTCTTGACCAGCCCGTCACCCTGCGGCCAGGCAGGCGCCCCGTCGGGCACATGGTCCGCCGGGACGACCGGGTTGGTGAAGAACGAGCCGGTGCTCCAGGTGTCGTGGTCCTCGGCGTCGAGCACCATGCCCTTGCGGCCACGGAGGACGAGCACCGCGCGGCGCACGTCGCGAGCGGTGGCACGCTCGCCGATCTCCACTCCGAGGGCGGCCGCCAGCTCGGCGTACCGCACGGGGGCGCTGAGGTCGCCCAGCGGCAGCTGGAAGGTGACCGTCAGCACGACGAACCGCCCGGGATCCTGCTTGAAGCGGCTGGTGCGGTAGCCGAAGCCGCACTCGGCCGCCGCGAAGGTGCGGATCTCGCTGGCCTCCCGGTCCCAGGTGCGGACGCGGGCCAGGGTCTGGGAGACCTCCTGGCCGTAGGCACCGACGTTCTGGATCGGCGTCGCGCCGGTGGTGCCCGGGATGCCCGCCAGCGCCTCGACGCCGGTCCAGCCGCGCTCCACCGCGGTCGCCACGACGTCGTCCCAGGGCTCGCCGGCCGCGACCTCGACGTACGCGCCGCCGCAGGTGTCGTCGGTCGGCCGGACGCCGCGGGTGCGGACCACCACGACGCGGCCGTCGAAGCCGGCGTCGGCGACGACGAGGTTGCTGCCCCCGCCGACGACGAGCACCGGGACGCCTGCCTCATCCGCGGTGCGCACGGCCTCGACCACGGCCTGCTCGTCCTCGGCGACGACGAGCTCCCGGGCCGGACCACCGAGCCGGAGCGTGGTGAGCTCGGCGAGGGTGGGGACGGGCTGTGGCACGGGACGGACGCTATCCGACCCCGACACAGACACGGACACAGCAACGGCCCCGGCGTTCGCCGGGGCCGTGGGGTGCTGTGGTCGCGAGCGCGTCAGCGGGTCTCGCGGTGAGCGGTGTGCTTGCGGCAACGCGGGCAGAACTTCTGCAGCTCCATGCGGTCCGGGTCGTTGCGGCGGTTCTTCTTGGTGATGTAGTTGCGTTCCTTGCAGTCCACGCACGCCAAGGTGATCTTGGGGCGGACGTCAGAGCTCTTGCTGGCCACTTTCGTGCCTTCTTCCTTGCCTGCGGGTGGTGCCTTACGAAGTCCAGTAGCGGGGGCGGGACTCGAACCCGCGACACCACGATTATGAGCCGTGTGCTCTAACCACCTGAGCTACCCCGCCGTGGGAACACGCCCGAGCCCCGAAGGATTCCGGATGGCGGCGGGAGACTTCCCAGAGCCCCTTTACGGAATCGAACCGTAGACCTTCTCCTTACCATGGAGACGCTCTGCCGACTGAGCTAAAGGGGCCTTGGCCCAGATCCTGCTCCGTGGGCCAGCGAGCAGAATACACAGGCCCTGCGGGACAGACGAAATCGGCCCGATCCGGCCGCTCGCGACGTCACACGTTGCGGTCGCTGTTGCCACGAGGACGTATGACGTCCGGCCCGACGTCATACGTTTCGGCGGCTATAGGGACGAGGGCGCATGACGTCACGAGCGGGTCGGCACATCGTACGGCGGACCCCGCGAGCGGCCCCGGCACACCGGCCGCCATGATCGGTGCGTGCCGACACCTGCCGACTCCTTCTACGAACAGGTCGACGACGAGCGCTTCCGCTCCACCGCGGGCACCGCCGGCCCGTGGAGCCCCAAGGCGCAGCACGGCGGTCCGCCGGCGGCGCTCCTGGGCCGCGCACTCGAGCAGCTCGACGAGGGCACTCCGCGCACCATCGCCCGGTTCACGATGGACCTGCTCGGGCCCGTTCCCGTGGCGGACCTGACGGTGCGGGCGACCGTGCTGCGCCCGGGGCGGTCGGTGTCGCTGCGCCAGGCGGAGATCAGTGACGACTCGGGCCGGGTGGTGGCCCGCGCCCAGGGCTGGGCCCTCCCGACCGGAGAGGGGCCCGGCGACGCCGGCCTACCCCTGTCGCACCGGCCCGAGGACGGACACCACGAGGACCCACCGGGGTCGTGGTCCCGCGGCTACCTCGACTCCGTGCAGTGGAACTGGATCTCCGGTGCGGTCACCCAGCCGGGCGCGGCGGTGGTCTGGATGCGTCCGCGCGTCACGCTGCTGCCCGGCGAGGAGCTCACGCCGCTGCAGCGCCTGCTGGTGTGCGTGGACTCCGCGTCCGGAGCCTCGGCCGCGCTGGACCCCGACGAGTGGAACTTCCTCAACACCGAGCTCACCGTGCACGTCCTGCGCCCGGTCGTCGGCGAGTGGGTCTGCCTTGAGGCCGAGACCACGCTGGGTCCGGGCCCGGTGGGGCTGGCCGCCTCCGACGTGCACGACGTGCAGGGGTTCTGCGCGCGCTCGGCCCAGACGTTGCTGGTGACGCCGCGGCCGACCTGACCCGGCCCGCCCGCCCCGCGAGGTCATACGAACTGGCTGTGATTCCAGCGAGAACGCATGACGTCCCGCGTGAGGTCATGCGTATCGGTTGCAGGAGCAACGAGGGATGACGTCCGGCGGGCTCAGGCGTCCTGGATCCGCGGGAAGGGCTTGGCCTCCTCGAGCTCGTAGGCCAGCTCGAGCAGGCGGCGGTCGTGTCCCTGCCCCGCCGCCAGCTGTACGCCGATCGGCAGACCGCGCTCGGACATCCCCATCGGCAGCGA
>DASSLA010000228.1:0-6291 GCA_035689885.1 Marmoricola sp. | reverse complement strand
CTGATCAACGGCACCGACGGCATGCTCGGCATGCTGGTGCTGGCCCTGACCGACCTCGGCCGGCTGCTGCGTACGGCGGACGTGGCGGCTGCCATGTCGGTGGAGGCCCAGCTCGGCACCGACCGCGTCTTCGCCCCCGAGCTGCAGGCGCTGCGGCCGCACCCCGGCCAGGCAGCCTCGGCGGCCAACCTGGCCGCGATCCTGAAGGACTCCGGCGTGGTGGCCTCGCACCGGGGACCGGACTGCAACCGGGTGCAGGACGCCTACTCGCTGCGCTGCTCCCCGCAGGTGCACGGCGCGGCCCGCGACACCCTGGCGCACTGCGCGGTGGTCGCCGACCGCGAGCTGGCCAGCGCGGTCGACAACCCCGTGGTCCTCCCCGACGGCCGGGTGGAGTCCAACGGCAACTTCCACGGTGCCCCGGTCGCCTACGTGCTCGACTTCGCCGCCATCGTGGCCGCCGACGTGGCCTCGATCAGCGAGCGTCGTACGGACCGTTTCCTCGACACGTCCCGCAACCACGGGCTGCCGCCGTTCCTCGCCGACGACCCGGGTGTCGACAGCGGGCTGATGATCGCGCAGTACACCCAGGCCGCTGTGGTCTCCGAGCTGAAGCGGCTGGCGAACCCGGCCAGCGTCGACTCGATCCCCTCCAGCGCGATGCAGGAGGACCACGTCTCCATGGGCTGGTCCGCGGCGCGCAAGCTGCGCCGCGCCGTCGACGGGCTGACCAGGGTCGTCGCCATCGAGGTGCTCACGGCCGCCCGCGCCCTCGACCTGCGGCGCCCGCTCGACCCGTCGCCGGCGACCGGCGCGGTCGTCGAGCTGCTGCGCTCCTCCGGCGTCGCGGGCCCGGGCCCGGACCGCCACCTCGCCCCGGAGATCGAGACCACCGTCCAGCTGGTTCGCGACGGCGCCGTCGTCGCGGCCGTCGAGAACGCGATCGGAGAACTGCGATGACCGCCACCAACCACAGGCTGCCGATCCACGCGGCGCACGGCACCGAGCTCACCGCCCGGTCCTGGCAGACCGAGGCCCCGCTGCGGATGCTGATGAACAACCTCGACCCCGAGAACGCCGAGAACCCGGCCGAGCTGGTGGTCTACGGCGGCACCGGCAAGGCGGCCCGGAACTGGGAGGCCTACGACGCCCTGGTGCGGACGCTGCGCACGCTGGGCGACGACGAGACGATGCTGGTGCAGAGCGGCAAGCCGGTCGGGGTGATGCGCACCCACGAGTGGGCCCCGCGCGTGCTGATCGCCAACTCCAACCTGGTCGGCGACTGGGCCAACTGGGAGGAGTTCCGCCGGCTCGAGGAGCTGGGGCTGACCATGTACGGCCAGATGACGGCCGGCTCGTGGATCTACATCGGGACGCAGGGGATCCTGCAGGGCACCTTCGAGACCTTCGCGGCCGTGGCCGACAAGCGGTTCGACGGCACCCTGGCCGGGACGATCACCCTCACCGCAGGCCTCGGCGGGATGGGCGGCGCGCAGCCGCTGGCGGTCACGATGAACGACGGCGTCGCGATCTGCGTCGACGTCGACCAGTCCCGGATCACCCGCCGCATCGAGCACCGCTACCTCGACATGCAGGCCGACTCCGTCGAGCACGCGGTCGAGCTGGCCGTCGAGGCGCGCGACGCCCGCCGGCCGCTGTCGATCGGCGTGCTCGGCAACGCGGCCGAGGTGTTCCCCGCGCTGCTGGAGTCGGGTGCCCCGATCGACGTCGTCACCGACCAGACCTCGGCGCACGACCCGCTGTCCTACCTGCCGCTCGGCGTCGACTTCGCCGACTGGCACGACGCCGCCCGCCGCGACCCCGAGGGGTTCACCAAGGAAGCCCGGGCCTCGATGGCCATCCACGTCCGGGCGATGGTGGAGTTCCAGGACCGCGGCGCCGAGGTGTTCGACTACGGCAACTCGATCCGCGACGAGGCCCGCAAGGGCGGCTACGACCGCGCCTTCGAGTTCCCCGGTTTCGTGCCGGCGTACATCAGGCCGCTGTTCTGCGAGGGCAAGGGCCCCTTCCGATGGGCGGCCCTGTCCGGTGACCCGGCGGACATCGCCGCCACCGACCGCGCCATCCTCGAGCTCTTCCCCGACAACGAGCGGCTGCACAAGTGGATCACCATGGCCGGCGAGCGGGTCTCCTTCCAGGGACTGCCCGCCCGCATCTGCTGGCTGGGGTACGGCGAGCGCCACCTCGCGGGCCTGAAGTTCAACGAGATGGTCGCCTCCGGCGAGCTCAAGGCGCCGATCGTGATCGGTCGTGACCACCTCGACTGCGGCTCGGTGGCCTCGCCTTACCGCGAGACCGAGGGAATGCTCGACGGCTCCGACGCGATCGCCGACTGGGCGCTGCTCAACGCGCTGGTCAACACCGCCTCGGGGGCGTCGTGGGTGTCGATCCACCACGGCGGCGGGGTCGGCATGGGCCGCTCCGTCCACGCCGGCCAGGTGTGCGTCGCCGACGGAACCGACCTGGCCGCGCAGAAGATCGAGCGCGTGCTCAGCAACGACCCGGGCATGGGCGTGATCCGGCACGTCGACGCCGGCTACGACCGGGCGGTCGAGGTCGCTCGGGAGCGCGGCGTGCGCGTCCCGATGACCGAGGCCTGAGGCCTGAGGCCTCAGACCACCGGCTTCTTCGGGAGCTTGCGGCTCTCGATCGTCTCCAGCAGCGCCTCGGTGGCGTCGTCGAGGTTCGTCCGCGCCTGCGTGAAGTCGCGGACCGCGTCGCCCCAGCCGGAGCTGTACTTCGACCAGCCCGGGCTGCTGCCGTAGTAGCAGACCGGGTCGGGCAGCGGGGCGGCGTTGGGGTTGGCGGGTCGGGGCCGCGGGATCGGCCGCTTGAAGCAGCCCAGCGGTCGGGCGATGCCGTCCTTGCCGTTGCGGACTGCGAGCTCGGCGCGGTCGAGGACGTCGAGCAGCGCCCGGTGCTGGGTGCGCAGACGAGGCACCGGCTTGGCGTCCGCCAGGCCGGTGGTGAGCTTCGTCAGGTCCTGCTGCGCACCGCCGAGCCAGGTGGACGCAGTCGAGTAGGTGATACGGCCCTTCTCGCCGCGCTGCACGCGACGGGAGAAGTCCGTGGCCTGGCGGGACTCGGCCGCGAAGGCTTCCAGGACCGGTGCGACGGCCTCGCGGTAGCCCTCGACCCGCTCGACGTCGCGCTCGTTGCGGGCCTCGGCCTTCTCGGTGGCCGTCTCCCAGGCGCGCAGCTTCTTCTGGCCACCGGCGACGAGGGTGTCGAGGGCCTCGACGGCGGGCTCGGTGTCGGCGCCCTCGAGGTCCTCGGACGCGGTGAGCAGGGCGGCGCGGGTCGGCTTCCACAGCGACAGGTGGTCGCCGTCGAGCTTCGTGAGCTTGCCCAGGACCTCGAGGGTGTCACCGACGGTGACGACCTGGGTGCCCTGGGCGCTGGTCTCGTCGACCCCGGTGAGGAGTCGGGTCACCACGTCGGCGGAGCGGGTCGTCCGCGCGGCGGCACGCACCTGCTCGGTGGTCCTGGCGGAGGACAGGCCGTCGAGGTGCTCGCCGAGGCGCTCGAGTGCGGTGGTCTCGGCGAAGTCGCCGACCACCTCGTCGGTGCGCGGCGCGAGCGCGTGTCCGGTGCGCACCGAGCGGGCGGCGTCCGCGTCCACCTTCCCGAGGCGGCGTACGTCGGACTCCAGGGCCTTCTCGGCGTCCGCGACCTTCGTGCGCATGGTCGGCCACTGGCCGAGGGTGGTCACGTCGAGGGTGGCCATCTCGCCCGCCGCGCGCAGCAGGGCAGCCTCGCTGGCGAGCAGGGACAGCACCCGGCGCTCGAGGTCGGACGTGGGCCTCGCGATGGACCGCCGGGCGCGCTCGACGCGGTCGGCCACGGTGCTCGCGTCGGCGGCTGCCTCCTTGACCTCGTCGAGGTCGGAGGCCAGGCGCAGCTCCTCGACGGTCGGCTCGAAGGCGGCGTTGCCGGCCCGGAGCGCCTTGAGGGCGGGCTGCTTGGCGGCGTGGACCGACCAGGCCCAGCCGCCCCCGGCCGCCGCGATGATGACGGCGAGCACGATGCCGATGCGGACCAGCCGCCGACGCCGCTGCGCACGGGTCAGCCGCGGCCGACCGTCGTCGACGATGTCGCCGGAGGCGGCGCTGAACAGCTCCTCCAGGGTGGAGCGGTCCTGGGTGCGCTCGAACGGCACCAGGTCTTCGGCGTCCTCGTTGATGCGTGGTCCCACGGTCACGGTGCCAATCGCACCAGAGTGTGGCCCGGTCTGGTGGTGCTTCGGGGGGTTCGTCCCAGTTTGACCGTCACTGGTCCATACCAGTCGAGCGTCCCCGAGGCTGCCACCAGCGCCGTCGGGAGCTCCGCGGCCGGCTCCCGTCCTCCGTTCCTCGCCCCGCGCGACTCGCGCTGCGGCGGGCCCGCATCCGCTCGCGCCACCGGTCGACCTCGGCGTCCGGGTCGCGGGTGGGAGTGATCACCGGAGGACCTCCCTGGAGCTGTCGGCGGGCCTCGACGATGCGCCGGTTGAAGTCCTCGACGGCGTCGCGCACCTGCTTCTCCGTCGCCTGCTGGTCCAGCAGGGCGTCGAGCTCGGCGTCGTCCTTGCGCAGCTGCAGGGCCGGCGGCAGCACGCCGGTGATCTGCTCGCGCTCGATCAGCTTCTTCAGCCACCAGTCCCGGTCGTGCGCGGAGCCGAGGTCCGTGAGCGGCTTGCCGGTGCCGGGCAGGTCGTCGAACTCACCCCTGTTCATCGCCTGCTGGATCTGCAGGTCGACCCACCGCGCCTGGTCCTGGATCCGGGTCGCGGCCGAGTCGCGCCCGGTGCGCGGGTCGCTCTCCCGCCGGCGCTGACGGCGCGGGTCCTCGTCCCGTGGTGTGTCCCCTCTCCCGGACATGACCTCAGGCTAACCACGGCGCCCGGACCGGAGTCCTGTCCCGCGGTCAGTCCCAGAACCCGGCCACCTCGCCGCCGATCCGGACGATGAACGCGGCGACGACCACCAGGAAGAAGATCCGCACGAACCGGGAGCCCCGGCTCACGGCGGTGCGGGCGCCGATCCACCCGCCGAGGAGGTTGGCGGCACCCATCAGCAGCCCGACCTTCCAGAGGACCGCACCCTGCGGGACGAAGACGCACAGTGCCGCGACGTTGGTGGCCCAGTTGGCCAGCTTGGCCTTGGCCGAGGCCTCCAGGAAGTTGTAGCCGAGCAGGCCGACCAGGGCGAACACGAAGAAGCTGCCTGTGCCCGGCCCGAGCGCGCCGTCGTAGAAGCCCACCGCCAGCCCGGTCACCATCGCCCCCAGGGTGTGCCGGTGCCCCGCGAACCGCAGCGCGGTCACGCGTCCGACATCCGGCTTGAACAGTACGTAGGTGCCGACCACCACCAGCACCACCAGCACGATCGGGGAGAACGCCTCCTTCGGGATGTGGCTGGCCACGAGGGCGCCGGCCACCGACCCGAGGAAGGCGAGGACCATCAGCGGGACGAAGGTGCGCGGGTCAGGGCGGATGCGTCGGTAGTAGGTCGCGCTGCTGGCCGACGTACCGCACACCGAGCCGAGCTTGTTGGTGGCCAGCACCTCGACGGGGGCGGCTCCCGGCAGCCCGAGCAACAGTGCCGGCAGCTGGATCAGCCCGCCTCCACCCACGACCGCGTCCACGAAACCCGCGGCGAGCCCGGCCAGGACCAGCAGGGCGAGCACGAGCGCGGAGGGGTCCTGCACCCGGCAAGGCTAGGGTCGGCGCGTACGCCGCCGTCGGGCGGGCTCAGTGGTCGCCGAACGCGTGCCGGGGTACGACGAGCAGGCTCAGCGCCGCGACCAGGGCGGTGACCGAGCAGACCGCCCAGACGGTGAGGTAGCCGCTGAGCGGCGCGTGGCCCGACTCGACGTCGGCGATCGACCCGGTCGAGGCCAGCGCGATGGCGAACACGCTGGAGGCGATCGCGCCGCCGATGGTCTTGGTGGTGTTGGTCATGCCGGTGACGAAGCCGGTGCGGTCCGCGGGCGCGGCCGCGGCGGCGGCCGCCGGGAGTGCCGCGACGAGAGCACCCGACCCGACGCCGGCGATCGCCATGTTGACCAGTGTCTGCGCCGTGGAGTCGTGCAGCGGCAGGAAGAGCCCGTAGCCCAGAGCGACGAGCAGACACGCGGCGAGCATCGCACCTCGGGTCCCGATCATCCGCCCGACCACGGGCAGGAGCAGCGCGCCGACCACCAGGGACAGCACGTAGACCCCGATCAGGGTGGACACGAAGCTGGCCGAGGCGCCCAACCCGTAGCCCGCCTCGGCGGGGTCGGTGCGGG
>DASSLA010000227.1:0-19645 GCA_035689885.1 Marmoricola sp. | reverse complement strand
CACGCACGACATCGACAGCGCGGAAGTTCTGGTTCACCTGGTGGATCAGAGCTTCCGCGCTGTCGGTCTCGGTGGGCTTTCCTCGCCGTTCCCCGCGCGGGCAACGAGAGGTTGACGGATAGCGCGGTTGCGGTTGCCGGGGCGTGAGGGGCGTGAGGGGCGTGCCCGACACTGCTTCCTCCCTCACGGTCGCACAGCGTCGACGGCTCGTGGTTTGCGGCCTTCCATCGGCGGGTGGTCATTGGGTCTCGGGCCCTGGCCAGCAAGCGGCATGAGTTGGTCCGACGGCGCGGCGGGCCGCTCTGCACCACGCCCCCCTCCCATGTCCTGGAACGCCCATGCCTGGAACGCCCACGTCCTGGAACGGACCCGCCCGAGGCGAGGCTCAGGTGCCAACCAGAGCCGAATCGACGCTCGGGCATGCCACGGCCCCCGCCGATCACTGGTTTTCGGCGGGGTCGGGGCAGTGGAGCTAGCGGTCGGGCGGGTGCTGTGACCGGTAGCGGCGATCCGCGCTGACATCCACCGTGCCGGTGTGGTCACGGAGGTACTGATAACCGTGCGGCGACGTCCACAGATACGACCCGGGTTCGAGGACGGTGTAGCCCCACGGGGAGTGCGTCTTCAACCTGTGGTGGCTTCGGCACAGTGGTGCGAGGTTGTCAGTGGCGGTTGGTCCGCCGTCGGCGTGCGCGATCACGTGGTCGGTGTCGCAGTTCCTGGCCGGGTGGTTGCACCACGGGAACACGCAGGTGAGGTCGCGTTCGGCAGCCTGGTCGTGGAGGCGGTCGGGGATCTCGTAGGCACCGACGTGCACGCGCTGGTCGAGGTCCAGGATCGGCTTCACGGTGACGAGGGTGTCGGGGTTGGCGCACCAGTCGCGGACCTGGTCGGCGGTGACGACCTGTGAGTGGTTCTCCACCCGGCGAGGTGGAATTCGCCGTGGCTCCGCATTGCCTGCTTGGAGATGTGCACGTGCAGGACGACCTGACGCGGCTTGCTGCCCCTGCTGCTCTCTCGACGCGAGGACGCACCGAAGTCGGTGCCGCCACCGGTCTCAGCACCGCTTTCGCCGGCCGCGTCTCCCTCTTCGTCCGAATCGGCGAGATCGAGAGCGAGCTGGCGGCGGGCGAGCTGGCCGGCGGCCATCGCGCGGCGGGCGTCGAGGCCGGCCTCGCAGCCGGCGGCCTTGAGGTTCTCGGCCTCCCGGGTCACGGCCGCGTCGAGGTCGAGGGCGTCGGCGAGGTCCATCTCGCCCTCGATCCGGCTGGTGCCGTTGAAGGTGACGTGGTCGTGGTGGACGTCGAACTTGCGCTGGTCAGCGGACTCGCCCTTCTGCCGTTGGGGTTCCTCGGGCATGAACCGGGCGATGGCTTCCTCCACCAACCTGTCCAGCTGAGCGGGTCCGACGCTGTGGGCGTAGGCCGCGACCTGGCGGTCGACCCAGGCTGCAGCGTCTTGGGAGAGGCCGTTGGTGCGTTGTGCGATGCGGCGGGCCTTCCACACGGGCAGTCCCGCGGGTGAGGCGGCGGGTTCGCCGGCGTTGCAGACGCGGGCGAACAGGCGCGGGAGCCGGTACTTGATCTCGAGGCCGTCGGCGATCAGCTCCCGGCCCCAGTGTGTCGAGCGTGCGAGGCCGGCGGCGAACTCGGCGATCGCGAACTCCGCCACGGTGGGTGCACCTGGCCCGGCCAAGGGCAGCTCGGTGTCTTTCGGACCACCAAGGCCGGGCACCTTCCACGTGGCGGCGTCGGCTATGGACTCCGGCGGGTGCTGGTCGGCCCAGGTGATCGCGGCCAAGAGAACGTTGCGTGCCGCCCGGTCCTCCGCGGCCTGCTCTTCCCGCACGAACTCCAACACCTGGGCAGCAGACTCCAGCTGCTCCAGGGGGTCGAGTCCGGTGGTGGTCATGAACTGATCAAAGCATCGAGCACCGACAGAAACCCCCATGAAATGGGCCGATTCGCGGGTCTGGGGAAAGAAGTTCAAAGAATTCTCGCGGCCCAGGAAGCGGGGCTGATGAGGGTCGGGGAATGGGCGGCGAACGACCGCGAGATCGCGACCGGGAGTGATCGGGGGAACTGCGCCTCGGCGCGACACAACAGCGAGAGGAGGCGGACCGGAACTGCGGGTAGCAGCCGCAAGAGCGGAAAGACCCGAGACAACCGCAACCACAAGCCGCCGACGCCGAGCGACCGCGAGCGTCCACCAGCCAGCTGTAACCGGTTCCATGAACGCTCGTTGAGATTCCCGTGGGCCAGACGGCCCGTCCGGAGGATCCATGTCGCTGCGTACGTTCGTCCGTCTGCTTGCTGCCCCGTCTGCCGCCATGGCCCTCGCGGTCGCCGGCCTGACAAGCCCCGCCGAGGCAGCCGACACAGACGTCCAGACCCCCGTCTCCACCACCGACTGGACCCCGCGCCCACCCCAGTACGCCGGCACCACGCTCACCAGGGACCTCCCCATCCAGATGTCCGACGGCGTGAAGCTCCGCGCCGATCTCAAGCGACCAACCGGTCCGGACGGCAAGGCGATCGAGACGCCGGTGCCCGTGGTCGTGACCATCACGGCGTACAACAAGTCGATCATCGGCAACGGCTTCGGCAGCACGCTGGCGGGGGCCGACCCCGACTACCTCGTGAAGCGCGGCTATGCGCAGCTGACCGTGGACGCGCGCGGAACCGGCTCCTCCGAGGGCGTCTGGCACGCCTTCGACGCCCGCGAGAACAAGGACGCTGCGGAGGTGATGGCCTGGGCGCACGAGCAGCCGTGGAGCAACGGCAACACAGCGATGACCGGTGCCTCCTACATGGGAATCAGCCAGCTCTTCGCCGCCGCGGGCAAGCCGCCGGGGCTCAAGGCGATCTTCCCGCAGGTGCCGGGTGCCGACGTCTACCGCGACGTGGCGGTGACCGGCGGCGCGGTCGACTCCGGCTTCATGCCGCTGTGGCTCGGCCTGGTCACCGCCACCGGCCTGGTCCCGCCGGCCGTCGGCGCCAGCGACCCGGAGTCCGGGATGGAGGTGCTCGCCGCGAGGATCCGTACGGCGGGCGAGTTCACCGCACCGGTCCTCCTCGGCGCGATCACCGGCCAGGACCCGGCGTACGACGGACCCTTCTACGCCGAGCGCTCACCGATCAACGTGATCGACAGGGTCGACGTGCCGACGTTCCTGATTGGCGGCGAGCTCGACCTGTTCCAGCGCGGCACCCCCCTGCTCTACGAGGACCTCCGCGGGCGCGGCGTGCCGACCAAGATGATCCTCGGCCCGTGGGACCACCTGCAGGGGTCCTCGGGCGACGAAGTAGGCAAGGCCGGCTACGGGCCGCTGAACGAGCTGCAGCTGCGCTGGTTCGACCACTACGTCAAGGGACTGCCGGGCTCCGACCTCGACGAGATCGCCCCGATGACGTGGTTCGAGCACGGCACCAACACCTGGCGCACCGGCGGCGACTGGGTGGGCGACGACCGCTCCGCGAAGACCTTCCACCTCTCCGGCACCGCCTTCAACGGCGTCCCCGGCAAGCTCAGGACCAGCGACCCGATGGGCGGCAGCTCCACCGTGCTGCCGGTCCCGGTCGCGGGCCTCTGCTCGCGCTCGACCAGCCAGTGGACCGCCGGCATCCTCGGCCAGATCCCGGTGCCCAACCCCTGCCTGGAGGACAACCGGATCAACGACAGCCTCGGCGTGGCCTTCCAGACCGACCGGTTGAAGGAGCCGCTGCGCTTCCAGGGGCCCATCAACGCCCGGCTCCACGTCTCGACGTACGGCGACAACGGGATGCTCTCGGTCGCGGTCGAGGACGTCGCCCCCGACGGCACCGTCGATCGCCTCACCGGCGGCTGGCAGGTGCTGTCCCACCGGGCGCTCGACACGGAGAAGTCGCGCTACCTCGACGGGCAGCTGGTGCAGCCGTACCACCCGTTCACGCAGGATGCCGAGCGCCCCATGCCCTCGGGCCGGGTGCAGCCCGTCGACGTCGAGATCTTCCCGACGGGCGCCTCGATCGAGCCCGGCCACCGGCTGCGGATCTCGGTGCAGGCGTTCGACGTGCCCCACCTGTCCCCGACGCTGCCGCAGCTCGCCGGGTCGCTGTCGCCGCTGACGATCCACGTCTCGGCGCGGCACCCGTCGGTGCTGACACTCCCGACGATCTCGGAGTGAGTCAGGACTTCATCGCGACACCGCGGCGCCAGTAGCCCATGAAGGCGACCTGGCGGCGGTCGACGCCCACTTCACGGACGAGCGCGCGGCGCAGACAGGTCACCATCGCGCTCTCCCCCGCGATCCAGGCGTAGAGGTCCTCGAGCTCGTGGCCCAGCAGGGTCGGGCGGGACTCGATGTCCTCACCCGAGCTCGACCAGGTGGGTGTCTCCCACAGGTCCGGGTCGATGTCATCGGGTCGCTCGAGGGTGGCCGGGGTGAGCCCGACGTACTCCCGCACCGCCGGCACCAGCATGGTGCCGACCTCGTCGTCGTGGCGGGCCATCCAGTTCACCGTCATGCCCGTTGGTGTGCGGAGGTCCTGGAAGTCCTCGGCATGCGGCACCTCGAGGTACGCCTCTCCGGTCGCCTCGACCGGCAGGTCCTCGAGGATCCGCGCGATCGCGGGCACGGCGGTCTCGTCACCGACCAGCAGCAGCGAGGTCTGTACGCCGGGGTCGAACTCGACACCGCCGAAGGGCACCCCCCGGCGCGGTGCCACCACCTGGACACGTGATCCGGACCGCGCCTGCAGCCCCCAGCGTGCGCCCGGTCCCGCGAGCCTGTCCTCGTGCACCACGAAGTCGACGACCAGCTGGGTGTCGATCCGGGAGCCGCGCACCTCGCGCACCGTGTAGGTGCGCATGTGGCCACGCTCCTCCACCGGCCGGTCCATCCACGAGGTCAGCCAGCTCTCGTCGGCGTGGTCCAGCGAGGGCAGCGGGTGCCCCTCGGCCGGGAACACCAGCTTGATCCTCTGGTCGTAAGACGGCCCGTCGATGCCGAGGTCGGCCAGCTCGGGACCGGCCAGCACCACCCGGACGAACGACGGCGAGATCCGCTCCGCGGAGACCGCGGTCAGCTCGGCGAGCAGGATCGGCAGGGGCGAGGGGGCGATGCTCATCGGCTGACCTCCGGGGTCGGTCGTGCGGGGTGGTGGCGGCTGATCGGCAGCACCATCGGGGTTCCGGTCACGGGGTCGTCGACGACGCGGCAGTCCATGCCGAAGACCTCGCCCATGCACTCCTCGGTGATCACCTCGGCGGGCGTCCCGGCGGCGACGATGTGCCCCTCGCACATGGCGACGAGGTGGTCGGCGTAGCGCGCGGCGAGGTTGAGGTCGTGCAGCACCATCACGATCGTGGTGCCGCGCTGCCGGTTGAGGTCGGCGAGCAGGTCGAGCACCTCGACCTGGTGGGCGACGTCGAGGTAGGTGGTCGGCTCGTCGAGCAGCAGCAGGTCGGTCTGCTGGGCCAGGGCCATCGCGATCCAGACCCGCTGGCGCTGGCCCCCGGACAGCTCGTCCACGGGCCGGTCGGCGAGGTCGAGCGCATCTGTGAGCTCGAGGGCCTCCGCGACCGCCTGCTCGTCCTCGCGCGACCAGCGCTGCAGCGCACTCTGGTGCGGGTGACGCCCGCGACCGACGAGGTCGACCACGGTCACTCCTTCCGGCGCGACCGGGTTCTGCGGCAGCAGCCCGAGCGTACGAGCCACCTGCCGCGAAGGCAGCGAGGCGATCGACTGCCCGTCGAGGAGGACCGATCCGGACGAGGGCCGGAGCAGCCGGGCCAGGCCCCGCAGCAGGGTCGACTTGCCGCAGGCGTTGGCGCCCACGATCACCGAGATCCGGTGGTCCGGCACCTGCAGGGTCAGCTGGTGCACCACCGGGCGCTCGCCGTACCCCAGCGAGACCTGGTGGGCGGCGAGCCGGCTCGCCGCCGCGTCGGTGTCCGGAAGTGCTTGCATCACGACCTCCTCGAGGTGCGGCCCGTGGCCAGCAGCCACAGCAGGAACGGGGCGCCGAACGCGCCGGTGACGACGCCGACCGGGTAGTTCACGTCGGGGACCAGGTAGGCGGCGAGGTGGTCGGCGCCGACGACGATGACGGCGCCCACCAGCCCCGCGCCGAGGAGTGTGGTGCGGCCGCCGTTGAGCGCTCGCGCGATCGGCCCGGCCAGGAAGGACACGAAGGCCACCGGTCCCGCGGCGGCGACGCCGAGCGCGACCAGCAGCACGGCCACCACGAGCAGGGCGTCGGAACGTCGGGGGCCGACACCCAGCCCGGCTGCGGTGTCCTCCCCGAGCTCGGTGACCCTGGTCGAGCGGGCGAGCAGCACCAGCACCGGCAGGAGCACCAGCAGCAGCGCCGACAGCACCCGGATCGTGGGCCAGTCGACCCGGTTGAGGCTCCCGGTCAGCCAGTGCAGCACCACCTGGGCGTCCCACTCGTCGGCCCGGGTGAAGAGGTACTGGATCACCGAGAGCATCGCCGCACTCAGCCCGACGCCGATGAGCACGAGCCGGTTGCCGCCGACCGAGCCGGCCTGCCACCGCACGAGCGCGGATGTCCCGAGCGCTCCGACGACGGCTGCCACGGCGACCGCGACCCCGCGCTGGTCGAGCGTCACGATCGCGAACACCGCGGCAGCGCTGGCGCCGATGCTGACCCCGATGATGTCCGGGCTGGCCAGCGGGTTGCGCAGCGAGGACTGGAAGATCGCCCCGCCGATCCCGAAGGCGAGGCCGACGAGCACGCCGAGGACGGCGCGCGGCGCTTTGCTCTCCATCAGGATGTACGTCGCCCCGGGGATCTCGGTCCCGCCGAGGATCCGGAAGAAGTCGGGCAGCGTGATGGTGAAGTCACCGAGCATCGTGCGGGCGGCGAAGACGAGAACGAGCGCGACGGAGAGACCTGCGACCACGAGGCGGGTACGCCGCCGGGGCGACCGGCGCGCGCGTCGGACGGCAGCGATCGCGTCCGCAGCTGCCTGCGGCCGTGATGTCGTCGTCACGGGAGCCACGGGACGGGCACCGGAGTCGACGTCGGGGCCTTCGCTCAGCACGGCGCTCACAGTGCCCCCATCCGGCCGCGTCGAACCAGGGCGATGAAGAACGGGGCCCCGATCACGGCCGTCATGATCCCGACCTGCACCTCAGACGGAGGCAGCACGAGACGGCCGACGACGTCGGCAGCCACGACCAGCACCGCGCCGTACCCCAGGCTCAGCGGCAGCACCCGGCGGTAGTCCGGCCCGACCACCGCGCGCACCGCGTGCGGCACGATCAGCCCGACGAAGGCGACCGGTCCCGCAAGGGCCGTGGCGCCGCCGGCCAGCAGCACCACCGCGACGCCGATGACGACCCGGTCGAGGGCGACCCGGCGGCCGAGGCCGCGGGCGAGGTCCTCGCCGAGCGCGAGGGCGTTCAGGCTACGGGCGCACGCGAGGCCGAGCACGAGGCCCACCACGAGGAAGGGCAGTCCGGTCAGCAGCACCTCGCCGCGACCGCCGATGGTGCCCACCTGCCAGTAGCGGAAGGCCTCCATCGTCTGCCGGTCGGTGATGAGGACCCCGGAGGTCCAGCTCGTCACCGCGGCGGTCAGGGCGGCCCCGGCGATCGCGATCTTCATCGGGGTGGCGCCGTCCCGGCCCAGGGCGGCGACGGCGTGCACGAGCACCATCGCGATCGCGGCGCCGGCGAACGCGAACCACAGGTAGCCGTGCAGGTCGGAGACACCGAACGCGGAGAGGGCCAGCACCATCGCGAACGAGGCACCGGCGTTGACCCCGAGGATCCCGGGGTCGGCCAGCGGGTTGCGGGTCAGCCCCTGCATCAGCGCACCCACGAGACCGAGGGCCGCGCCGACCGCCAGGCCGAGCAGGGTGCGGTCGAGCCGGGCGGCGGCGATGCCGTGCAGCTCGGAGGAGGTGTCGAAGACGGTGCCGACCGGGATCCAGCGCGAGCCGAGCAGCACCGAGGCGACACTCACGGCCACCAGGGCCACTAGCAGGAGGACGGCGGCCGGGAGGGTGCGACGCCGACCGGACCGACGGGAGCTGCTCCCGTCGGTCCGGTCGAGTCGACCTCGTGCGGCCGTCGTCAGCGTCGTCACGAGCCCTTGACGGCCTCGGCGACGTCGGGGACGAACTTCTCGATGATGTAGGGGATCGACAGCGGCGAGGGGTTGGTCACCGCGAGGGAGACGTGCTTGTCCTCCTCGGCGTAGGCGTTCCCGTTCTCGATCGCGGGGATCTTCCCGACAAGCTCGTGGTCGGTGAAGGTCTTCATGTCGCTCGGGTTCTCCGACCAGGTCAGGAACACGTCGGACTGGAGGTCGGAGGCCCGCTCGGCGGAGACGGTGCCGTAGAACTCACCGGGCTCGATCGCGTCCTCGACCGCGGGCGCGTCCTTGAAGCCGAGGTCGTGCATGAACGAGACGCGCGGGTCCTCGGGGGCGTAGATGCCGATCTGGCTCAGGTCGGTGGTCGCGAGGTAGCCGAAGATCAGGTTCTTGCCGGCGAACTCAGGGTGCTCCTCCTTGGCCTGGTCGATCCTCTCCTGGGCCTCGGCCTCGACCTCAGCGGCCTCGTCGCTGCGACCCAGCGCCTTGCCGACCATCTCCAGCGAGGTCTGCCACGAGGTCACCCACGGCGCCTCGGGGTAGGCGACGACCGGAGCGATCTCCTTCAGCTTGGCATAATCCTCCTTGGTGATGCCGGAGTTGGTGGCCAGGATCAGGTCGGGAGTCAGCTTCGCGATCTCCTCGACGGGCGCACCGTCGGCGTCGTCGTACCGCACCGGCGCCTCGACGCCCTGCTTCTCGATCTCGGCGTCGAACCAGTCCGAGGACCCCTTCTCGTTGCCGCCCCAGGTCAGCTCGGTCGCTCCGACCGGGGCGACGCCCAGGGAGAGCACGCTGTCCTGGTCGTTCCACCCGAGGGTGGCGACTCGCTTGGGCTCCTCCTTGATGGTGGTCTTGCCGAAGGCGTGCTCGATGGTGACCGGGAAGGCGTCGGCCTCGGCCTTGGTCCTGGCCTCGGCTTCGGAGCTGTCGGTCGAACCGGTCGAGCAACCGGTCAGGGTCAGGGCACAGGCGCTCAGGGCAATCGCGAGAGTGCACAGTCGCATGAAGGGATCCTCGGGGTTAGGTAAGGCTTACTTAGGTCAACCTAACCTAGAGACCCGGATGCCCCGCGCCGGGGGTGGGCTCGTCTCAGATACGGGTGCGGTGGAAGTTCGCGTAGGACTTCGACGGGGTGGGGCCGCGCTGGCCCTGGTAGCGCGAGCCGTACTTCTCCGAGCCGTAGGGGTGCATCGTCGGGGAGGTGAGCCGGAAGAAGCACAGCTGGCCGATCTTCATCCCCGGGTAGAGCTTGATCGGCAGCGTGGCGACGTTGGCCAGCTCGAGGGTGACGTGGCCGCTGAACCCGGGGTCGACGAAGCCGGCGGTGGCGTGGGTGAGCAGCCCCAGACGGCCCAGCGACGACTTGCCCTCCACCCGGGCGGCCACGTCGTCGGGCAGCGTGACGACCTCGAACGTCGAGCCGAGCACGAACTCGCCGGGGTGCAGGATGAACGGGTCCTCGCCCTCGGCCTCGACGATGCGGGTGAGGTCGGACTGGTCGGCCGCGGGGTCGATGTGCGGGTACTTGTGGTTCTCGAAGACGCGGAAGTAGCGGTCGAGCCGGAAGTCGATGCTCGAGGGCTGGATCATCGCCTCGTCGTAGGGCTCGACGGCGATCCGCTTCGCCTCGATCTCGGCCAGGATGTCGCGGTCGGAGAGCAGCACGCGCACAACCTACCCGCGAGGGCCGGTCGAGGGGACCCGTCGGCGGGGTCCCACAATGTCGCCATGCCCGAGCCCGCACGCTTCACCCGGTACGTCGCGATCGGCGACTCCTTCACCGAGGGCGTCGGTGATCCCGACCCCACCCGGCCCAACGGCCTGCGCGGGTGGGCCGACCGGGTTGCCGAGGTGCTGGCCCAGCACTCTCCCGACCTCGGCTACGCCAACCTGGCCATCCGTGGGCGAAAGCTGGGCCGCATCCTCGAGGAGCAGCTCGAGCCGGCCCTCGCGCTACGCCCCGACCTGGTCACGTCGTACGCCGGTGCCAACGACATCATGCGGCCGAAGGTCGACATCGACGCTCTCGCTCAGACCTACGACGAGGCTGTCGGCAAGCTGGCCGCCACCGGGGCCACCGTGGTGCTGTTCACCGCCTTCGACCCCGCGGGTTCAGCGATTTACCGACCGGTGCGCGGCAGGTTCGCTCTCTACACCGAGGCGGTGCGCGAGATCGCTGAGCGGCACGGCACCGTGCTCGTCGACTTCTGGCGGATGCGGGAGTACCGCGAGTGGGGCTACTGGGACACCGACCGGATGCACCTCGGCCCCGCCGGGCACCAGCGGATGGCGATCGCGGTGCTCGACACGCTGGGCGTCCCACACCGGCTCCAACCGCTCCCGCCCACCGAGCACCCGGTGCTGACCCGGCGCGAGATCCGGGCGCAGAACCTCGACTGGGTCCGCACGCACGCCGGCCCCTGGGTGCACCGCCGGCTCACCGGACGGTCCTCCGGCGACGGAGTGACACCGAAGCGTCCGACGTTGCTGCCGGTCAGGTAGCATCCCCTTCCGCGGGCACAGCCCGCAGGCGGATGTAGCTCAGTTGGTAGAGCGCGACCTTCCCAAGGTCGATGTCGCGAGTTCGAGTCTCGTCATCCGCTCCATGCAGCGACCAACAGGTGGCACCACGGTGCTCGCCACCTCGGGCTGAACGAGCCCTCGTAGGATCGGGACTCCCATGTTCACCGGATTCCCCGTCGCCGCCCTCGACTTCTACGACGACCTGGAGCTGGACAACACCCGGTCGTTCTGGGAGGCACACCGGCACGTCTACGAGGAGTCGGTGCGCCGGCCGATGCTCGAGCTCACCGCGGCGCTGGGAGACGAGTTCGGTCAGGCGAAGGTGTTCCGGCCCTACCGCGACGTGCGCTTCGCGAAGGACAAGACGCCGTACAAGACGCACCAGGGCGCCTTCGTCGCGGTCGGCCCCGCCACCGGGTGGTACGTGCAGATCGGAGCACCCGGGGTGCGCGTGGGCGCTGGCTGGTACCGCGCCGAGGCTCCCGACCTCGCCCGGATCCGCGACGCGATCGACACCGAGCACTCCGGTCAGGAGCTGGAGAAGATCATCGCCAGGCTCCGCCGTCAGGGCTTCGAGGTGTCCGGCGACCAGCTGAAGACCACGCCGAGGGGATACTCCAGGGACCACCCCCGCATCGACCTGCTGCGCTACCGCTCCCTCGCCCTGGGCAAGTCCTACGGGTTCGAGGAGGTCATCCACGGTCCCGAGCTGCTCGACGTCGTACGCAGGGACTGGCGGCGACTGCGCCCTCTCGTCGAGTGGGTGGCCGCCCGGGTCGACGTCATCGGGTAGCGATCCGGCCCGGGACGTCATCCGAAGTCGTCGGTATTGCAGCCGGAACGCATGACCTCTCGCGGGACGTCGTACGAGCGCGTCGCAAAGACAGCGAGAACGCATGACGTCCCACCGCGGCCACGTGACCCCCTACCCCGGCCGCCTCACTGTGGCCATCGTCCGCTCGATCTCCCAGTGCGCGGCCATCGAGACGAGCAGGCCGGCGTCGTTCACGCGGTAGACCGCGATCAGGTCGGTGTCCGCGAGCGACCCGTCCTCGAGCTCGGTGCTGAAGGTGCCGATGTTGGCGCAGGCGTTGCCTCCTGCGAACGAGTCGCGGATCTCGAAGCGGAAGGTCCGCACCGGCGCGATCGCCATGTCCCAGAACTGCGCGATCGCCTCGATCCCGCGATGACCCCGGCCCTCGGGGTCGAAGAACGACGGCCCGACCGGGTCCTCGACCACGGCGTCCTCGGCCCACAGGGTGAGCCACTGCTCCTTCTCCTTGCGCGAGACGAGGTCGTAGGAGCGCTGCGACAGGCGGCGGACGGGGTGCTCGTCGTCGGGAGCCAGCCAGGTGACGAACTCGGACTCGATCATCCCCGAACTGTAACGTGTTCCAGTTTCGAGAATCCGCGAGCCCGCCACGAGCCGAATCGCCCACGGTCACGGCAGTTTGACGTAGGTCACACATCGGCTCGAAGTGCTTGCTTCCCACCTGAGGGCGACGGATACTTTTGTTACCGGCCGGTAGCAACGTGCCTCCGGCCGGATCCACAGCAACAGCCCGTCGTACCAGTGCCGAGCCAGAGAAGGTGGGCCGTGAGCCACTACAAGTCCAACATCCGCGACATCGAGTTCAACCTCTTCGAGGTGCTCGGCCGGGACGAGGTCCTGGGCCAGGGCCCGTTCGAGGCGATCGACGGCGAGACGGCCCGCTCGATCCTCAGCGAGGTGGAGCGCCTGGCTCGGGAGGACCTCGCCGCGTCGTACGAGGACAGCGACCGCAACCCGCCCGTCTTCGACCCGGAGACGCACACCGCGCCGCTGCCGGAGTCGTTCAAGAAGAGCTACCAGGCCTGGCAGGACGCGGAGTACTGGCGCCTGCAGGTCGACGAGGACCTCGGCGGCACCCCCGCTCCGTCCAGCCTGATCTGGGCGCTGGGCGAGATGGTGCTCGGCGCCAACGCCCCGGTCTGGATGTACGGCGCCGGCCCGGCCTTCGCCGGAATCGTGCACCGCAACGGCAACGACCGTGACAAGGCGATCGCGCAGCACATCATCGACCGCGGTTGGAACACCACCATGGTGCTCACCGAGCCCGACGCGGGCTCCGACGTCGGCGCGGGTCGCGCCAAGGCCACGCCGAACGACGACGGCTCGTGGAACATCACCGGCGTCAAGCGGTTCATCACCTCGGCCACCAGCGACCTGACCGAGAACATCATCCACCTCGTGCTCGCCCGCCCCAGCGGCGTCGAGGGCGTCGGCGGTCCGGGCACCAAGGGCCTGAGCCTGTTCATCGTGCCCGAGCACCACTTCGACTTCGAGACCGGCGAGCTGACCGGCGAGCGCAACGGCGTCTACGTCACCAACGTCGAGCACAAGATGGGCATCAAGGTGTCCAACACCTGTGAGCTCACCTTCGGCGAGAAGGAGCCGGCCAAGGGCTGGCTGCTCGGCGAGGTGCACAACGGCATCGCGCAGATGTTCCAGGTCATCGAGAACGCCCGGATGATGGTCGGCACGAAGGCCATCGCCACCCTCTCCACCGGCTACCTCAACGCGCTGGAGTACGCCAAGACCCGCGTACAGGGCGCCGACCTGGCGCAGTCCGCCGACAAGACCGCGCCGCGGGTGACGATCACCCACCACCCCGACGTACGACGCTCCCTGATGGTGCAGAAGTCGTTCGCCGAGGCGATGCGCGCACTCGTGCTCTACACGGCGAGCTGGCAGGACCGCGTGCAGATCGCCGAGCACAATGGCGAGACCGACGAGCTGGCCATGCGCGTCAACGACCTGCTGCTGCCGATCGTCAAGGGCTACGGCAGCGAGCGCTCCTGGGTGCTGCTCGGCACCGAGTCCCTGCAGACCTTCGGGGGCTCCGGCTTCCTGCAGGAGTACCCGCTGGAGCAGTACGTCCGGGACGCCAAGATCGACACCCTCTACGAGGGCACCACGGCGATCCAGGGCCAGGACTTCTTCTTCCGCAAGATCGTGAAGGACCAGGCCCAGGCGCTCGGGCACATCGCCGGCGAGATCGAGGGATTCATCAAGAGCGAGGCCGGCAACGGTCGCCTCAAGGTCGAGCGCGAGCTGCTCGCCCAGGCACTCGAGGACGGCCAGGCAATGGTCGGGCTGATGATCAACACCCTGATGAGCGCCGACGAGTCGGCCGAGGGCGGCGACATCAACAACATCTACAAGGTGGGGCTCAACACCACCCGCCTGCTGATGGCGCTCGGCGACATCGTCTGCGCCTGGTTGCTGCTCAAGGGCGCCGAGGTCGCGCTCGACAAGCTGTCGGGTGAGGTCTCGCCGAGCGACAAGGCCTTCTACGAGGGCAAGGTCGCGGCCGCGCAGTTCTTCGCGGCGCACAACCTGCCGAGGATCACGGCCGAGCTCGCCATCGCCGAGGCCACCGACCTCGCGCTGATGGAGCTCGACGAGGCGGCGTTCTGACGGACGCCCCCCAGCGGGTCACTCGTTCCTCGACCCGGCGCTGACGCAGCACCTGCCCGGCGCCGGGTCGAGGCATGCTCGGACCCCTGTGCACCCGAGCCCGTCGATGACGCCCTCGACGAAGTCGAGGTTGAGCCCGCAGACCAGCTCGGTGTGCTGCTCGGCCATCCGGTCGAAGGGGCAGTTCTCCAGCAGCAGCCGGCCGTCCTCGTCCAGCCGGGGCTCGTAGCCGGTGGTCTCGAGCACCTCGGCGAGCCGCGCGAGCGCCGGCCCTCCCCCCTCTCCGGCCGACTCCTGGCCCACCAGCTCCCCGTGCCGACGCGCCACCGCCGCCGCCACCTGGCGCACCGGCTCGCCGGTGGCGGCCGCCTCCTCCACTGCCTCGGCGAGGATCTGCCCGATCAACGCGTAGTCGCGCTCGGGCACCGAGACCGCGAACTGGCGGGCCGCACGACGGTAGAGCTTGGCCGGACGGCCCGCCCCCGGACCGGAGCGCCCGGTCAGGCGCCGGAACTCCACCTCGAGCAGGCCCTCGTCGACGAGCTTGTCGAGGTGGAACTTCGCGGTGTGCGCGGCCACCTCGGTGCCCTCGGCCGCCTGCTCGCGGCTGACCGGCTCGGGGCTGCGTGCGACGAAGCGGTAGAGCGCCCGGCGTACCGGCTCCGCGAGCGCCGACAGGCCGGGTGCGTCGCGGTCCAGGGCGTCACTCACCTCTAAAGGATAGAACCATTGACGAAAGAGTGGCCACCATTCTAAATTAGAAATATCTCTATTTTAGAAAGGAGGCCCAGATGACCACCCACACACCGGCTCGCACGAGCAGCCCGACGGTCACCGACCGCGGCGCACGGGAGGCGTTCTGGCTGCTGCGGACCGTGTTCACGGTCGCGCCGATCCTGTTCGGCCTCGACAAGTTCACCAACGTCCTCGTCGACTGGGAGACCTACCTCGCCCCGTGGATCAACGACATCGTCCCGGGCAACGCCCACACGGCCATGCTGATCGTGGGTGTCGTGGAGATCGCCGCCGGCGTACTCGTCGCGATCACCCCGCGCTGGGGCGGTTACGTCGTCGCGCTCTGGTTGGTCGGGATCATCGTCAACCTGCTGACCCTCGGCGACTACTACGACATCGCGCTGCGTGACTTCGGCCTGTTCGTCGCCGCGCTCGCCCTGGCCCGGCTCGCGACCCCGGCCTCGGCGCGATGAGCGTCGACAGCCTCGCGACGTACCGTCCGCAGGTCACCCACCTGCGGACGGCGCCGGACCTCGAGGAGGCGGAGGTCGCCGCGGCGGCGTTCATCCGGGCGCTCGGCATCCCCCTCGACGACCCCGGACTGACCGACACCCCGCGCCGTCTGACCAGGGCCTACGCCAGCCTGCTCGACGTCCCCGACTACGAGATGACGACGTTTCCCAACACCGAGGCGTACGACGAGATGGTGCTCGTCGAGGACATCCCGATGCAGTCGCTGTGCGAGCATCACCTGCTGCCGTTCACCGGCGTCGCCCATGTCGGCTACCTGCCCTCCGCGCGTATCGTCGGACTCTCCAAGCTGGCACGTACCGTCGAGCACTTCGCACGGCGCCCGCAGACGCAGGAGCGGCTCACGATGCAGATCGCCCGACACCTCGAGCGGCACCTCGCACCACGCGGAGTCGGCGTGGTGATCGAGGCCGAGCACACCTGCATGACGCTGCGCGGCGCCCGGGCAACCGGCTCCCGCACCGTCACCTCGTCGATGCTGGGCCACCTGCGCGACGAGCCCTCGGCGCGTGCCGAGTTCCTCAGTCTCACCACCGGGAGGACCCGATGAGCGAACCGATCGTCATCGTCGGCGGCGGTCTGGCCGCCGGCACCGCCGCAGTCGAGCTGCGCGAAGCCGGCCACGACGGGTACGTCGTGCTGCTGGCCGCCGAGGACCATGTCCCCTACGAGCGCCCGCCGCTGTCCAAGGGCTACCTGCTCGGCGAGAAGCCCGCCGACGCGACCCACGTCCAGCCCCGGGAGTGGTACGACGAGCACGGCATCGACCTGCGCACAGGCACCTCGGCACTCGCCGTCGACCTCGAGGCGAAGAGCGTGGCGACCGACGACGGCCCGGTGCGGTTCGGGAAGCTGCTGATCGCCACCGGCGCACGGGCGAGACGGCTCCCCCTCGAGTCGACCGACGCCCTCGACGTGCTCTACCTGCGCAGCATGGAGGAGTCCACCACCCTGCACGAGCGCCTCGGCGAGGGCCACCACCTGCTCGTCGTCGGCGGCGGCTGGATAGGCATGGAGGTGGCCGCGACCGCGCGCCAGCTCGGCACCACGGTGACCGTCGTCGAGCCGGCCGAGCAGCCGATGCTCGCCGCCCTGGGTGCGGAGGTCGCCGCGCGCTTCGCCGAGGTGCACCGCGGCCACGGGGTGGACCTGCGCACCGGCACCAGCGTCGAGCGGCTCGACGGGGCCAACGCCGTGCTCACCGACGGCTCCTCGGTGTCGCCGGACACGGTGCTCGTCGGCGTGGGCGCCGTACCCAACGAGGAGCTCGCCCGTGACGCAGGCCTCGAGGTCGACAACGGGGTCGTCGTGGACGCCGGGCTGCGCAGCAGCCACCCGGACGTTTACGCCGCCGGCGACGTCGCCCGGGCCGTCCATCCCCTGCTGGGGGAGAAGATCCGCGTCGAGCACTGGCAGAACGCGATCAGCCAGGGAAAGGCTGCCGCACACGCCCTGCTCGGCGAGGACGTCTCCTACGAGGACCTGCCGTACTTCTTCACCGACCAGTACGACCTCGGCATGGAGTTCTTCGGCCATGTCCCCGACGGGTCCGTCGTACGCGTCGAGCCGGGGGACTCCGACACCTCGTTCGCCGCCTGGTGGCTGCGTGGGGACGACCCCGTGGCTGCGATGCATGTGAACCAGTGGGACCGCAGTGACGAGCTGAGGGACCGCGTGCGCCAGACCTGGGCGACCTGACTCCAAGCCCGGGCGCCTCGAGACGGCATGCCGCGGCGACTTTGGGGCACTCTCGGGGGACCTAAGGAGGAACACATGGGAATCGGACTCGGAGTCGTACTACTGCTGCTGGGCCTGATCTTCGCCCTGGACGTCGTCGACCTGCCGGCGGCAGTGGACGACGTCATCGCCACCGACACGCTCGGCTGGATCCTGATCATCGTCGGGGTCCTGGCCATCATCCTCGCGCTGATCATGAACGCCCAGCGCGGCCGCACCCGCCACGTCGTCGAGGAGCGCCGCGACCCCCGGGTCTGACGCACCACCCACACTGACGCACGCCCGGCACGGCCCGTCTGCTCCCTGAGCAGGCGGGCCGTCGCACGTCCCGACCCCCCTCTAGGCTGCGGCCATGGCTGAAGCGACCCCGGACAGGCTGAGCGCACTCGTCGAGACCTGGCACCGCGCCTGCGCCGACTTCGTCGCCCTTGCGCGGACGATCCCGCGCGAGCAGTGGGACCTGCCGACCGACCTCGAGGGGTGGTCGGTGAAGGACAACGTCGCACACACGGCCCACCTGGAGGCGGTGCTCGCCGGCGCCCCCGAGGAGACCGTCGAGGTGGCCGACGCGCCACACCTGAAGAACCCGATGAGCCACTACACCGAGCAGGGCGTCCTCGCCCGGCGCGACCGCGACATGGAGTCCCTGCTCGCCGAGATCGAGCACGCCGTCGAGAAGCGGTACGCCGCGCTGCGGGCCGAGCCGCCCACCGACGGGAAGGTGCCGCCGCCGCGGACGCCCGGCGGCATCGGCTGGAGCACCGAGACCCTGCTCAGCAACCGGCCGCTCGACGTCTGGATGCACGAGCAGGACATCCGGCGAGCAGTCGACCGGCCCGGCAACTACGACTCCCCCGCCGCGGCGCACACCATCGACGTGCTCGGCCGCGGGCTCGGGATGGTCGTGGGCAAGCGGGTCGCGCCGCCCGCGGGGACCACGGTCACCGTCGACGTGCCCGAGGCCGGCCGCCGCTGGACCGTGCAGGTCGGTGAGGGCGGCCGCGCCCACCGGGTCGAGGACGTCGAGGAGGCGACAGCGACGATCACCCTGGGTGCCGAGGACTTCGTGGTGCTCGCCGGCGGCCGCCGTACCCGCGACGCCACCACGCCGGCGATCGCCGGTGACGAGCTGCTCGCGCGCCAGGTCCTGGAGGCCATGGCGGTCACGCCGTGACCGGGGCTCCACCCTGGACCCCGGAACAGATCCCCGACCTCACCGGCAGGCGCGCGCTGGTCACCGGCGTGACCAGCGGCATCGGCGAGAAGACCGTGCTCGAGCTGGCGCGCCACGGCGCCGAGGTGATCCTCGGGGCACGCAACCGGACCAAGCTCGACAAGACGATGGCGCACGTCCGCGAGGCACTGCCGGAGGCGACGCTCCATCCACTCGTCATCGACCTGTCCGACCTGACGTCGGTGCGTCTCGCAGCCGAGCAGGCCGCCGCACTGGGTCCACTGCACCTGCTGGTCAACAACGCGGGCGTGATGGCGACGCCGTACCACCGCACCGCTGACGGCTTCGAGCTGCAGATGGCGACCAACCACTTCGGTCCGTTCGCACTGACCGGGCTGTTGATGCAGCGGCTGATCGAGTCCGGCGACGCACGGGTGGTCACGGTCAGCTCGCAGGCCAGCCGGTTCGCCCGCACCGCGCCGCTGGACGACCCGCGCATGCACGGCCACTACCGGCGCTGGCGGGCCTACTCGCAGTCCAAGCTGGCGAACCTGCTGTTCACCCTCGAGCTCGACCGGCGCACCACCCGCCTCGAGGTGCCGGTGAAGGCGCTTGCCGCGCATCCCGGCTACGCCGCCACGGGCCTGATGGGGACGGGCTACAACACCGGCAACACCCGCGAGCGGCTGCGGTTCAGCGCCACCATCCTGCAGGCGGCCTTCGAGCTCGCCGGCCAGCCACCGGCACTCGGTGCGCTGCCCACGCTGATGGCCGCGACGTCCGACCTGCCCGGCGCGTCGTACGTCGGACCGGACGGGCCGCTGCAGATGCGCGGACACCCGCGCGTGGTGAACCCGCGCCGGCTCGCCCGCGACGCCGGGACGGCGCGACGGCTGTGGCAGATCAGCGAGGAGGCGACCGGCGTGCGCTACCTGGACGACCCGGTGACGCTGTGAGGACGCCGTGAGGCTGCGACCGATCACGCCCGAGGACCACGCCGACGTGCTGGCCCTCAACGAGCGCAACGTCGAGCTGCTCGCCCCGATGGACGAGGAGCGCCTGGTCGCCCTGCAGGCGCTGGCCGACCACGCGCACGTGATCGAGGTGGACCACCGGTTCGCCGGCTTCGTGATCACGTTCGCCTCGGGCGCGGCGTACGACTCGGACAACTTCGCCTGGTTCAGCGAGCGCTACGAGGACTTCTGCTACCTCGACCGGATCGTGCTGCACGAGGACTTCCGCCGGCGCGGGCTCGGCTCGCGCGTCTACGACGTGCTGGAGGAGGACGCCGGCCGCACCACGCCGTGGTTCCTGCTCGAGGTCAACCTCGAGCCACCCAACGAGGCATCCCTGGCGTTCCACAGGGCACGGGGGTAC
>DASSLA010000226.1:0-4733 GCA_035689885.1 Marmoricola sp. | reverse complement strand
AGCCACTCGCCCTGCACGCGCTCGGCTACCTCGAGCCCGGTCTCGAGGAGACGGTCCTCGAGGCCGACGCGGACACGCGGCTGCTGCTGCTCGGCGGCCGGCCGCTGGGCGAGGCGATCGTGATGTGGTGGAACTTCATCGGCCGCGACCACGACGACATCGTGGCGCACCGCGGTGCCTGGGAGGCCCTGCTCTCCCGGGGTGAGGGCGACCGCTTCGCCCTGCCCGAGGACGACCCGCAGGAGCCCCTGCACGCTCCCGCGCTGCCGACGGTGCGCCTGGTGCACCGCCGGTGACGGGGGCTGTGCTGGGCGAGGACGGCCTCGCCCGGTGCCCGTGGGCGAGCCGGCCAGGGGTGCTGCGCGACTACCACGACGCGGAGTGGGGAGTGCCGGCCCGGGGCGAGCAGGCCTACTTCGAGCGGCTCAGCCTCGAGGCGTTCCAAGCCGGGCTGTCCTGGCTGACGATCCTCAACAAGCGCGAGCACTTCCGCGAGGTGTTCCACGGCTTCGACGTCGACAAGGTCGCGGCGATGAGCGACGACGACGTCGCGCGGCTGATGCAGGACCCCGGCATCGTGCGCAACCGCGCGAAGATCGAGGCCGCCCGACGCAACGCGGCGGCCACCCTGCTGCTGCGCGAGGAGGAGGGCCTGCAGGCGTTCATCGACGGGTTCCGGCCCGACACCGACCCGGCGCCGCGGGTGGCCAGCGAGGTGCCGACGACCGCACCGGAGTCGGTGGCCCTGTCCAGGGCGTTGCGCAAGCGCGGCTTCGCGTTCGTGGGACCGACCACGATGCACGCACTCATGGAGGCCCTCGGCCTGGTCGACACCCACCTGGTGGACTGCCACCGGCGTGGGGTGGCCCGCTCCCGATCGCTCAGGTAACCGGTCAGTCCGTCGGTCAAGCAGTCGCGAGCACGTCGTCGAGAGCCCCGAGTACCTGCAGCGCGGTGCCGGTCGTCGCGTTGTGGCCCATCAGCCCGATCCGCCACACGGTGTTCGCGAACTCGCCGGCGCCGTTGCCGATCTCGAGGTTGTGGCGCTCCAGCAGCCGGGCGCGTACGGCGGCGGAGTCGACGCCCTCGGGCACGCGCACCGTGGTCAGCTCGGGGAGGCGTGACCCCTTCTCCGCGAACAGGGTGAGCCCGCGCTCCTCCAGCCCGTCCTGGAGCACCCGGCCAGCCTCGTGGTGGCGCGCGAGCACGGCGTCGAGCCCCTCGTCGAGGATGCGGCCCAGCCCTGCGTGCAGCGAGCGCACCATCGCCACCGGAGCGGTGTGGTGGTAGGTACGGCCACCCTTGCCCTCGGCCTCGCCGACGTAGCCGCCGAGCAGGCCGAGGTCGAGGTACCACGACTGCGGCTTCTCCACCCGCCGCTCGAAGGCGCGCTCGTTGATGGTGAACGGCGCGAGCCCGGGAGCGACGCCGAGGCACTTCTGCGTGCCGGCGTAGCCCACGTCGATGCCCCAGGCATCCGCCTCGAGCTCGATGCCGCCGATGGAGGTCACCGCGTCGGTGACCAGCAACGCGTCACCCTTTCCGGCGCCGAGCGCCGCGATGTCGGAGCGCACCCCGGTCGAGGTCTCCGCGTGCACCGCCGCGATGATCGCCGGGCTGGGGTGGGCGGAGAGGACCCGGTCGACGTCCACCGGGGTGCCCCACTCGTGCTCGACGGCGACGACCTCCGCGCCGCAGCGGGCGGCCACGTCGCACATGCGCTTGCCGAACAGCCCGTTGACCGCGACCACCACGACGTCACCGGGGCGCACGGTGTTCACGAAGGCTGCCTCCATCCCGGCGGACCCGGTGGCCGAGATCGGCAGCGTGCGCGCGTTCGACGTACCCCACACCTCGCGGAGCCGGTCGCAGGTCTCGTCCATGATCGCGAGGAACGCCGGGTCGAGGTGCCCGAGCAGCGGCAGCGAGAGCGCCGCCGTCGCCTCGGGGTAGGGGTTGCTGGGTCCGGGGCCGCACAGCTTGCGCTCGATGATCGCGTTCATGCCTCCCGAACCTAGCGGCTCACAGCACGGCGCCGGGGTTGAGGATCCCGTCCGGGTCGAGCGCCGCCTTGACGCGGCGGTTGAGCGCCAGCACGTCCGGCCCCAGCTGCTCGGGCAGGGCGGACTTCTTGGTGCGCCCCACGCCGTGCTCTCCGGTGATGGTGCCGCCGAGCGAGATCGCCAGCGACATCACCTCCGCGAACGCCTCGGTGGCGCGCGCGGCGACGGCGGTGTCGATCGGGTCGAAGACGATGATCGGGTGGGTGTTGCCGTCACCCGCGTGCGCGATCACCGGGATGTCCACGCCGTGGCGGTCGGCGATTCCCGCGATCCCGTCGATGAGGTCGGGCAGGCGCGGGATGGGTGCGCCGACGTCCTCCAGCAGCAGCGTGCCGCGGGTCTCGATGGCCGGGATGGCGATCCGCCGCGCCTCCACGAACATCTCGGCCTCGTCGGCGTCCGCGGTGACGAACACCTCGTCGGCACCGGATGCGACGCTCGCCTCCCGCATCACCTCGACCTCCAGGGTGCGGGCGTCGCCGGGGGCGTCGGACTGGGCGATCATCAGCGCCCCCGCCGAACGGTCCAGCCCTCGGGGCTTGAAGTCCTCGACGGCGTTGATGGTGGCGTTGTCCATCAGCTCCAGCATCGAGGGCCGCACCTTCGCCCCGATCGCCACCACGGCGCGGGCCGCGGCGTTCATCGACGGGAAGGTCGCGACCATCGTGGCGCGCTCGCCCTGGGCGGGCACCAGCCGGAGGATCGCCCCGGTGACCACCCCGAGGGTGCCCTCGCTACCGACGAACAGCTTGAGCAGCGAGAGCCCCGCGACGTCCTTGATCCGCTTGCCCCCGAGGGTGAGCAGGGTGCCGTCGGCGAGCACCACGTCGAGCCCGAGCACGTAGTCGCTGGTGACGCCGTACTTCACGCAGCACAGGCCCCCGGCGTTGGTGGCCACGTTGCCGCCGATGCTGCAGAACTCGTACGACGAGGGGTCGGGCGGGTACCACAGCCCCTCCGCCGCCGCCGCGGCCTTCACCTCCGCGTTGAAGGCGCCCGGCTCGACCACGGCCACGCGGCAGTCGGTGTCGATCTCGATCGCGCGCATCCGGTCGAGGCTGAGCACGATGCCGCCGTCGACGGCGGAGGACCCGCCGGAGAGGCCGCTCCCGGCACCCCGCGGGACGACGGGCACCCGGTGCCGCGACGCCCAGCGCAACGTGGCCTGCACGTCGACGGCGGTCTGCGCGCGCACGACCGCGGCAGGCGTGCCGACGTCCGGGTCCTGGCTCCGGTCGAACCTGTAGGACTCGCAGGCCTCCGGAGCGGTCCGGACGGTGCCCTCGGGCAGCTCCGCGACCAGCTCCTCCAGCGCAGCCCGTGTCGGCCCGGGAGCAGGCTCCCGTGGCGGCTGAGATGACCGTTCCTGTGACGTGGACAGGTCCATGCCTCAAGCCAAGCACCCCCGCTAGCGTTCGGCCATGACCACACCCCCTCCGGCGCCGCGGGCCCGGGTGCACGCCTTCGGAGACGACGCCCTCGGCGAGCACGACGCCGTCGGGCTGGCCGCCGAGATCCGCGCCGGCCGGGTCTCGCGACGCGAGGTGATCGACGCCGCCATCGAGCGCACCCGCCGGCTCGACGAGGTGCTCACCGGCCTGGCCAGCGAGCGGTTCGACCAGGCACGGGCGGAGGCAGAGCGGCCCCACGACGGCTTCTTCGCCGGGCAGCCGACCTTCGTCAAGGACAACAGCGACCTGGCCGGGATGCCCACGCAGCAGGGGACTCGTGCCTTCCTCGCCCACCCGGCCCGGCGCGACGGCGACTTCGCGCGGATGTTCGGGCTCGTCGGCACCACTGCCATCGGCAAGACCCGGCTCTCGGAGTACGGCTTCAGCGCCAGCGCCGAGTTCGTCGACGAGCCCCCGGTCCGCAACCCGTGGCACACCGGGCACACCTCCGGTGCGTCCTCGGCCGGGTCGGCGGCCTTCGTTGCAGCCGGGGCGGTGCCGATGGCGCACGCCAACGACGGCGGCGGGTCGATCCGGATCCCCGCGGCGTGCAACGGCCTCGTCGGGCTCAAGCCGACCAGGGGGCGGGTGCCCAGCGACCGGGTGCACCGCGAGATGCCGGTGCGGATCGTGCACGACGGCGTGGTCACCCGTTCGGTGCGCGACACCGCTGCGTTCGTGCGCGAGGCGGAGCGGGTCTACCGCGACCTCGAGCTGCCCCCGGTCGGCGACGTGACCGGACCGGGCCGGGGGCGGCTGCGCGTGGGGCTCGTCCTGGACTCGATCGGCGACCGGGAGACCGACGAGGAGACCACCCGGACGGTCCTCGAGACCGCCCGCCTGCTGGAGAAGCTCGGCCACCACGTCGAGGAGGTGGACGCCCCGGTGCCGGAGGTCTTCGCCGACGACTTCCTGAACTACTGGAGCACCCTCGCCCTCTACCTCACCGCGACTGGGCGGCGCACCTTCAACCGCACGTTCGATCGTCGCCGCCACGACAACCTGACCCAGGGGCTGGCCCGGCACGCCGTGCGCAACTCGTGGCGGCTGCCGCTCTCCATCGCGCGGCTGCGGCTCTCGGCCAAGGTCAGCAAGGTGTTCTACCGCGACCACGACGTGGTGCTCACGCCCACGGTGGCCAAGGTGACTCCCGAGCTCGGCTGGCTCAACCCGCGTCAGTCCTACGAGACCGTGATGGGCCGGCTGCTGGAGTGGGTGG
>DASSLA010000225.1:0-6042 GCA_035689885.1 Marmoricola sp. | reverse complement strand
ACGTTCTTCGAGATGTGCGGCAACTTCAGCTTCGGTGACTACTTCAAGGAAGGCGCCATCGAGCTGGCGTGGGACCTGGTCACCAAGTCGCAGGCCGACGGCGGCTGGGGCCTCGAGGAGAGCCGGCTGTGGCCCTCGGTGCTCCACGGCGACGACGAGGCGCTCGAGCTGTGGAAGAAGGTCACCGGGCTGCCGGACGAGCGGATCGTCAAGCTCGGACCCAAGGAGAACTACTGGTCGATGGGTGTCCCGGGTCCCGGTGGGCCGTGCTCGGAGATCCTCTACGACCGCGGGTCGGAGTACGGCCCCGACGGGGAGTTCGGCACCACCACGCGCACCTCGATGCCGCCGGAGCTCGAGGACCGCTACCTGGAGATCTGGAACCTCGTCTTCATGCAGGACGAGCTGAGCGCGGTCCGGTCCAAGGAGGACTTCGACATCGCCGGCTCGCTGCCGAAGAAGAACATCGACACCGGCATGGGCCTCGAGCGGGTCGCCTACCTGCTCCAGGGCAAGCAGAACATGTACGAGATCGACGTGATGTTCCCGGTCATCGAGCGGGCCCAGGAGCTGACGGATCGTCGCTACGGTGCGAACCACGACGACGACGTGCGGTTCCGGGTCGTCGCCGACCACGTGCGCAGTTCGATGATGCTGATCGGCGACGGGGTCACGCCCGGCAACGAGTCGCGCGGCTACGTGCTGCGCCGGCTGCTGCGTCGCGCGGTGCGGTCGATGCGGCTGCTGGGCTACGAGGACCGCGCGCTGCCCGAGCTGCTCCCCGTCAGTCGGGACACGATGCAGGCCGGCTACCCGCAGCTCGCTGCGGACTGGGAGCGCATCTCGACCGTCGCGTACGCCGAGGAGGACGCCTTCCGCACCACGCTGCGCACCGGCACGACGATCTTCGACACCGCCGCGAGCGAGGTGCGGTCCGCCGGCGGCAGCACGCTGTCGGGAGAGAAGGCCTTCGCGCTGCACGACACCTACGGTTTCCCGATCGACCTCACCCTGGAGATGGCGGCGGAGAAGGGGCTCTCCGTCGACGAGGCCGGGTTCCGCCGGCTGATGGAGGAGCAACGGCAGCGGGCCAAGGCCGACGCCCGCGCCAAGAAGGGGCAGCACGCGCAGACCGGTGCCTACCGCGACATCGCGGACCGCATCGGGCACCCCGTGGAGTTCACCGGCTACTCCGAGCAGGTCAGCGAAGGGTCCGTCCGCGGCATCGTCGGCGCGTCGGGCGTGGTGGAGACCGCGCACGAGGGCGACGACATCGAGCTCGTGCTCGACCGGACCCCGTTCTACGCGGAGGGCGGTGGCCAGCTCGCTGACCAGGGCATCATCGAGCTCGACAGCGGAGCCCGCATCGAGGTCCTCGACGTGCAGTCCCCGATCACCGGCCTGATCGTGCACAAGGCCCGGGTGCTGGCCGGCGAGGTCAGCCTCGGCAGCCACGCGCAGGCCGTGGTCGACGTCGACCGTCGGCGCTCGATCAGCCGCTCGCACACCGCCACCCACATGGTGCACAAAGCGTTCCGCGAGGCCCTGGGGGAGACCGCGAGCCAGGCCGGCTCGGAGAACTCACCCGGTCGGTTCCGCTTCGACTTCTCCGCCTCCGGGCCCGTCCCGGCCTCCGCGATGGCCGACGTCGAGGCGCGCGTCAACGACCTCGTCCTCGACGACCTCGCCGTCCACGCCGAGGTGATGAGCCAGGAGGACGCGATCAGGTCGGGCGCAATGGCGCTCTTCGGCGAGAAGTACGGCGACGAGGTGCGCGTCATCTCCGTGGGTGACTGGGCGCGGGAGCTGTGCGGCGGCACGCACGCGCGGCGCTCCGGCCAGCTCGGGGTGGTCAAGCTGCTCGGCGAGAGCTCGATCGGCTCCGGCGTCCGCCGCGTGGAGGCCCTCGTCGGTGGCGACGCCTATCGGTTCCTGGCGCGCGAGCACGTCCTCGTGGCCCAGCTCAGCGAGACGCTCAAGGCCCGTCCCGAGCAGCTGCCCGAGCGGGTCAACGACATCCTCGACCGGCTCCGCGTCGCGGAGAAGGAGATCGAGAAGGTCCGCCTGCAGCAGCTGCTGTCCGCGGCCGGCGAGCTCGCCGCCGGGGCGCAGGACGTCGGCGGGGTCTCGTTCGTCGGCCACGAGGCGCACGGTGCCGGCGGTGGCGACGTACGCACCCTCGCCCTCGACATCCGCAACCGGATGCCCGCCGACCGGCCGGGGGTGGCCGCGATCGTCGGCTCCGCCAACGGCAAGCCGTCGGTGGTGGTCGCGGTCAACGACGCGGGACGCGCCGCCGGCATCTCGGCGAACACCCTGGTCAGAGTCGCCTCGGAGGTGCTCGGGGGACGCGGGGGCGGCAAGGACGACGTCGCGCAGGGCGGTGGTGCGGACGCTGCGCGCGCCGGTGACGCCCTGTCCGCGATCAGGCACGCACTCGCCAACCGCGCAGCCGGGGGCTGATCGATCCGTGGAGCTCCCTACCGGCGTGCGACTCGGGGTGGATCCGGGCGACGCCCGGATCGGGGTCGCCAGCAGCGACCCCTCGGGCATCCTCGCCACCCCGGTGGAGACCGTGGCCAGGGGAGACGGCGACCTCGCCCGGATCGCCGCGCTCGTCGAGGAGCTCGGTGCCGTCGTGGCGTACGTCGGGCTGCCGCGCTCGCTCTCGGGAGGAGAGGGACCGTCGGCGGCCCGGGTGCGTGAGTTCGCCAAGGCGCTGGCACGGCGCCTCGACCCGGTGCCGGTGGTGCTGTGCGACGAGCGCTTGAGCACGGTGACCGCCGAGGGGCAGCTGCGGGCCCAAGGTCGCAAGGGCAGGAAACGGCGCGCCGTCGTGGACCAGGCCGCGGCGGTTGTCATCCTGCAGGGGGCACTGGATCGGGAGCGACAGACAGGGGCAACGGCGGGCGAGCTGGTCTCGCCCCAGACAGACGAGGACGAGACCGCGTGAGCCAGTTAGGCCTGGGAATGGGCGAGCCCGACCCCGAGGACCACGAGCCCGCCTTCATCGAGCGCGAGGAGCCTCGTCGAGGGAGACGGTCGAGTCGGCGTCGTCGCCGGCGGGGCTGCATCCCGGTGCTGCTCGTGCTGGTCGTCGTGGCGGGCGGTCTCGCGTTGGGCGGGAAGATCGCCTACGACGAGATCAGCGCGCGGCTGGCCCCGGCGCCCGACTACGCCGGTCCCGGCACCGGTGAGGTGCTCTACGAGGTGAAGGACGGCGCGACCTCTGCCCAGATCGGCCGCGACCTGAAGGCGGCCGGGGTGGTGAAGAGCGTGGACGCCTTCACCGCCGCCGCCCTCGAGAACCAGGAGTCGCGCAACATCCAGGTCGGCTTCTACACGCTGCAGAAGCAGATGAAGGCGTCCGAGGCACTCGAGGTGCTCGTCGACCCGGTCAACCGGGTGCGCAACCAGGTCACCGTGCCCGAAGGGCTCCGCGCCGTCGACGTGGCCACGCTGCTGGGGGAGAAGACCGACTTCCCGCGTGCCCAGTTCACCCGGGAGCTGGAGAACCCCACGGCCCTGGGCCTGCCGGACTACGCGGAAGGAAACCCGGAGGGCTACCTCTTCCCGGCGACCTACGAGGTCGGTCCCAAGGACAGTCCCCGCACGATCCTGCGTGCCATGGTCGACCGCTGGAGGCAGGCCGCCGAGGACGCCGACCTCGAGGCCCGTGCCGAGCAGCTGGGGTTCACCCCGGCGGAGGTGATGACGATCGCCAGCCTGGTCGAGGCCGAGGGGCGCGGTGACGACATGGCGAAGATCTCGCGGGTGCTCTACAACCGGCTCGAGACCAAGGGGCCGCCCACCTTCGGCAAGCTCGAAGTGGACGCGACGGTCAACTACGCGCTCGGTCGCAACCTCGGCGTCGCGATCTCCCCGGAGGACCTCGACGTCGACTCGCCGTACAACACCCGCAAGAACCCCGGCCTGCCACCCGGACCGATCGAGGCTCCGGGCGAGGAGGCGATCCGGGCGGCGCTCGAGCCCGCGGAGGGCGACTGGCTGTTCTACGTCACGGTCAACCTGCGCACCGGGGAGACGAAGTTCGCCGAGGACTACGACGAGTTCCTGCGCTACAAGAAGGAGTACCAGCAGTACTGCGAGACCTCGGACGCCTGCTGAGGTGAGGTGCGCGGTCCTGGGATCACCCGTTGCCCACTCGCTCTCGCCGGCCATGCACCGGGCGGCGTACGACGAGCTCGGGCTGGATTGGCGCTACGACCAGTTCGACGTGACCACGGAGGCCCTGCCGGGGTTCCTCGACGGCCTCGGCCAGGAGTGGCGGGGGCTGTCGCTGACCATGCCTCTCAAGCGCGCCGCGATGCCGCTGGCCGACGACCACGACGAGTGGTCCCTGCGCACCGGTGCCGCGAACACGCTGGTGCTGGAGCAGGGACACCGGGCGGCCGCCAACACCGACGTGCCCGGCGCCCGCGCGGCCCTCGAGGAACAGGGGCTGCACCACGTGCCCCGAGCCGTGGTGCTCGGTGGGGGAGCCACGGCGACGAGCGTGCTCCTCGCCCTGACGGGCCTGGGCTGCACCAGCGCTCGACTGCTGGTGCGCGACCCGGCACGGGCCGAGGAGACCGTCGCGGCGGTCTCGGCCCACCCGCAGGCACCGCGGCTCGACGTCGGCGTGATCGACGAGGCCGCCTCGGTCGAGGCCGACCTCGTGGTCTCGACCGTCCCCGCCGCGGCCCAGGGCCCACGGCTGCTCGAGGCCCTGGGGCAGGTGCCGGCGGTGTTCGAGGTCGTCTACGACCCGTGGCCCACCCCGCTGTCGGAGGCCGCCCGTGCCTCGGGGCGGATGCTGGTGACCGGCGTCGACCTGCTGGCGCACCAGGCGGTGCTGCAGGTCGGGTTGATGACCGGGGGAGAGGTGTCGGCCACGACGCTCCGGGAGGCCGCCCTCGCCGAGCTCGACCGTCGGGGTGTGCACACGTCCCGCGACGACGGCTGAGCATCCCCTAGATTGCGCGCATGCACTGGCTCGATTCCCTGCACTGGCCGGCGGCCCTCGTCGTCGCGCTGGTGTGTGGGGTGCTCGGGTGGTCCGCGCCCCGGGTGATCGCGCTGATCCCCGAGCCCGAGCCGGCGCCACCGGCCGATCCGGGGAGCGAGACCGACACGGCACCGGCCCCGACGAAGCTCGCACCACCGCCGCCCAAGGAGTCGTACGCTGACATCGCGGCGCTGCCGCACCTGTCCCTGCACCTCGCCGGCTGGTCGGCCCTGGTGGGCGGGGTGTTCGCGGCGCAGCTGGGTTGGACCGGCGCGCTGCTCTACCTGGCCCCGCTCGTCCCCGTCGGCGTCGCGCTGCTGGTCATCGACTGGCGCACCACGCTGCTGCCGACCCGGGTGATCCATCCGACGTACGTCGGTCTGGCAGTGCTGATCCCTGCCGCGGCGCTCGTCGACGGCGACCTGGACTCGCTGGTCCGGGCAGGCTGGGGATGGCTGGTGATCGGCGCCTGGTTCTGGGGGTTCTGGTGGCTCTTCGGTGCCTGGGGCTTCGGCGACGTGCGGCTGGCCAGAGTTCTCGGACCCGCCCTGGGCTACCTCGGCTGGGCACACATTCTGATGGGACTGGCGCTGATGGTGTTCGTCGGAGGCATCGGGGGAGTGGTGCTCGCGGCGGTCAACCGCAGCCTGCGCCGACGCTTCCCCTACGGGCCGTTCATGCTGGTCGGCGCGGCGATCGCCGTGGTCGCGGCACCTGCGCTCGCGCGAGGTCTCGGCTACTGACGGTGCCGCCGGCGCGACGTCTGCTGCGTGAAACACTGGCGCCATGCTGCGTTGGCTGACGGCGGGGGAGTCCCACGGCCCCTCGCTGACCGCAATCCTCGAGGGCCTGCCCGCCCACGTGCAGGTGACCTCCGCCGACGTCGCGGAGGCCCTCGCGCGGCGGCGACTGGGCTACGGCCGTGGCGCCCGGATGAAGTTCGAGCAGGACGAGGTCCGGATCACCGGCGGCGTCCGGCACGGACGCACCCAGGGCGGCCCGGTGGCGATCGAGGTCGGCAACACCGAGTGGCC
>DASSLA010000224.1:0-4272 GCA_035689885.1 Marmoricola sp. | reverse complement strand
CTGGCACGCCGGTACGTCGACATGCCGGGCCAGAAGCTGACCCCGCAGATCCTGCAGACCAACGGCAACCCGAACGACAACAAGGGCACCGGCGGCACCTGCTTCGGCGACTCGGGCGGCCCCGTCTTCCTCGACGGCGAGATCGTCGCGGTGACCAGCTACGGCTACACCGACAACTGCCGCTACCTCGGCGGCTACCAGCGGGTGGACATCCCGGTGGTGCAGGACTGGCTGGAGGGCTTCGGCCTGAAGTTCTGAGCAGACCGCACCATCCCGGTCGTCCCGGTCTGGCCCACTCGAGTGGGACAAACCGGGACGATCGGTGTTTTTGGGCTGTGACTGGTGGGGCAGTTCGTGTAATCCCCGCCCCCCGCCACCCGGGGTCGCGCAGGAGGCACCGCTGCCGTTCGCGGACGAGGACCCCGACGCGGGCTTCGCCGTCGAGGAGGTCGAGGCCCACGGCGCTACGGCATCAACGACAAGTGCACCGGGGTCTCGGGCTTCCGGCGGGTGGACGTCGCGGCGACCCGGGAGTGGCTCGCTACCGTCCTCGGGTGAGCCCAGCCGAGCCCAGCAGCCCAGCAGACGACGACGCGGAGTCCGAGGTCACGCCGTTCTGGCGCGACCTCGGGCTCCCGGGTCTCTTCGACGTCCACGTCCACTTCCTGCCGCCCAACGTGCAGGCCAAGGTGTGGGCGCAGTTCGACGCCGCCGGTCCCAAGATCGGCAGGGAGTGGCCGATCCGCTACCGCGGCAGCCACGAGGAGCGGGTCGAGCAGCTTCGCCGCTTCGGCGTACGCCGCTTCTCGGCGCTTCCCTACGCGCACAAGCCCGGCATCGCGGCCTACCTCAACGACTGGGCCCGCGACTTCGCCGCCGACGTGCCGGACTGCCTGCGGTCCGCGACGTTCTACCCCGAGGCCGGCGTGGGGAAGCAGGTGGCCGGGCTGGTCGAGGGCGGCGTCGAGGTGTTCAAGCTGCACACCCAGGTGGGGGAGTTCCGACTCGACGACCCGCTGCTCGACGAGGCGTTCGGCGCGATCGAGGACGCCGGGACGCCGATCGTGATCCACGTCGGTTCGGGGCCGGTCGGCAACGAGTTCACCGGCCCGGAGCACCTCGAGCGCCTGCTCCGTCGCCACCCCCGGCTGACGGCGATCGTCGCGCACATGGGAGCTCCGGAGTACGCCGAGTTCCTCGCGCTCGCCGAGGCACACCCGCACGTGCGGCTGGACACCACGATGGTATTCACCGGGTTCTTCGACGCCGAGGCGGCATACCCCGACGACCTGCTGCCGCGCCTGGCGGACCTCGGCGATCGGGTGCTGCTCGGCAGCGACTTCCCGACGATCCCCTACCCCTACCGCGAGCAGCTGGACGGGCTGGCCGGGCTGGGGGAGCGGCACGCCGGACTCGGGGAGGCGTGGCTGCGCCGGGTCTGCTGGCACAACGGCGTGGAGCTGTTCGGACAGCCGCCCGCCGGCTAAGAGTCCGGGACCTTCGCCCGTTCGGATAGACGTGATTTCACGAACGGTGGTGGCACAATGCGATGACGCTGTTCGACGAGGGACGGACCGCGTGGCCAAGGACGGGGGGTGTCATGCGGATCCGGTTCATTCTCTTCAACGCCTATCTCGGTGGCGGCACGGTCCGCACCGTCTTCAACACCGCTGGTCTCCTCGCGGCGCGCGGTCACGAGATCGAGGTGGTCAGCGTCTACCGGCACCGCGAGAAGACCAGGTTCCCCGTCCCTCCCGGTGTCGTCCTGCGCGTGCTGACCGGCCAGGCGTTCGACACCGGCTGGCGTGGTGGTCCGGCGGCCGTGGCTCGCCGGGTCGGGCAGGGCGCCCTTCGTCGGCTGCCGAGCGTGGTCACGCCGCGTGAGGAGAGCAGGTCCCGGCAGTACAACGCGGCAGGGGACCTGGCGCTGCGTCGCTACCTGCGCAGCGTGCACGACGGCGTCGTCGTCACCACGCGTTCGGGCCTGAACCTTGCGCTGGCGAGGTGGGCGCGACCCGGTGTGATCACGGTCGCCCAGGAGCACCTGCACCTGCGGGCGCACAGCGAGGGGCTCCAGCGACGTTTCCGGGACAGCTACGGCCGTCTCGACGCCCTGGTCACGCTCACCGAGCGTGACCGTGACCAGTACCGCGAGCTGCTCGGTCCAGACGCACGCATCGTCGCCGTCCCCAACGCCGTCGCGGTGGAGCACGATGGCCCTGCCCTCTCCCGGCACGACAACGTCGCGGTGGCCGCGGGACGGTTGAGCCGGCAGAAGGGCTTCGACCTGCTGATCCGGGCGTGGCGTCGGGTCGGAGAGCAGCACCCGGACTGGAAGTTGCACATCTTCGGCTCCGGGCCCCGTCACGACCGCCTGCAGGCCCGGATCGACAAGCTCGGCCTCGGTGACCGCGTGCAGCTGATGGGGTTCACCGAGGAGCTCGAGGAGGAGTTGAGCCGGGCGGCTCTTTTCATCCTCTCCTCGCGCTTCGAGGGCCTCCCGATGGTGCTCATCGAGGCGATGAACCTCGGCACTCCCGTCGTCGCGTTCGACTGCCCCACGGGTCCCGCGGAGCTCGTCGAGGACGGCGTGACCGGCCTGCTGGTCGAGCCACTGAAGGTGAAAGCCCTGGCGGGGGCCATCAACCGGGCCATCGAGGACCCAGAGCTGCGCGCGGCGATGGGGAAGGCCGGTCAGCAGCGGGTGCGTGAGCTGAACCCCGGCGCTGTCGCCGACCACTGGGAGCGGCTGCTCGAGGAGCTCTTCGCGGCCCACTCGGCGGGACTGCGGGGAATAGGGGATGAGAGTGTCAGTGTTGATCCGTAGACTGGAGACACAACTCAAGAGGGGCTGATTGGTTTCGACTGGGGACGTACGTCCCAGGAGAAGCGGGTCGAGAAGCCAGCGTCATCTCGTTAACGTCCGCTGGAACTCATAGTTGCCGAATCTAATCGCAACGACTTCGCTCTCGCTGCCTGAGCAGTGATCGAAGGGTCAGACCGGGCATCCGTCCTCGTCCCGGATCCTGATCTCATCTAGAGGACTTGCTGATCAACTCCTGTCAGGAGGGTTGATCGGGACTTCATCCTGACTGGGCCCGTCGGCAACCTGTTCGTGGGAGTGCCGGGGCCGAGAAAAGCGACATCACGAACTGCACCCGGAGAAGACCTGGTACGGCGCCACAGGACGCGGGTTCGATTCCCGCCAGCTCCACCAACCAACCAACCAACTCTCCCGGCCAGGGTGCCTCAGTGCCCTGGCCCGGAGCGCATCTGTTGCCGCTCCGCCGCGTGCGCGCCGCCCTTCTTGGCGAGGGTCTCGCACGCGTCGGCGATGTCGCGCGTCAACGTGTCCACGTGCTCACGGCTCATCGTCTGCTTCACCAGCGCGCGCATGATGGTGACGTCCTGGGCATCGGGCGGGAGCGTGTACGCCGGCACCATCCAGCCGCGCTCGGCCGACAGCTGCCAGGCGATGTCGAACTCGTCGTACCCCGGGTCCCCGTCGAGCCGGAAGGCGACGAGGGGGAGCTGCTCCTCGTCCTCGCCGATGATCTCGAAGGTGTGCAGCCCGCGCAGCTGTTCGGTGAGGGTCCGGGCGTTCTCCTGCATCGCGCGCATGATGTAGGAGTAGCCGGGCCTGCCGTACCGGATGAAGTTGTAGTACTGCGCCAGCACCATCGCCGACCCCGTCGAGAAGTTCAGGGTGAACGTCGAGTCGGTCTTGCCGAGGTAGTTCTCCTCGAAGACCAGCTCCGGAGCCAGGTCCGACTTGTCGCGGAAGATGAGCCAGCCGATGCCCGGGTAGACCAGGCCGAACTTGTGCCCCGACACGTTGATCGACCGCACCTGCTCCAGCCGGAAGTCCCAGGCCGAGTCGGGGTAGAGGAAGGGCCAGACGAACCCTCCGCTGGCGGCGTCGACGTGCAGGGGTACGTCGAGCCCGCGCTCACCCTTGATCCCGACCAGCAGGTCGTTGATCCCGACGATGTCGTCCTTGTGACCGGTGAACGTGGTCCCCAGCACGGCTGCGACGCCGATGGTGTTCTCGTCGACCTGCCCCTCCACGTCGTCGGGTCCGATCGTGTACTTCCCAGGCCGCAGCGGCACGATCCGTGGCTCGACGTCGAAGTAGCGGCAGAACTTCTCCCACACCACGTGCACGTCGCCGCCGAAGACGAGGTTCGGGCTCGTGGTCGGCCGGCCCGCAGCCTCCTGGCGCTTGCGCCAGTTCCACTTCAACGACAGCGCACCGAGCATGATCGCCTCCGA
>DASSLA010000223.1:0-8544 GCA_035689885.1 Marmoricola sp. | reverse complement strand
CCGAAGATGCCGATCGCGTCGAGGCGGGCCTCGGTGAGGAAGTCGCACAGCACCGCGAAGTCGCCCTCGGTCTCCCCCGGGAAGCCGACGATGAAGTTGGACCGCACGCCGGCGTCGGGCGCCTGGGCCCGCACCTGCTCGAGGAGTCCCAGGAACGAGCCGGGGTCCCCGAACCGCTTCATCCGGCGCAGCACCGGGTTGGCGGCGTGCTGGAAGGACAGGTCGAAGTACGCAGCGACGCCGGGCGTGCCCGCGATGGCAGACACCAGTCCGGGCCGCGTCTCCGCGGGCTGCAGGTAGGACACCCGCACCCGCTCCACGCCCTGGACCGCAGCGATCTCGGGCAGCAGGGTCTCCAGCAGGCGGAGGTCACCGAGGTCCTTGCCGTACGACGTGGAATTCTCGCTGACCAGGAACAGCTCCTTGGCCCCCTGCGCGGCGAGCCAGCGTGCCTCGTCGAGCACCTCGGTCGGCCGCCGCGAGACGAACGAGCCGCGGAAGGCGGGGATGGCGCAGAACGTGCACCGCCGGTCGCACCCCGAGGCGAGCTTCAGCGGAGCCATCGGGCCGGAGTCGAGGCGGCGACGTACGGTGCGGGGGCCGCTGGCCGGACCGCCGGCACCGATCTCGGCACCGCCGGAGACGCCCGGAACGACGACGTCGGCCGCAGTGCTGCGCTCGGCAGGAGCGATCGGGAGCAGCAGTCGCCGGTCCTGCGGGATGTGCGGGTGCAGCTGCTCCCCGGCCAGGATCGACCGGAGCCGCCCGGCGATGTCGGGGTAGTCGTCGAAGCCGAGCACCGCGTCGGCCTCGGGCAGCGAGTCGGCCAGCTCGGCGCCGTACCGCTCGGCCATGCAGCCGACGGCCACCACGGCCTGCGTGGTCCCGGTGTCCTTGAGGTCCGCGGCAGCGAGCAGGGTGTCGACCGAGTCCTTCTTGGCGGCCTCGACGAAGCCGCAGGTGTTCACCACCACGGTCTCCGCCTCGGCGGGGTCCTCGACCAGCCGGAAGCCGCCGGCCTCGAGACGCCCGGCCAGCTCCTCGGAGTCGACCTCGTTGCGGGCACAGCCGAGGGTCACCATCGCGACGGAAGTCAGCGCGGCGTCGGGGGCAGGGGCGGTGGAGGAAGGGTTCATGGGCCGTCGGCCAGTATGACGGACCCTCCCTCGCCCGACCCAATCAGCCGTACTGCTTGCTCCCTGCCTCCGCCGTGTCCCCGACCGTGCCCCGGGGCTTGCCGAGGAAGGTGACCTTCACCGCACCGCCGTTGCTCGCGGTCACCTCGAACGGCGCCAGTCCGATGACCTGCTGCTCCTTGCCGTCGCCGAGCTTGCCGGCCCACAGGATGCGGCCGTCCCGGTCGCGGACCACGACCTGCGGATCGCCACCCTTCGCGGCGACGAGCAGGGGCGCCAGCGTCGACCTGGGCTCCTCCGCCTGCTCGGCGCCGGAGGCCAGTCCGGCGGTGTCGACCACCTCGGGTGCCGGGCTGACCAGCTCCTGTGGGGTGTCGCTGAAGATGCGGGCGGCTCCCCACACCAGCGCGAGCGCCAGCACGCTGGCCGCCAGCAGGGTCCAGCGCGGGCCGGTGGCCGTGGTCCGCAGGCCACCACCGATGCCGGTGGCCAGCTCGGCCTCGAACACCTGCCGGGCCTCGATCTCGGCGCTGGCGTAGAGCTCGTCGTAGAGGTCGAGCAGCTGCTGGGCGTCCAGGCCGAAGATCCGCGCCAGCGTGCGTAGGTGGCCGCGGGCGTAGAAGTCGCCGCCGCACGGCACGAAGTCGTCGACCTCGATGCTCTCGAGCACGTGCGGCCGGATCCGGGTGCGCTCGCTGAGCTCGTCGATGCTCAGCCGGGCCCGGGTGCGCGCCGCCAGCACCAGCGGCCCGATCACGGGGTCCTCGCGCGGCACCTGGGTCAGGCGCGCTGGCGGACTGGCTTCGATCACGCTCTCCTCGATCGCCGCGACGACCACGGGCTCGGCGGTCGACTTCTGGGCGGGCACGGCGGGGGCCGTTGGCTGCACGCGGACCGTCTCGCGGGTGACCTCGGCTCGCGCCGCCGGCCGTGGTGCACGCCCCGGCTCGACGGGGTCGAACTGCTCGGGCAGCTCTGGCTCGGCCGCTTCCCCGGTCTCCTCCTCGGCCGCTTCCTCGGTCTCGTCCTCGGTGTCGTCCTCGCCCTGCTCGCTCGCCGCGCCGGCGGCGTCCTCAGGCTCGGCCTTCTCCTCGGCCGCGGGAGCGGCGGGCACCACGCGGGTGAGCACCATCACCGGAGCCCGCCCCTCGGCGAGCTCGTCGAGGTCGGCGCTCAGCTCGCCCGAGAGTCCGACGCTGGTGACCCGGGTGGTCACGCTCAGCGGCACGACGTACGACTCGGGTGCCGGCAGGTCCAGGGACTCCGTGGGGAGCTCCTCGGGGAGCTCGGCGACGACCGGGTGCAACACCACCTTGCCGTCACGCAGCCAGCCGAGGAGGCCCCGACGGGGGTGGCGGACCTCGATGTGGTCGATGTCCTGCCAGCGCAGCCCGCTCCAGGTCTCGCCGTGGCGCACCCGCACGCCCTGCTCGTCGGCCAGCAGCAGGGGTGCGCGGCTGTCCCGGATCACCAGGAGCTGCAGCACCCCGATGGCGGTGACGACCACGCAGACCGCCCAGTCGAGCGGCGAGCTGGTCTGCAGGGCGCGGGAGAACCAGGCGACCGTGACGACCGCTGCCGCGATCCCGACGGCTGCGGCGACGCGCGCGCGGTGCTCGACCGCGACCTGTGGGCGATCCGTCTCTTCCATCACTGCTCCCCTTGCAGGTTGGCGATCACGTCGTCGAGGTCGTCGGGCTTGATCAGCACGTCGCGGGCCTTGGAGCCCTCGCTCGGGCCGACCACGCCGCGGCTCTCCAGGATGTCCATCAGACGGCCGGCCTTGGCGAAGCCGACGCGCAGCTTGCGCTGCAGCATCGAGGTCGACCCGAACTGGGTGGAGACCACCAGCTCGATGGCCTGCACCACCAGCTCCATGTCGTCACCGATGTCGTCGTCCAGCTCGCGCTTGGCCGACTGCGGCGCGGTGACGTCCTCGCGGTACGTCGGCTGCAGCTGGTCCTTGCAGAACTTCACCACCTGGTGGATCTCCGCCTCGGTGACCCACGACCCCTGCACGCGCACCGGCTTGGACGCGCCCATCGGCAGGAACAGCCCGTCGCCCTGGCCGACCAGCTTCTCCGCGCCCGGCTGGTCGAGGATGACGCGGCTGTCGGCCAGCGAGCTGGTGGCGAAGGCGAGCCGCGAGGGCACGTTGGCCTTGATCAGGCCGGTGACGACGTCGACGCTCGGCCGTTGGGTGGCGAGCACCAGGTGGATGCCGGCCGCACGCGCGAGCTGGGTGATCCGCACGATCGAGTCCTCGACGTCACGCGGGGAGACCATCATCAGGTCGGCCAGCTCGTCGACGATCACGCACAGGTAGGGGTACGGCGCGAGCACCCGCTCGCTGCCCGCGGGGACCTCCACCTTGCCCGCGCGCACCGCCTTGTTGAAGTCGTCGATGTGCCGGAAGCCGAAGTTGGCGAGGTCGTCGTAGCGCATGTCCATCTCGCGCACGACCCACTGCAACGCTTCGGCCGCCTTCTTCGGGTTGGTGATGATCGGCGTGATCAGGTGCGGAATGCCCTCGTAGGCGTTCAGCTCGACCCGCTTGGGATCGACCATGATCATCCGCACCTCGTCCGGCGTGGCCCGCATCAGCAGCGAGGTGATCATCGAGTTGATGAAACTCGACTTGCCCGAACCGGTGGCGCCGGCCACGAGCAGGTGGGGCATCTTGGCGAGGTTGGCGACCACGAAGCCGCCCTCCACGTCCTTGCCCAGGCCGCACACCATCGGGTGGTGGTCGTTGCGCGCGTTGGCCGACCGGAGCACGTCGCCGAGGGAGACGACCTCCTTGTCGGTGTTCGGGATCTCGATGCCGACGGCGGACTTGCCCGGGATCGGGCTGAGGATTCGCACCTCGGCGGAGGCGACCGCGTAGGAGATGTTCTTCTGGATGCCGGTGATCTTCTCGACCTTCACCGCCGGGCCCAGCTCGACGATGTAGCGCGTCACCGTCGGGCCCCGGGTGTAGCCGGTCACCTGGGCGTCGATGTCGAACTCCTCGAGCACCTGGGTGAGCCGCTCGACGACCTCGTCGGAGGCCTTCGAGCGGGCCTTGTGCACCGAGCCGGGCTTGAGCACCGCGCCGTCGGGCAGCGAGTAGGTCACGTCGCCGGACAGGGACAGCTGCTCCACGCGTGCCGGGAGCGGCGAGTGGGGCGGCGGCTCGAGCGCCTCCTTGGTCTCCCCCTCCACGGGCCCGGTGGCCTCGGTGTCGGCCGCGGCTTCCTTCCTTCGACGCCTCTTGCCGAGCTCGCGCCCCTCGATCACCGGGGTGTCGTAGGCCGGGTCGCCCATCTCGGGGTCGATCTCGTCGTCGAGACGGCGAGCACGCGACCGCTTGGGCGGGGCGGCCTCCTGGGGCTCCGCGGCCACCGGACGGCCGGTGAGCCGGTCGGCGAGCTCCCGGAGCCGGACAGGAATCTGGTAGAGCGGGGTGGCGGTGACGACGAGCAGGCCGAAGAAGGCCAGCAGGGCGAGCAGCGGCACCACGACGTACGACGTCTGCAGCAGGTCGAGCAGCAGCTTGGAGACCACGAACCCGATCGCCCCACCGGCCTGCTGGAGCGGTGTTGTGTCGCCGAGCTCGGGCGTCGGGGAGCCGTTGGCGATGTGCACGATGCCGAGCACCCCGAACAACAGCGAGGTCCAGCCGACCACCTGGCGTCCCGCGGGCCCGTTGGCCTCGGGGTCGCGCAGGTTGCGCCAGGCGACGTAGCAGAGCAGCAGCGGCACGAACCACGCCAGCAGCCCGACCGAGCCGGCGACCACGGTGCGGGTGAACTCGCCGATGCCGCCCGGGAGCTGCCACCAGACCGCGGCGGCGACCACCAGCGCGATCCCCACCAGGAACAGGCCGACGCCGTCGCGACGGTGCTCGGGCTCGAGCTCGCTCGCGGTGTGCCCGATGCGGCGCACCCCGCCGCCGATCGCGTGGGCGACCCCCAGCCACGCCGTCGCCAGGACCCGGCCGATCGCGAGGAAGAGGGTCGCGACCGGACCCGTGCCGCTGCGGACCGCCCGCGGGGCGGGGCGGCCGCCGCGCTTGCGGGAGGCCGCGCTCGACCTGGAGGCGGGCTTGCGCCCTGACTTGGTTCCCGAGGCCCGAGTCCGCGAGCTCGATCCCCCCTGCCTCGACTTCTGAGCCGACTTCTGGGCCGACTTCTGGGCAGGGACGCTCTTGCTGCGCGACCGCGGCGGGGAAGACGTACGGGTCGCCATGCTGGCGAATCTACCCGCAGACCACATCCGTCCCACGCGTCACACGCCCGCGGGAGCCGGGCGTGTCGGCCGCCACTACTCGGTGACTTCGTCCTCGCGCAGCGGCAATCGGAGCCGGAAGGTGCTGCCGCGGCCCAGCTCGCTGGCCACCAGGATCTCCCCACCGTGCATCTGGGCGATCCTGCGGGAGATCGCCAGGCCCAGGCCGGTGCCGGGGATGGAGAGCGCCTCGGGGTTGCTCGAGCGGTGGAAGGCGGAGAACAGGTGCACCTGGTCGGCACTGGAGATGCCCAGCCCGGTGTCCTGGCACGACACCACGGCGTGCTTGCCGTCGGTGCGCACCTCGAGGTCGACCGACCCGCCGGGCAGGGTGTACTTCACCGCGTTGCTGGCCAGGTTGTTGATCACCTTGCCGAGCTCGTCGGGGTCACCGGTGACGATCACCGGGTCGAACGGCACCTTGAGGGTGATCGCCACGCGGCCCATCTCGGCCTGCAGCGCCATCAGGTCGACGCTCTGCTCGGCGAGGTCGTTGAGGTTCACCGGCTCGCGGCGGTTGTGGCGCTTGTCCTGCACCTGGGAGTACGCCAGCAGGTTGGACACCAGCCGGTTGAGCCGCTCGGCGTTGCGCGAGATCGCGTCGACCGAGTCGATACCGGTGTTGAGGTCCCCGAGGAGCTCGACGTGGCCGATGATCGAGGTCAGCGGGGTCTTCAGCTCGTGGGAGATCGTCGCGATCAGCTCGCCCTTGTAGCGGTCTAGCTCCTGCAGCTCGCCGACCAGGTGGCGCTCGCGCTCGTAGAGCCGGGCGTTGAGCACGACCCTGCCCAGCGCACGGCCAACCTCTATGACCGCTTCCTGCTCCTCGTCGGTCCACGGGTTCTCGGCCACGTCGCGCAGCAGCAGCACGTAGCCGAGCAGCTCGCGGGCCACGCCGACCGGGGCGGCCATCAGCCCCTTGTCGGGCGAGCCGGAGACCAGCTCGCGAACCAGGCACCGCTCGGCCTCGGTGAGCTCGGCGCCGGGCTCGTCGGCGTGCTCGATCGTGATCGTGACCGGTCGGCCGAGGTCCCACGCGCGCCGCGCCAGGGTGCCGCTGAGCTCGACGACCTCGCGGCCCGACTCTGCGTCCTCGGGCGGGTACGCCGCGGACTCCTCGACGTGCCCGAGGTCCCCGGTCGGGAAGCAGCGGATCCAGAGGTGCTCGGCCTGCAGTCCCTTCGCGACGGCCTGGGCGGCCTCGTAGAGCGACTGGTCGAGCTCGGCGATCTGCCCGGCGTACGACACCGAGCGGAGCATCTCGCCCATCCGGACCTGGTCGCCGAGGCGCTCGCGCTGCTGGGCGTTGTACATCGCCAGGCCCGCCTGCACCACGAACATCTCGAGGAGCTCGCGCTCCTCCTGGTTCGGGATCCGGTTGCCGGGCGGCAGGTCGACGGACATGTTGCCGAGGAGCTGGCCGGTCGCCGAGTAGAGCGGCGCGTAGAGGGTGTCCAGCGGGTGCCAGGAGTCGGGCTCGTCACCCTGCTCGATGTCGGGCACCCAGGCGGCTTCCTCGAGCTCGTCGGGCAGCCGGCCGTGCGGGATGAAGCGGAGCACGCCCCACTCGTCGGCGTTGGCGTACTCGCTGAAGATCGAGGCCACGGGCGTACGCCGGCCGATGATCTGCTCGCGCACGTCGTCGGGCCCGGCCACGCTGGTCATCACGAAGGTGTCGCCCTCGAGCCGGGCGATCGCCGCGACGCCGTACCCGAGCACCTCGACCACGCCGCTCGCGATCTCGTCGAGCACCTCGGAGAGGTCCGTCGAGGAGTTCACGCGCCGCATCAGCTCGTAGAGGCGACGCACCCCCTCTGCTCGGGGGGACTCAGCGAGGTGCATGGACGGTCCCAGGGTGCTTTCGAGAACAGTGGAAGGTGCTCCGGACTGATTCAGTCTAGGAGAGCGGAACCGTTCCCGAGGCGGAATCAGGACACCCGAAAAGTGCCTTTCGGCACGTTGTCAAGAGGCGGGATCAGGCCTCGAGGACGACCGGGATGATCATCGGGCGGCGGCGGTGCGTGCCGCTGACCCAGCGGCCGACGACCCGTCGCACGGTCTGCTGCAGCTGGTAGGAGTCCTCGACGCCCTCGGAGACGGCCTTGTCGAGCGCCGCGATGATCGGGTCCTTGATCTCGTCGAACGCGCTGTCGTCCTCGGCGAAGCCGCGGGCGTGGATCTCCGGTCCGCTGACCACCTTGCCGGTCTGGGAGTCGAGCACCACGATCACCGAGATGAAGCCCTCCTCGCCCAGGATCCGGCGGTCCTTGAGCGAGGACTCTGTCACGTCGCCGATGGAGCTGCCGTCCACGAAGACGTAGCCGCAGTCGACCTTCCCCGCGATCCGCGCCCGGCCCTCGACCAGGTCGACGACAACACCGTCCTCGGCGATCAGCACCCGGTCGGGGCTCACGCCGGTGGCCACCGCCAGCGCGGCGTTGGCCCGCATGTGGCGCACCTCGCCGTGCACCGGCAGCACGTTGCTGGGGCGCACCAGGTTGTAGCAGTAGAGCAGCTCACCGGCGCTCGCGTGGCCGCTGACGTGGACCAGCGCGTTGCCCTTGTGCACCACGTTGGCGCCCCAGCGGGCCAGGCCGTTGATCACCCGATAGACGGCGTTCTCGTTGCCCGGGATCAGCGAGGAGGCGAGCACGACGGTGTCACCCTCCTCGATGTGCACGAAGTTGTGGTTGCGCTGCGCGATGCGGCTCAGCGCCGAGAGCGGCTCACCCTGCGAGCCGGTGGAGATCAGCACCACCTTCTCGGGAGGCAGGTCCGCGACCGCCTTGGTGTCGACGATCAGGCCGGGCGGGACGTTGAGGTAGCCGAGGTCGCGGGCGATGCCCATGTTTCGCACCATCGAGCGCCCCACGTAGGCCACCTTGCGCCCGTGCTGGGCCGCGGCGTCGAGGACCTGCTGGACGCGGTGCACGTGGCTGGCGAAACAGGCCACGATGATCCGCTGCTGGCTCTTGTGGAACACCCGGTCGAGCACCGGGCTGATGTCCGCCTCGGGGGTCGTGAAGCCAGGTACCTCGGCGTTGGTGGAGTCGGTGAGGAACAGGTCGACGCCCTCCTCCCCCAGCCGGGCGAACGCGCGCAGGTCGGTGATCCGGCGGTCCAGCGGCAGCTGGTCCAT
>DASSLA010000222.1:0-9647 GCA_035689885.1 Marmoricola sp. | reverse complement strand
ATCGCCCAGGTGACCGAGCCGGCCCGCGTCGGCGGCGTCACCGGCCTGGTCGGTGCCGCAGGCGGGCTCGGCGGGTTCGTGCCGCCCCTGCTGATGGGCTACATCTACGGCCGCACCGACTCCTACTCCCTCGGCCTGCTCCTGCTCTCCATCACCGCTGCCCTGACCCTCGTCCTGACCCTGACCGTCGTACGCCGTACCGCAGAGAGGTGATCACGCAGTGACCGCAGCCGAGGAACGCCCCACGATGGAGGGTCCGCTGGAGAGCGCGTTGATCGGCACGAGGCGTTTCTTCACCAAGGCGAAGGTCTCCGAGGACCGGCGATCACTGCACAAGGAGGGCGGCCGCGAGGGCGACGCCTTCTACCGCGACCGCTGGAGCCACGACAAGGTGGTCCGGTCCACCCACGGCGTGAACTGCACCGGCTCCTGCTCGTGGAAGGTCTACGTCAAGGACGGGATCATCACCTGGGAAGCGCAGCAGACCGACTACCCCTCGGCCGGCGCCGACCGCCCCGAGTACGAGCCCCGCGGATGTCCCCGCGGCGCTGCGTTCAGCTGGTACACCTACTCCCCCACCCGGGTGCGCTACCCCTACGTCCGCGGCGTGCTGCTGGAGATGTTCCGCGCGGCCAAGCAGCAGTACGGCGACCCCGTCGTCGCGTGGGGCTCGATCGTGCAGGACCAGGAGCTGGCCCGCCGCTACAAGAAGGCCCGCGGCAAGGGCGGACTGGTCCGGGCCTCGTGGGACGAGGTCACCGAGATCATCGCCGCCGCGCACGTCTACACGGTGAAGCGGTGGGGCCCCGACCGGATCGCGGGGTTCTCCCCGATCCCGGCGATGTCGCCGGTCTCCTACGCCTCGGGCGCCCGGTTCCTCGAGCTGGTCGGGGCCCCGATGCTCTCCTTCTACGACTGGTACGCCGACCTGCCGAACGCCTCGCCGCAGATGTTCGGCGACCAGACCGACGTCCCCGAGTCCGGCGACTGGTGGGACGCCGGCTACCTGATCATGTGGGGCTCCAACGTCCCGATGACCCGCACCCCGGACGCGCACTGGATGACCGAGGCGCGCTACCGCGGCCAGAAGGTCGTGGCGGTGGCGCCCGACTACGCCGAGAACGTGAAGTTCGCCGACGAGTGGGTCACCCCGGCGCCCGGCACCGACGGCGCGCTAGCGATGGCGATGGGCCACGTGGTGCTCAAGGAGTTCTTCGTCGACCGGGAGACCCCTTTCTTCGCCGGCTACAACAAGCAGTACACCGACCTGCCCCACCTGGTCTGCCTCGAGCAGTCGGCCGACGGGACCTACCGCCCCGGCAAGTACCTCGTCGCCGGCGACATCGGCCACCCCGAGGGCGGCAGCGAGAACACGATGTGGAAGCCGGCCGTCATCGACAGCACGACCGGCGAGGTCCGCATTCCCAACGGCTCGATCGGACACCGCTTCGGCGACGAGGGCGCCGGACGGTGGAACCTCGAGCTCGGCGACATCGACCCCGCGCTGACCATGTACGACGGCGTCCGCGAGTCCGTCGAGGTCGAGCTCCCCCGGTTCGACAGCCCCGACGGGTCGGTCGCCTTCGACCGCCGGGGCGTGCCGGTGGCCCGGGTCGGCGGCCGGCTGGTCACCACCGTGCTCGACCTGATGCTCGCGCAGTACGGCGTGGCCCGCGACGGTCTTCCCGGCACCTGGCCAGAGGGGTACGACGACCCGAGAACTCCTGCGACCCCGGCCTGGCAGGAGCAGCACACCGGCGTACCGGCCGCCCAGGTGACCCGGCTGGCCCGCGAGTGGGCGCACAACGCGATCGACACCGGTGGCCGCGGGATGATCCTGATGGGCGCGGGAACCAACCACTGGTTCCACTCCGACCAGATCTACCGCGCGATGCTGGTGCTCACCACGATCACCGGCTGCCAGGGCCGCAACGGCGGCGGCTGGGCGCACTACGTCGGGCAGGAGAAGATCCGCCCGATCATGGGCTTCCAGCACATGGCGTTCGCGCTGGACTGGCACCGCCCGCCGCGGCACATGAACCAGACGGCGTACTGGTACGTGAACACCAGCCAGTACCGCTACGACACCTTCACCGCCGACGACCTCGACGCCGGCACCGGCATCTTCGCCGGCCGGGCGGTCATGGACCTGCTCGCCCAGTCGGTGCGGCTGGGGTGGAGCCCGAGCTACCCGACCTTCGACCGCAGCAGCCTGGCGCTGGCCGACGAGGCCGACGCGGCCGGGATGGAGGTGCCGGCGTACGTCGCCCAGCAGCTCAAGGCCGGCAGCCTCAAGTTCGCGGTGGAGGACCCCGAACACGAGGACAACCACCCACGCGTGCTCAGCCTGTGGCGCTCCAACCTGTTCGGCAGCTCGGCCAAGGGCAACGAGTACTTCCTGCGCCACCTGCTCGGCACCGACAGCGCGGCCACGGCCGAGGAAGCCCCGCCCGACAAGCGGCCCCACGACGTCCGCTGGGCCGAACGGGCGGCCGAAGGCCGGCTCGACCTGCTGATGACCATCGACTTCCGGATGACCAGCTCGACGATCTTCAGCGACGTCGTGCTGCCCGCCGCGACGTGGTACGAGAAGCACGACCTCAACACCACCGACATGCACCCGTTCATCCACTCGTTCAACCCGGCGATCGCCCCGCCGTGGCAGACCAAGACGGACTGGGAGGCGTGGAAGGCGATCGCGAAGCGGTTCTCCGAGCTCGCGGTGGACCACCTCGGCACCCGTAGGGACGTCGTCGCCAAGCCCTTGTGGCACGACACCCCGGAGGCGATGGCCAGCGAGCACGGGGTGGTGCAGGACTGGCGCACCGGCGAGGTCGACCCGATCCCCGGCAAGACCATGCCGGTGATCGCCGTCGCCGAGCGCGACTACACCGCCGTCCACGACAAGATGACCTCGATCGGTCCGCTGCTGGAGAAGGTCGGCATGCTGACCAAGGGCGTCGCCTACGACGTGAAGCGCGAGGTGGAGATCCTTCGCCAGCGCAACGGCGTCGCCCGTGCTGGCGCGGGTGCCGGACAGCCGAAGGTCGAGACCGACGTGCAGATGGCGGACGCGATGCTGCACCTCGCCGGTGTCTCCAACGGGCACCTCGCCACGCAGGGCTTCAGGTTCCTGGAGAGGCGCACCGGCACCCAGCTGGCCGACCTGGCCGCCGAGCACGAGGGCAAGCAGATCACCTTCGCCGACACCCAGGTGGCGCCGGTGCCGGTGATCACCTCACCGGAGTGGTCCGGCTCGGAGTCGGGCGGACGTCGCTACGCGCCGTTCACCATCAACATCGAGCGGCACAAGCCGTTCCACACCCTGACCGGGCGCCAGCAGTTCTACGTCGACCACGACTGGATGATCGGGATGGGCGAGGCCCTACCGGTCTACCGACCACCGCTCGACATGGCACGGCTCTTCGGCGAGCCCGAGGTCGGCGCGACCGGCGAGCTGGGCGTCTCGGTGCGCTACCTGACCCCGCACAACAAGTGGTCGATCCACTCGGAGTACCAGGACAACCTGTTCATGCTCTCGCTCTCGCGCGGCGGCCAGTCGGTGTGGATCTCCGACGTCGACGCCGCGAAGATCGGGATCAAGGACAACGACTGGATCGAGGCGGTCAACCGTAACGGCGTGGTCGCGGCCCGGGCGATCGTGAGCCACCGGATGCCGGAGGGCACGGTGTTCATGTACCACGCGCAGGACCGGCTGATCGACGTACCGCTCACCGAGCGCGACGGCAAGCGCGGCGGCATCCACAACAGCCTGACCCGGATCCTGATGAAGCCGAGCCACATCGTCGGTGGCTACGCGCAGCTCGCGTACTTCTTCAACTACATCGGTCCGACCGGCACCAACCGCGACGAGGTCACGACCATCCGCAAGCGGACGACGAAGGTGGAGTACTGAGATGCGTGTCATGGCACAGATGGCCATGGTGATGAACCTCGACAAGTGCATCGGGTGCCACACGTGCTCGGTGACCTGCAAGCAGGCGTGGACCAACCGCACCGGCACCGAGTACGTCTGGTTCAACAACGTCGAGACCCGGCCCGGGCTGGGCTATCCGCGCACCTACGAGGACCAGGAGGAGTGGCAGGGCGGCTGGGTGCGCAAGCCCAACGGGCGGCTGGCCCTCAAGGCAGGCGGCCGGATCAAGAAGCTGCTCAGCATCTTCTCCAACCCCAAGCTCCCGTCGATCAACGACTACTACGAGCCCTGGACCTACGACTACGAGACGCTGACCAGGTCGCCGCAGAGCGAGAACTTCCCGGTCGCGCGACCGAAGTCGCTGATCAGCGGCGAGGACATGAACGTCGAGTGGTCGGCCAACTGGGACGACGACCTCGGCGGCTCGCAGGAGCACGCCGCCCGTGACCTGATGCTCAAGGGCATCGAGGACAAGGTGAAGCTCGAGTTCGAGCAGACGTTCATGTTCTACCTGCCGCGGATCTGCGAGCACTGCCTCAACCCGTCGTGCGCCGCGTCGTGTCCCTCGGGAGCGATCTACAAGCGCTCCGAGGACGGCATCGTGCTCGTCGACCAGGACCGCTGCCGCGGCTGGCGGATGTGCGTCTCGGGGTGTCCGTACAAGAAGGTCTACTTCAACCACAAGACCGGCAAGGCCGAGAAGTGCACCTTCTGCTACCCGCGCGTCGAGGTCGGCATCCCGACCGTGTGCTCGGAGACCTGCGTCGGCCGGCTGCGCTACATCGGCCTGGTCCTGTACGACGCCGACAAGGTGCTCGAGGCCGCGTCGGTCGAGGACGACCACGACCTCTACGAGTCGCAGCGCTCCGTGTTCCTCGACCCGCGTGACCCCGAGGTGCAGCGCGAGGCCGAGCGGGCCGGCATCCCCGGCGACTGGGTCGAGGCCGCGAAGAAGTCCCCGGTGTGGCGGCTGATCAACGACTACCAGGTCGCGCTGCCACTGCACCCGGAGTACCGCACCATGCCGATGGTCTGGTACATCCCGCCACTCTCACCCGTCGTCGACGTGATCAAGGAGACCGGCCACGACGCCGAGGACCAGGGCAACCTGTTCGCCGCGATCGATGCGCTGCGGATCCCGGTGGAGTACCTCGCCAACCTCTTCACTGCCGGCGACCCGGCGCCGGTCGAGGCGGTGCTCAAGCGGCTCGCCGCGATGCGCTCCTACATGCGCGACATCAACCTCGGTCGCGACCCCGACGACACGATCGCCCAGGCCGTCGGGATGACCGGCGAGGAGATGTACGAGATGTTCCGGCTGCTGGCGATCGCCAAGTACGACGAGCGCTACGTCATCCCGCCGGCCCATGCCGAGCAGGCCCACGCCCTGGAGGAGCTGGCGACAGACTGCCCGGTCAGCGAGTACGGCGGCGGCAACCCGGAGATCTTCGGCGAGGGCTCGGGTGGTCTGACGCCCGTGGCCGCGGAGAACTTCGCGGCGCTGCAGCAGCGGCAAACCTCCGACACCCTGGTCGGCGGGGGTTCCGCCAAGGGGCGCGTCAACCTGCTCAACTGGGACGGCAAGGGCACCCCCGAGGGGCTGTTCCCGCCGGCCGGCGACGGGGAGGAGTGAGATGCCGCGCCGCTGGCTGAGGACCGACCGCGAGCGCGCGGCCCGCTCACACGCGCTGGACACCGACCAGCGTCGTCGTACCTGGGCGCTGTGCTCGGCGCTGCTCGACTACCCGACCGACGAGCTGCTCGCCGCCCTGGACGACGACGTGCTGGCCGGGCTCCCGGAGGTGGTGGCCGCTCCGCTGCAACGGCTGGTTGACCACCTGCGCAGCGGCGACCTGCGTGCGCTGCAGGAGGAGTACGTCGCCACCTTCGACCACACCCGGCGGTGCGCGCTCTACCTGACCTACTTCTCGCTCGGGGACACGCGGCGGCGCGGGGTGGCGCTGGTGCAGTTCAAGCAGGCCTACCGCAAGGCCGGCGTGGAGTTCGACCCCGACGACGAGTCCGGCGAGCTGCCCGACCACCTGTGCGCCGTGCTGCAGTTCGGCGCGGCCGTCGACCACGACGCGGCGTGGCAGCTTCTGCTCGACCATCGCGCGGGCGTGGAGATGCTGCGCCTGGCGCTGGCCGACGCCGGCTCGCCGTGGGAGCAGGCGATGATCGCGGTGTGCGCCACCCTGCCCGAGCTGGACGGCTCGGACCGTGAAGCCGTGCGGCGCCTCGTCGAGGAGGGACCGCCAGCCGAGGAGGTCGGGCTGGAGCCCTACATGATCGACCCGAAGATCCCCGTCGGAGGTCCGCGATGAGCACGTTCCTGTGGGTGATCGTCCCCTACCTGTGCCTGGCGACCTTCGTGATCGGCCACTTCTGGCGCTACCGCTACGACAAGTTCGGCTGGACGACGCGGTCCTCGCAGCTCTACGAGTCGCGGATGCTGCGCATCGGCAGCCCGCTGTTCCACTTCGGCATGCTCGGGGTCGTCGGCGGCCACATCATCGGCCTGCTGATCCCGGAGTCGTGGACCGACGCGCTCGGCATCACGCCGGAGGTCTACCACGCCGCCGCGATCACCGGCGGCCTGGCGGCCGGGTTCGCGTGCCTCATCGGCATGGCGATCCTGGTCTACCGCCGGCGTACGGTCGGCCCGGTGTTCTCGGCCACCACGGTGATGGACAAGGTGATGTACGCCTTCCTCGGCGTGGTCATCCTGCTGGGGATGTGGAACACCATCGCCGGGTCGGTCCTCAACGTCGGCGGCCACTACGACTACCGCGAGGGCGTCTCGGTCTGGTACCGCTCGTTCCTCGCCTTCTCACCCGAGCCCGAGCTGATGGCCGAGGCCCCGATCGGCTTCAAGCTGCACGCTCTCGTCGCTTTCGGCCTGTTCGCCCTATGGCCCTTCACGCGCCTGGTGCACGTGTTCAGCGCCCCGTTGGGCTACCTGACCCGCCCCTACATCGTCTACCGCAGCCGCGAGGACTCCCGCGGCGGCAGCCGTAGGGAGAGGCGAGGCTGGGAGAAGGTGGGCTGAGGGCCCGGATTCGATCTCGGTGTCTGGCCGACTCGCGCGCCCGCAACGCTTGTAACGCGGAGTCATGGACGCTTAGTGCACTGCCGGCGGTGCACTAAGCGTCCAGTACTCCGCGTTACAAGCTGTCTGGGTTGCCGGAAGACGTCCACAGGGGGCCTCGGCGGCAACGCGTCCACAGGCGTACGGCGTCGCGTGGCGGGGGCGGTCGCGCCGGGTTCAGAGTCCCGGCATGGATCCTCTCCTCGGCCTCTCGATGCGCCAGGGTGGCGTGTTCACCCGTCAGCAAGCGCTCATGGCCGGCCTCTCCGAGCAGGAGATCCGGAAGAACAGTCGCGTCGACGGCCCATGGGTCGTCGTGCGGCGCGGCGTCTTCACGGAGCGCAGCCTTTTCGAGGCGCTCGATCCGTACGACGGGCTGATGCAGCTGCACGACCGGGCCGCGCACGTGCTGCTCCAGCGACCGCACCTGATGACCCACGACTCGGCAGCGCGCGCCTGGCGACTGCCGATGCTGCGACCGGAGGACCGGCTCGTCCACGTGACCCGCTTCGGCGTCGGCGGTTCGCGCACCACCCACGGCGTCAAGCATCACCTGACCCGGGTCGGCCTGCTGGGCACGTCGACGGTTGACGGCATGAGCGTGTCCGGGCTGGCCCGCACCGCCCTCGACGTTGCCCGCGAACACGGGTGGGTGACCGGTGCGATGGCCTGCGATGCGGCTCGCCGACGCGGGACCAGCGAAATGGACTTCGTCGACCAGCTCGCGCTGATGTGGTGCTGGCCGGGCGTCACCCAGGCTCGTCGGGCCTTCGAGTTCTCGGATGCGGGCGCCGAGAGCGGTGGCGAGACGCTCCTGCGCGTGCTGCTCGAGGGCCTCAGGCTGGGCGCCGAGGCAACGACCCAGTTTCCCGTCCAGGCGGCCGGCCGACTGTTCTGGGCGGACCTTCGCGTCGGTCGACACCTCTTCGAGTTCGACGGCTTCACGAAGTTCCAGCGCCCCGAGCGCGGGGGCACCGCGCAGAAGGCGCCCGAGGAGGTGGCGTGGGACGAGAAGCGCCGTCAGGACGTCATCTGCGGCGAGGGCTTCGGCATGTCACGCGTGACCTGGCCTGAGTTCTTCGGTCGGGCGCGCCAGCTCGCCGTACGCCGCCTGCAGGGCGAGTTCCAGACAACAGTGGACCGCTTCGGCTGGGACCTGACCCCCGCCATGGCGGAGTTCGCCGCGTCGATGGCCCGGGAACGAGCGGGCCGCATGCGCGATCGCGACCTGCCGCTCGCCTCACCCCTCGCCGTACTCCGCCACATGTAACGCGGAGTTATGGATGCTTAGTGCACTGCCGGCGGTGCACTAAGCAACGTGTACTCCGCGTTACATGCGCAGCGCAGCACGGCGGGCGACGAGCTGAGCTCTCCCTCAGAGGTTGCCCCGGGCCTCCTGCTCGCGCTCGATGGCCTCGAACAGCGCCTTGAAGTTGCCCTTGCCGAAGCCCAGGGAGCCGTGGCGCTCGATGAACTCGTAGAACACCGTGGGGCGGTCGCCGATGGGCTTGGTGAAGATCTGCAGCAGGTAGCCGTCCTCGTCGCGGTCGACGAGGATCCGGCGCTTCTTCAGCTCATCGATCGGCACCCGCACCTCGCCGATCCGTGCGCGCAGCTCGGGGTCGTCGTAGTAGGAGTCCGGGGTGTCGAGGAACTCGATGCCGTTCTCGCGCAGGATGTCGACCGTGCGCAGGATGTCGTTGGTGGCGAGCGCGATGTGCTGGCAGCCCGCGCCGTCGTAGAACTCGAGGTACTCGTCGATCTGCGACTTCTTCTTCGCGATGGCCGGCTCGTTGAGCGGGAACTTCACCCGGTGGTTGCCGCTGGCCACGACCTTCGACATCAGCGCCGAGTAGTCGGTGGCGATGTCGTCGCCGATGAACTCCGCCATGTTCGTGAAGCCCAGGACCTTGTTGTAGAACGTCACCCACTCGTCCATCCGGCCGAGCTCGACGTTGCCGACGCAGTGGTCGATCGCCTGGAAGAGCCGCTTCGGGTGACCCTCACGACGCACGACCGTGCTGTTGCGGGCGACGAAGCCGGGCAGGTAGGGGCCGTGGTACTGCGAGCGGTCGATCAGCGTGTGCCGGGTCTCGCCGTACGTCGCGATGGCGGCCATGCGGACCGTGCCGTGCTCGTCGGACTCGTCGTGGGGCTCGACCAGGATCGTCGCGCCCTGGGACCGGGCGTGCTCGATGCACTTGTCGACGTCGGTGACCTCGATGGCGAGGTCGACGACCCCGTCGCCGTGCTTGCGGTGGTGGTCGAGCACCGGGCTGTCGGGGGTGACGCCGCCGGTGAAGACGAACCGGGCGCTGCCGGACTTGAGGACGTAGGACTTGGACTCGCGGTGGCCGGTCTCGGGCCCGCGGTAGGCGATCAGCTCCATGCCGAGGGCGAGCTGGTAGAAGCTCGCGGTCTGGGTGGCGTTGCCCACCACGAAGCACACGGCGTCCTGGGCCACGACCGGGAACGGGTCGTGGCTGGCGTCGTACTCCACGAGGCCGACGAGCTGCTTGAGCTGCTCGAGGGAGAGTCCGGCCTGGACTTCCTCGCTGGTCAGGGCGGTGAGGGTCGACTCGCTCATGGGGTCCATCCTCCGCGGCTCAGCGCAATCTGTGC
>DASSLA010000221.1:0-25902 GCA_035689885.1 Marmoricola sp. | reverse complement strand
GTCGGCGTGTCAAGCGCGACACGCCGGATACTGGTACATACCAGTTCGGCCCTTCGGAGCCGGTCACGAGGCGGGGACGACGACCGTGCCGGTGGCCGTCGTGGCCACCACGGGCTCGTCGAGCATCCGCGCGGACGACGCACTGGCGCCGTGCTCCTCGCCCCGGGCGACCACCACGAGCTCGAACTCGATCTCCCGCGACCGGCGGCCGACCCGGACCAGCGTTGCGCTCGCCTCGACCACGTCGCCGGCGCGCACCGGTGCCCGGAACTGCACGTCGGAGTAGGAGGCGAACAGCCCCTCGTCTCCGTCGGTGAGGATGCACATCTCCGTCGCCACGTCGCCGAACAGGCCGAGCCCCCAGGCGCCGTCCACGAGGTGGCCGGCGTAGTGGGCGTGGGAGTACGGCACGTAGCGGCGGTGCACGACGCGCAGACCGACCTCGGGCCCCGGGCGGGGGCTGCTCATGTGGGTGTCCTCTCGGTGGTCAGTCGGTGGACTAGGAAGCTCGCCACCTCGCCGGGCGTCGTACCCCGGCCGAAGACGCGGTCCACGCCCAGCTCTGCCGACATGGTCTCGTCGAAGCGCGGACCGCCGACGACCAGCAGCGGTCGCCGTTCGGCCGGGAACGCCTCCCGGAACGCCGCGCTCATCTCGCGGGTGTTCAGCAGGTGTGCGTCGCGTTGGGTGACGACCTGGGAGACCAGCACCGCGTCGGCCTTCTCCCGCGCGGCGGCGTCCACGACCTCGGGGACGGAGACCTGGGCGCCGAGGTTCACCACCTTGATCTCGCGGTAGTACTCCAGCCCCTTCTCCCCCGCGAACCCCTTGATGTTCAGGATCGCGTCGATGCCCACCGTGTGGGCGTCGGTGCCGATGCAGCCCCCGACCACCACCAGGCGGCGCCTCAGGGCCCGCTTGATCGCCGCGTTGACCTCCTTGGGGGTGAGCAGGTCGTAGTCGCGCTCGACGACCTCGACCTTGCTCGGGTCGACCAGGTGGTGCACGCGGCCGTAGACCACGAAGAAGGTGTGCTCCGGCCCGAGCGCCTTGGCGTGCACGACCAGGGCGGGGTCCATGCCCATCTTGCCGGCGAGCTGCGCCGCGGCGCCCTCGGCGATCTTGGAGTGCGGCATGGGGAGGGTGAACGAGACCTGCACCATGCCGTCCCCGGTCGTGTCGCCGTACGGACGCAGCAGTCGCTTCGCTCCGGCTGCCTCCGACGGGGTGGGGCCGTCCTGGTGGCTGCTGGTGGTGGTCATCGTGCCCCTGCCGGGTTGGTGGGTGCCTGGTCGCCGTACGGACGCAGCAGTCGCTTCGCTCGGGCTGCCTCCGACGGAGTGGGGCCGTCATGGTGGCTGCTGGTGGTGGTCATCGTGCCCCTGCCCGGTTCGTGGGTGCCTGGTCGCCGTACGGACGCAGCAGTCGCTTCGCTCCGGCTGCCTCCGACGGAGGGACCTCGGGTGGCGCGGTCATGACTCCTCCAGGATCTCGGTCGCCGGGTTGTAGTAGTCGGCGGCCTTGCGGGCGACGCCGTCGAGGCCCCGGCCGCCGTGGGCGGGGCGCCGCATCAGGCCGAATGTGCCGTCGGCGATGGCGTCGAGCAGGCCGTTCTCGTGGTCGAGGATCTGCCCGAGCAGGTCGATCGACTCGCCGAGCACCCGCCGGGCCCGCTGGGCGATGAACCCGTCGGGGGCCGGCCGGAAGTCCTCGTGCAGGCTGCCCGCGGCGTTGAGGACGTAGCGGACGTTCTGCAGGGCCAGGTCACGGTCGCTGAGCCACGGGGTGACCACCGCCTCGGTCATCATCCCGACGAGCAGGATGCCCTGCCCGGTGAGCGCGCCCGCGAGGTTGAAGAAGCCGTCGAGCAGGTAGCCGCGGAACACGTCGCCGGTCATGTGCCGGGTCGGCGGCATCCACTTCAGCGGCGCCTTGGGGAAGAGCTCGCGCGCCAGCAGGGCGTGGGCGAGCTCCATCCGGAAGGAGTCCGGCAGGTCGGGGTCGATCTCGAAGGCGTGGCCCAGGCCGAGCTGCCAGTCCTCGAGGCCGGCCTCCTTGCCGAAGTACTCGTTGAGCAGCTGGCTGGTGGTGACCGTGTGCGCCGCCTCCACCGCGTCGGCGGTGGTGAGGTAGTTGTCCTCGCCGGTGTTGATGATGATGCCGGCGCGGGCGTGGACCTGCCGGCTGAACCGCTGGTCGACGAAGGTGCGGACGGGGTTGATGTCGCGGAAGAGGATCCCGTACATCGAGTCGTTGAGCATCATGTCGAGCCGCTCCAGCCCGGCCAGCGCGGCGATCTCCGGCATGCAGAGGCCGGAGGCGTAGTTGGTCAGCCGGACGTAGCGGCCGAGTTCCTTGCTCGACTCGTCGAGCGCGGCCCGCATCAGCCGGAAGTTCTCCTGGGTCGCGTAGGTGCCGGCGAAGCCCTCGCGGGTGGCGCCCTCGGGCACGTAGTCGAGCAGCGATTGCCCGGTGGACCGGATCACCGCGATCACGTCGGCTCCCTCGCGGGCGGCCTGCCTGGCCTGCGGGATGTCCTCGTGGATGTCGCCGGTGGCGACGATCAGGTAGATCCAGGGCTGCCGTGGTGCGTCGCCGTGGCGCTTGATCAACCGCTCGCGCTCGCGCCGCCGGGCGTCGATGCGCCGGATGCCTGCGGCGACCTGCTTGCGCGAGGCGCTCCGGGCGCGCTGGGCGTCGCGACCCTCCGGCACCCGGAACCGGGCGGAGCCGGCGGACGCCTTCTGGGCCAGGGTGGCGAGGTCCTCGGCCTCGCCACGGAGCAGTGCGTCCCAGACCGGCAGCGCCAGGCCGTGCTCGAGGCCGACGTCGGCGCGCACCGCGTCGGCGAGCCGGTTGACCCAAGGGGTGCCGTCGGGGTCGGCGCCGCCGAGCCCGGCCAGCCGCAGCGTCGCCCGCTCCACCGAGACCGTGGTGTGCGCCCGGGCGAGCTTCACGATCGGACGACCCACCTTGCGCGCCAGGCTGCGTGCCTGCCGCACGGTGGCCGGGTCGAGGTCCAGCTTCTTCACTGTCCTGCTCATCTCAGACCCTCCGCTCGAAGAGCGACCGCACGCCGGGGTGGGTCCGCACGAGGTCGAGGGCCAGCTCGGCGTGGCCGGGGACGTAGCCGTTGCCGACCACCATGGTCACGTCGGCGGCCAGCCCCTCGGCACCGAGCGCGGCGGCGCTGAAGGACGTGGCCATCGAGAAGAAGATGACCGTGCCGCCCTCCTCGGTCGCGAGGATCGCGCCGCCCTCGCAGCCCGGGACGTCCACGCAGACGACCGTCAGGTCGGCGCGTGCACCGGTGCCGACGACTGCGTCGCGCAGCGCCACCGGGTCGCGGGCGTCGCAGACCAGCACCGCGTCGGCCAGCCCCGTGGGCGCGAGGAGGTCGGCCTCACCCTGGTGGGGTACGACGGCGACGGTGCGCCGCGCGCCGGCACGACGAGCCGCGGCCAGGCACAGCGACCCGGACTTGCCCGCGCCACCGACGACCACGACCACCGGGTCGCCGTACGTCCGGACGTGGCGCTCGGTGAGTGCCGGTGCCCCGCAGACGTCCAGCACCGCCAGGGCGAGCGGGGTGGGCAGGTCATCGGGGAGACGGGCGGCGATGCTGCGGCCGAACAGGATCGCGTAGCCGTCGGCCGGCACCTGCTCGCTGCGGCCGTCCCAGCCCGCCAGATCGTCCTCGATCACCAGTGGGGTCAGGGTCAGTGACACCAGCGTGGCGACGCGGTCACCGACGCCGAGGCCGAGCGGGGACCGCTCCCCCACCTCCTCGACGGTGCCGACCAGCATCCCGCCCGATCCGGTGACGGGGTTGTGCATCTTGCCGCGGCTGCGGACGATCTCGAGCACCTCGGCGCGGACGGCGGCACCGTCGCCACCGTGCTTCTGCTCGAGCTGGCGGAAGGAGGCCGCGTCGAGGTTGAGGCGCTCGACGCGGATGCGGACCTCGTCGTCGAGGATCTCCTCCGAGGTGTCGAGGCGGTCGGCTGCCTGGGGCAGCACGCCCCGGGGCGCGAGCACCCGGTGCAGGCCGACCGGATCACCGAGATTGCGTGTCACGGTCATGAGACCTTCCCGTTCATTCACCAATCAAGCGTAAATCTTCCGGCGATGTATTTGATGTACCGGAAGGATGGTGTTCATACTCTAGGCATGAGCATCGAGACGTCCATCGCGGCCATCGTCGAGGGCCAGACCGGCCAGCCCTACCCCTATCGCCGCGTCGAGCTGGTCGAGCCCGACTGGACCCGCTTCCCGGGCTGGAAGGACGTCACCCGCGAGGAGTGGGAGAGCGCCCAGTGGCAGCGGGCCCACTGCGTGAAGAACGTCCGCCAGCTGCGGGCGCTGCTCGGCGACCTCGTCGACGAGCGGTTCTACTCCGACCTCGAGCGCGACCAGGCCGAGCGGGCCACCATGTCGATGCTGGTGCCGCCACAGATGATGAACACGATGGCGCCCCACGAGACCCCTGCGGGGCCGGGCTCGCTGACCGACGCGTTCTACGCGGACCCGGTGCGCCACTACATGATCCCGGTGTTCTCCGACCGCCGCACCGACTGGTCCTCGCACCCCTACGCCACGCGCGACTCCCTGCACGAGCACGACATGTGGGTCGCCGAGGGTCTGACCCACCGCTACCCCACCAAGGTGCTCGCCGAGCTGCTGCCGACCTGTCCCCAGTACTGCGGGCACTGCACCCGGATGGACCTGGTGGGCAACTCCACCCCCACCGTCGAGAAGCTCAAGTTCGCCGGCAAGCCGGTGGACCGTCACGCCGAGATGCTCGACTACCTGCGCCGCACCCCTGAGGTGCGCGACGTGGTCGTCTCCGGCGGCGACGTCGCCAACATGCCGTGGGCCCGGCTCGAGGACTTCCTCACCAAGGTGCTGGAGATCGAGAACATCCGCGACATCCGGCTGGCCACCAAGGCGCTGATGGGCCTCCCCCAGCACTGGCTGCAGGACGAGGTCCGCGCCGGCATGGAGCGGGTCGCCACGATCGCCCGCTCCCGCGGCGTCGGCCTGGCGCTGCACACCCACGTCAACCACGCCAACTCGGTGACGCCGCTGGTCGCCGACGCCGCGAAGGCGATGTTCGAGGCCGGGGTGCGCGACGTCCGCAACCAGGGCGTGCTGCTCAACGGCGTCAACGCGGACCCGCACGCGCTGCTCGACCTGTGCTTCCGGTTGCTCGACGGCGCCCAGGTGATGCCCTACTACTTCTACATGTGCGACATGATCCCGGCCTCGGAGCACTGGCGGGTCTCGGTGGCCGACGCGCAGCGGCTGCAGCACCACATCATGGGCTACCTGCCCGGGTTCGCGACGCCGCGCATCGTGTGCGACGTGCCGTTCGTGGGGAAGCGCTGGGTGCACCAGGTCGCGTCGTACGACGAGGTGCGCGGCATCTCCTACTGGACGAAGAACTACCGCACCTCGATCGAGGCCACCGACCCCGAGGCCCTGACGCGCACCTACGAGTACTACGACCCGATCCACACCCTGCCCCTGGAGGGGCAGACGTGGTGGGCGCGCCAGGCCCAGGAGTCGCCCCAGCCGGTCTGAGTCAGACGCTGCTCAGTCACGGAGCGGGTGCGCGACCTCGTCCTGGGGCAGCCTCGCCCAGACGATGGCCACGACGGCGACGATCCCCGGCACGATGCCGGCGATCCAGAACGTGGTGCGCAGGCCCAGCAGTTCCGACACCGGGGCGGCCAGAGCCATCGACACGGGCATCAGGCTGACCGAGACGAAGAAGTCCAGGGACGCCACCCGGCCCAGCATGTGCGGCGGCACCCGGCGCTGCAGCAGCGTCCCCCAGATCACCATCGGTGCGGAGAACATCACGCCAAGCACCAGCGCCGCGACGACGACCTGCCAGATCGCTGTGGCCAGTCCCATCACCACCAGCGGCAGGCACCCGACACCCCACAGCAGGATCATCCAGGTCAGGTAGCGCCGCGGCATCGGCACGGAGGCCATCGCCAGCGACCCGAGCGCGCCCCCGATGCCGAAGGCGGCCATCACCATGGCGTGGTCGCTTGGTCCACCGCCGAGGCGGTCCTTGACCAGGAACGGGATCAGCACCTCGAACGGTCCCATCATCGCCAGGATCATCAGCGAGGCGAACAGCAGCGTGGCCAGCAGCCACGGCGTGCGCAGCATGTAGACGAAGCCCTCCCGGACGTCGGCCAGCGCCGTGGCGACCGCGCCCCCACCTGAGGTAGCGGAGTCATCGGACTCAGCCGGGTCGGGCCGGCGCACCGGGGTCAGTGGCACCAGGGTCAGGGCGAGCAGGGCGCCGAGCGCGAGCACGGCGGCCACGGCCACCGCGGCTCCGGACGACGCAGCACCCACGACGACACCGGCGAGTCCCGGGCCGAGCGCCTGCCCCAGGGTGGGTCGCACCGCGCCCTCGAACCCGTTGACCGCCTGCAGGTCCCGCTCCTCGACGAGCGCCGGGAGCCACGCGGAGTACGCCGGGTAGTAGAACGCCATCCCGATGCCGGTCGCGAGCGAGACGGAAGCGAGGTGCCACAGCTGGGTCGTGCCGGTCAGCGAGAGCGTCGCCACCACGGACATGCCGCCGAGCTCCACACCGGCGACGCACAGCAGGATCAGCTTCTGCGGCACCCGGTCGGCGACGACACCGCCGAGCAGGGCCGGCACCAGGACTCCGATCGCACCGGCCGTGGAGACGACCGAGAGCTGGGCGGGGCCGCCGCCGATCCGGATGACCTCCCACACCAGGGCGACCACCCAGACGCCGGAGGCGAAGGTGGAGAGCGTGAGCGCGACCGCCAGCCGGCGGTAGGCCGGGTTGCGGAACGGGCGCAACGCGCGTGGTCCGTCGGCACGCACGTCCTCGAGCGTCGGCTCGCCGAGCAGGTCGGTCATGGCCCTCTCCTTCACGGTGTGGTGGTGCTGACCACCACGGGCGACCTAAGTCATCGGTCCCCCTGTGGAGAAGTGGACAACCTCAGCCTTGGTTCAGGTCAACTGAGTTGCGCATGACCCGGGCGGGTCAGGGGAACATGCCGCCGTGCCCAGGCTGCGAACGGTCTCCCCGCGCTCGCGGGGATGCGCGCGCCGGCGCGCGGGCTCGGGCTGGGTCTTCCTCGACGAGCACGGCAACCGGATCACCGACGCGGATGAGGTCCGTAGGCTCGAGGAGCTCGCGATCCCGCCCGCCTGGCAGGACGTGTGGATCTGCCCATGGCCGAATGGCCACATCCAGGCGGTCGGCACCGACGCCGCCGGTCGCCGGCAGTACCTCTACCACCCGGACTGGCGGGTCAAGCGGGACCGGATGAAGTTCGACCGGGTGCTGCGCGCCGCCGAGCACCTCCCGGCGGCTCGGCGGCAGGTCAGCCGGCACCTGCGCCTGGAGGGGATGCCGCGCGAGCGGGCCGGCGGGCTCGCCGTACGGCTGCTGGACCTGGGCTACTTCCGCATTGGCAGCGACGCCTACACCCAGACCAACGGCTCGGTGGGACTCACCACCCTCGACCGCACGCACGTGCGCAAGCACCGCGGCACGCTCGTCTTCGAGTACGTCGGCAAGGGCGGCATCGAGCAGTCGGTCGTGATCGACGACCCGGAGGCCATCGAGGCCCTGGACGTGCTGCGGCGCCGGCGCGGTGGCAGCGAGAGGCTGCTCGCCTACCAGGTGTCGAGGCGCTGGCGGGACCTCCCCGGCCCCGCGGTCAACGAGTACCTCGGCGGCCTCCTCGACGACCTCACCGCCAAGGACTTCCGCACCTGGCACGCGACCGTGCTCGCGGCCGCGGCGCTGGCGGCGTCCGAGGAGCCCGGTGACAGCAAGCGCTCCCGCCAGCGGGCGGTCAAGGCCGCGGTGCAGGAGGTCGCCGAGTACCTCGGGAACACCCCGACGATCGCGAAGAGCTCCTACATCGACCCACGGGTGATCGATCTCTACGAGTCGGGGTCCACGATCGACCCGGACGTCCTGACCCGGCACCGCTCCTCCGCTCGCAAGCAGCGTGCCGTCGAGGAGGCGGTGCTCGAGCTGCTGTCCTGAGGCCCACCGATGAGTCCGATGCACGTGCGCGGTCGATACTGGTGAGGACAACGGCATGGGAGGCCAGCTATGACACGCATCGTCCCGAACCTGTGGATCAACGACGGGAAGGTCGAGGAGGCCGTCGACTTCTGGGTGGGCGTCTTCGACGGCAGCCGGATCGTCAGCTCGGCAGACTACGGACCGGAGGCCGGTCAGTGGGCGGGCGAGAAGATGGCGATCAACTTCGAGCTCCGCGGCGACCCGTTCACCGCGATCAACGGAGGTGACACGTCCTTCAGCCCCAACGAGGCGGTCTCGCTCGCGGTGCCGTGCGACACCCAGGACGAGATCGACCACCTGTGGAAGGCGCTCTGCGACGGCGGAGAGCCGGGTCCGTGCGGGTGGTTGAAGGACCGCTACGGGTTCAGCTGGCAGGTCTACCCCGCCGAGCTCGAGGAGATGATGCTGGACAGCGACCCGGAGAAGGTACGACGGGTCATCGCGTGCTTCATGGCCGTCAACGGCCGCGCCTTCGACATCGAGGAGCTGCGGGCCGCCTACGAGGGGCGCTGAGGACTCACCCGGTCGTGCGCGCGGCGCGTTCCTCGGCCACACGCACCGCGAGCACCGGCCGGTAGTGGTCGTGCAAGGTGGTGATCAGGCTGATCAGGCACATGAAGAACAGCGTCACCCCGAACCGGAGGTCGCCACCCTCGCTCACCAGCAGCGTGTCGTAGACGTAGGTGAGGCCGAGGTTGATCACCACGCGCGCGAGGAACGCGACGAACAGCGACGGGTTGCTCAGCGCGCGGTTGGCGAGGAACAGCGTGAATGCGGCGTTCAGCACGACCACGGCGGAGACGCCGAAGAACATCTGGACGGGCGTGGAACGCACGCCCGGCACGATCTGGCCGTAGATGACGGCGATCAGCCCGACGAGCACGACCTTCTCCAGGGTGGCCCAGGAGCGGACGGCTCCCCACTCCGCGTGCCAGGCGTACTGCTCCGCGGGGGTGTCCATCTCCTCGGGCAACGGGTCTGCCACCAGGCGCCACTCCCAGTCAGGAGGATCCAGGCGCGGGCGTACGGCGAACCAGAGGACGGCGAGCACGACGCCGAGGAGTGCGACCAGCAGCGGGGGCGCCCAGGCGTTCTCGCTGAGCACGTCGGTGAGGTCGAGCTTGGCGACGTGGATCCACCACTCCTGCGGCAGCTTCACCACCACCCAGATCAGGGCCGCGACCACCAGCCACCAGTGCAGGCCGTAGCGCCGCGGCGACCAGCGGGAGCGCACCGCTTCATAGGCGATGAAGAAGTACTCGAAGGTGTTGGGGAAAAGCATCAGCAGGGCGCGCACCTGGGTGAACTCGAAGAGCACCACGCCGACCAGTCGGTAGAAGTAGAGCGCCCGCGCGATCCGGAACGCGGCGAGGTTCTGCCAGTTGCGCAGCGTCGCCAGGTAGGCGATGGCGAGGTAGAACACGTCCATCGCCTTGTCGTAGCTCTGGTAGCCGGGCGGGTCGTAGCCGAAAGTCTGGAAGATCGTCTGGTCGACGCCGTCGAGCAGCAGGCAGCCGATGATCGCCGGCAGTGGGTAGCGCAGGATCAGCAGCGGCAGCAGGAACCGCGCGGCGACCACTCCGAGGAAGACGAGGAGGACGCCGCCTTCCATGTCAGTGGGTCGGGCGGTTCTCGAACGGGGTCGACAGCACGATCGTGGTGCGGGTGGAGACGTTGGCGGCGGCGCGGATCCGGGCGAGCAGTTCCTCGAGGTCGGCCGGCGTCCCGACCCGGACCTTCAGGATGTAGGACTCGTCCCCGGCCACGGACCAGCACGACTCGATCTCGGAGATGTCCTCGAGCCGCACGGGGTAGTCGTCGGGCTCGGAGGGGTCGAACGGCGTGATGGAGATGAACGCCGTCAACGGCTTGCCCGCCGCAGCGTGGTCGATGCTGGCGCCGTACCCGAGGATCAGGCCGCGCTCCTCGAGCCGCTTGACGCGCTGGTGCACCGCACTCGTGGACAGGCCGGTGGCCTTGCCCAGGTCGGTGTACGACATGCGACCGTCCTGGGCGAGCAGCCCCAGGATCTGGCGATCGGTCTTCTCCACACGCAAAGACTAGGGGAACGCCACCCTCTAGGCTCCGACGTGTGACGGACCGCCGACTGATGCTCCTCGACACCGCCTCCCTCTACTTCCGGGCGTTCTTCGGCGTCCCCGACAGCGTGCGCGCACCCGACGGCACACCGGTCAACGCCGTGCGGGGACTGCTCGACTTCATCAGCCGGCTGGTCGAGGAGTACGGGCCGACGCACCTGGCCTGCTGCTGGGACAACGACTGGCGCCCGCAGTGGCGCGTCGACCTGATCCCCTCCTACAAGGCGCACCGGGTCGAGGCCGTGCGCCCCGGGGAGGCCCCCGACATCGAGGAGGTGCCCGACCCGCTGGAGCAGCAGATCCCGCTGATCGTCGCCGTCCTCGAGGCGTTCGGGATCCCCATCGTGGGCGCCGACCACTACGAGGCCGACGACGTGATCGGCACTCTGGCCACCGACGCGGGGATGCCGGTCGACATCGTCACGGGCGACCGCGACCTGTTCCAGCTGGTCGACGACGAGGCCGGCATCCGGGTGCTCTACACGGCCAGGGGCGTGGGCCGGCACGAGCGGGTCACCAACGACGTGGTCCGGGAGAAGTACGGCGTGGACGCGGGCCAGTACGCCGCGCTGGCCACCCTGCGCGGGGACACCTCGGACGGCCTTCCCGGTGTCGCGGGGGTCGGCGACAAGACGGCTGCGACGCTGCTGAAGCGGTTCGGCGACCTCGACAGCATCATCGCCGCCGCCCAGGACCCCGACGCCGACATGGGCCCGGGACCGCGCGGGAAGATCAAGGCGTCCCTGGACTACCTGGCGGTCGCTCCGCAGGTGGTGGCGGTGGCGCGTGACATCGACCTCGGCGCACCCGACCTCACCCTTCCCACGACGCCGGCCGACCCGGACATGCTCGCGGCGATCGCCGAGCAGTGGGGCCTGAACAGCCCGGTGCAGCGGCTCGTCGAGACGCTCGCCGGACTCACTCGCTGACGCTGGAGTAGGCGACCACTCCCCTGCGCAGCCGCCCCGCGGCCTGGCGCGCGGTGGTGCGCAGCTCGGACTCGCCCGCGGCATCGGCCACCTGGTCGGCGAGGTCGAGCAGCTGCTTGACCCAGCGGACGAAGTCGCCGGCCGCGAGGTCGGTGGCATCGAGGATGTCGTCGAGGTCGTCGCCCTCGGCCCACCGGTAGGCCGCCCACGCGAAGCCGAGGTCGGGCTCGTGCAGCTGGTCGAGCCGGTGCTCGCGCTCCAGCTCGTCGAGGTCGGCCCAGATCGACACCATCTCGGCCAGTACCTGCTTCACCTGCCCACCGGGCACCCGCGGCGCAGCCGCGTCGTCGGGCCGGCGCGCCTCGTAGACGAGGGTGGAGAGCACGGCAGCCAGGCCGGAGGGGTCCAGCCCGTCCCACAGGCCGGCCCGCAGCGACTCGGCCGTGAGCAGGTCCATCTCGTTGTAGATCCGCATCAACGTGCGGCCGCGGTCCGTCACCGTCGCGGCGTCGCCGTCGCCCTCCAGGTAGCCCAGCGTGGTGAGCACCTCGCAGACCCGGTCGAACTGGCGGGCGATGGTGTTGGTGCGCTGCTCCACGCGCCGCTGCAGGGTCTTCGCGTCGCGGTCCAGCTTGAACCAGCGCTCGGCCCAGCGCGCGTGGTCCTCGCGGTCGGGGCAGTCGTGGCACGGGTGGGCGCGCAACCGGGTGCGCAGCTCCTCGATGCGGTGGTCCTCGGGGCCAGTGGGGCCGCGACCCACGGAGCGACCACGCCCCTTCCCGGGCGGCGGCGGGGTGAGGCCGTGCGTGCGGTTGCGCAGCGTGGCCGCCAGGTCGCGCCGCGCCTGCGGGTTGCGGCCGTTGAAGTTCTTCGGGACCCGCACGCGGGTGATCGACGCCACCGGGGTCGGGAAGTCGCCGAGGTTCAGTCGCCGCGCGTGCCGGTCGGCGGTGAGCACGTACGGGCGCGGGCCCTCGCCGCGATCGGTGGACGAGGACCGGGTCCCGGGGTCGATCACCACGGCCATCCCGGAGAACCGACCCGCGGGCACCTCGATGACGTCGCCGGGGCGCAACGACTCCAGCGACTCGATCACCTCCTGGCGACGGTCGGCACGGCGGGAGCGGGCGAGGTTCTTCTCGGTCTCCGAGAGCTGGTGACGCAGCCCGGCGTACTCCATGAAGTCGCCGAGGTGGCAGCTCGCGGCCTCGGCGTACCCGGCCAGCGCCTCCTCGCTCTTGCGCAGCTGGCGGGCCAGCCCCACCACCGCCTTGTCGGCCTGGAACTGCGCGAACGACGACTCGAGCAGCTCCCGAGCGGTGTGCCGGCCGAACTGGTGCACCAGGTTGACCGCCATGTTGTACGACGGGCGGAACGACGACTTCAGCGGATAGGTACGGGTGGAGGCGAGACCGGCGACGGCGTTGGGGTCCAGCCCGGGCTGCCAGAGCACGACCCCGTGGCCCTCGACGTCGATGCCGCGGCGCCCGGCGCGTCCGGTGAGCTGGGTGTACTCCCCCGGCGTGATGTCGGCGTGCGTCTCGCCGTTCCACTTCGACAGCTTCTCGATCACCACCGACCGGGCCGGCATGTTGATGCCCAGCGCCAGCGTCTCGGTCGCGAAGACCACCTTGCAGAGGCCGCGCACGAACAGCTCCTCCACGCACTCCTTGAACGTGGGCAGCAGCCCCGCGTGGTGGGCGGCGATGCCACGGGTCAAACCCTCGAGGAACTCGTGGTAGCCCAGCACGTGCAGGTCCTCGTCGGGGAGGTCGGCGCAGCGCTCCTCGACGAAGGCGCGGATGGTGACGCGCTCCTCGGGCGAGGTCAGCCGCAGGTTGGCGTTGAGGCACTGCTGCACGGCGGCGTCGCAGCCGACCCGGCTGAAGATGAACACGATGGCCGGCAGCAGGCCGGCGCGCTCGAGCTGCTCCACGACCTCGCTGCGGCTCGGGGTCCAGGCGCGGCGGGTGTTGCCCGGGCCCTTGTTGGGTCGGCGCTCGCCACGCTTGGGGCGCCGGTCCTTCATCCGGCCGCGGGCCCAGTCGTCCCGGGCGACTCGGACCAGCTCGGGGTTGACCTTGGGCTCGCGCTGCCGCTGCTCGACCTCGGCGGGGTCGGTGCCGGTCTCGTCGGCGAACAGGTCGTAGAGCCGCCGGCCCACGATGACGTGCTGGTAGAGCGGCACCGGACGGTGCTCCTCGACGATCGTGGTGGTCTCGCCGCGGACCGTGCCCAGCCACTCGCCGAACTCCTCGGCGTTGCTCACCGTCGCCGAGAGCGAGGCCAGCGCGACCGACTCCGGGAGGTGGATGATGACCTCCTCCCAGACCGCGCCTCGCATCCGGTCCGCGAGGTAGTGCACCTCGTCCATCACCACGAAACCCAGCCCGGCCAGCGTCCGCGAGCCGGCGTAGAGCATGTTGCGCAGCACCTCGGTGGTCATCACCACCACGGGCGCCTCGCCGTTGATGCTGTTGTCGCCGGTGAGCAGCCCGACCTGCTCGGCGCCGTACCGCTTGACCAGGTCGTTGAACTTCTGGTTCGACAGCGCCTTGATCGGCGTGGTGTAGAACGCCTTGCGCCCGGTGGCGAGGGCGAGGTGGACCGCGAACTCGCCGACGATCGTCTTGCCCGACCCGGTGGGTGCGGCCACCAGGACCGAGCGGCCCTCCTCGAGCTCGCGACAGGCGCGGAGCTGGAAGTCGTCGAGCTCGAAGGGCACCCGGGAGGCGAAGTCGGCCAGGTGCGGGTGCTCGCGGTTGCGGCGGGCGCGTGCGTAGCGCTCGGACGGCGAGAGATCGGTGCTCATCAGGACCTCACGGTACGAGCATGCGCAGGGCCAGCGGGGCGACCTCCACGGTGAGTGGCAGCGGGCCGACGCGCTCCCCGTCGGCGTACGCCGTGATGCCGGGCGCCGCCAGCGTCACCGAGCGCACCCGCCGGTGCCGGTAGTCCGGGTGGTGGACGTGGGTGCCCTTGAACAGCTTCGGGTAGTTGCGCAGCAGCGCGCGCCGCGACAGCGGCCGGAACCACACCACGTCGAGCAGCCCGTCGTCGAGCACCGCTCCGTCGGTGATGCGCAGGCCGCCGCCGAAGCTGGCGCCGTTGCCCACGGCGACCAGCGTCGCCTCGAAGCGCTCCTGCTCGCCGTCGAGCTCGACCACGTACGGGATCGGCTTCAACGTGCGCAGCTCGGCGACCGTGGCGAGGTTGTAGCGCATCTGCCCCCTGGGCCACCGCATCGCGTTGGCGCGCTCGTTGACGATGGCGTCGAACCCCGCGGCCATCACCGTGACGAAGTACGTCGCGCCGACACGAGCCAGGTCGACACGGCGCTCCTTGCCCGCGATCACGACGTCGGTGGCCGCCGCCGGGTCGTCACGGGGGATGTCGAAGTAGCGCGCCACGTCGTTGCCGGTGCCTGCGGGGATCAGACCCAGCCGCGTCTCGGTGTTCGCCACCGCCTGCAGCGCCAGGTGGACCATGCCGTCACCCCCGACGACGGCCAGCGTGTCCACCCCGTCGGCGACGCACTTGCGGGCCAGGTCGAGGGCCTCCTCGGCGTCACGACCGGCCAGGCTGCGCACCCGCTGGCCGGCGTCGCGCAACCGGTCCACGGCGTGCTGCACGGTCCGCGACCCGAGGCCCTTGCCGGACGTCGGGTTGGTGAGCAGCGCGATCTCCTGGGCCACGGCGCGAGCCTATAGCGCGAGGGACCGTGGACAGCGGTGGCGCGTGCTACAGCGGCGAGGCGACGTCGTCGTCCCACTGTTCGGTGCCGCGCCGGCCCCGCCGCTTGTCGACGAGGCGGGCGACCAGCTCGCTGGCCATCAGCAGCACCAGCAGCGGTAGCGCGAGCATCAGCATCGAGAACGGGTCGGTCGACGGGGTGGCCACCGCGGCGAAGACGAACGTCCCGACGATGATCCAGGGGCGGTAGCGCCCCAGCGTCTTGCCCGAGACCACCCCGGCCAGGTTGAGCATGATCACGAACAGCGGGATCTCGAAGGCGACGCCGAAGACGATGAGCATCCGGGTGACGAAGGAGAAGTACTCCCCGAAGTCGACCAGGCTCTCGATGTACGACGGGGTGAAGTCCAGGAGCACCTGGATGCCCTTGGGCAGCACGTAGTAGCCGGCCGCGACCCCGGCAAGGAACAGCGGGCCGGCGACCAGGGCGAACACGCGGGTCCACTTGCGCTCGTTCGAGTGCAGGCCGGGCACCACGAAGCCCCAGATCTCGGCGAGCCACCACGGGCTGGTCAGCACGATCCCGGCCAGGGCGCACAGCTTCAGCTGCAGCATCAAAGGGCCGCCCACGCCCGAGATCACCGCATTGGTGGTGGTCTCCTCCCCCAGCATCTCCCGAGCCCGGTTGTAGGGCTCGAAGATCAGCTCGAACAGCTGGTCGTAGAAGAACAGGCACACCACCGTGCCGAGCACCACGACGAGGGTGATGCGCATGATCCGCGCGCGCAGCTCGCGGAAGTGATCACTCAGCGACATCCGGCCGCCCTCGCCCACGGGGTCACGCGGCCGGCCACGGAAGAGCTCGACGATGCCGCCGACGGTCACGATCGAGGGGCCCGCTCAGGTCAGGACGTGCCGGAGCCGCCGGGGGGCTGCCTGTCGTCGAGGTCGGGCCGGTGCTCGGTCGTGGTGTCGCGGTCCCGGTTGCGCGCCTCGAGCTCGCGCTGCTCGGGGGTCTTCTCGTCGTCGTCCAGCAGGCCCTTGGTCTCGGCCTTGAAGATCCGCAGTGCGCGGCCACTGCCGCGGGCGAGCTCGGGCAGCTTGGTGGCACCGAACAGCAGCACCAGGATGCCCACGATGATGAGCAGCTCCGGGGCGCCTAGCCCGAGGACGTGGGCGGTCGCGAGCACGTTGGTCATGGCCATCATGCTACGCCGTGGGGTGCCGGCCCTCGTGAGCGATCCGTGAAATGCCTAGTGAGCGGTGTAGACGGCCAGGGTGGCGTCCATCGCCCGCTCGACCTCCGCGCGCAGCCCGGCGGGCTCGACCACCTCGAGATGGGGCGCGGTACGCAGCGCCAGGCGGACCAGCCAGCGAGGGTCCCCCACGCGCAGGCGCACGGCGAGCCGATCTCCGTCGATCTCCTCCGTGTGCTCCACCGGGTAGTAGTCCGCGACCCACCGCGCAGGCCGGTGCAGGTGCACCGTGGCGAGCACGTCGTCCGGGCCGGGCTCGAACAGCCCGGCGGAGAGGTCCCGGGGCGCCAGGTCGTGAGGCTCGCGCGGCGAGTCGACCAGCTCCACGGCGTGCATCCGGTCGAGCCGGAAGAGCCGCCGCGCCCGGGCCACGTGGCACCAGGCGTCGAGGTAGTCGTGGCCGTCCTGCGTCAGCAGCGCCAGCGGGTCGACGGTGCGCTGGGTGGTCTCGTCCCGCGTCGGCACGTAGTAGGCCAGCCGCGCCTGCCGGTTGGTCGCGATCGCCTCGCGCAGCACGCGCGCCCGGTCCGCCTCGTCGGGCCGGGACAGGTGCACCTCCACGCGCGCCGTCTCGGCCCCGGTCGCGGTGGCCTCCTCGAGCTTGGCCAGGACGCGGTCGACCACCTCGTGGGTGGACTCCGGGCTGCTCTCGCGCAGGGCCCGCAGCGCCACGATCAGGGCCGAGGCCTCCGAGCTGCCGAGCCGTACCGGCCGGGCGAGGTAGTCCGCGTTGTCGATGTGCACGACCCCGTCGGGGTCCTCCTCGATCGCGTCCATGTCGACGTCGATCATCCGGTCCGGGGTGAGGCCCGGCAGCCCGCACATCCACAGGACGTTGAGGTCCTGGCGGATCTGCTCCGGCGTCACGGAGAAGTCGGCCGCGACCTGGGACAGCGACACGTCGTTGCGGTTCTGCAGGTAGGGCACCAGGGCCAGCAGCCTGGCCAGCTGGGCGCGGGCTCCCCCGGTCGCCCGGCTCACCGGGTCGCTCCTGCCCGTGCGGCGGTGAGCCGGGAGACGATGTCCTCGCGCAGCTCGGTGGGCGACTCCACGACCACCGCCTCGGCGTACCCGAGGAGCTCGCCGGCGAAGTCGCCGCCGGACCCGAACGGCACCTCGAGCCGGTCCCAGTCACGGCTGCCGTCGGGGCCGGGGACGCCGGTCTCCCGCACGGTCCCCTGGCGCCGCAGGCCGTGGGCCGCACCGGCCCGGGCCAGCAGCACGGCGGTGCGGTCAGGCAGCGCGGGCGCGAGGCTCTGGGAGAGCGCCCGGAGGTCCGTGCCCTCGGGCACGGTGAACGACCCCGGCGCACCGGTGACGCGTACGTCGGAGGTGATCCGGCTCAGCCGGAACATCCGGGGCTCGCCCCGGTCGGTGTCCTGCCCCACGACGTACCACCGGCCCTGGGCGGTGACCACGCCCCACGGCTCGACGTGCCGGGTGACGGACCCGGACTGGCCCGGCCTGCGGTACTCGAACTCCACCGGGGCGTGCTGCAGGGTCGCCTGCCACATGTCCTCGAACGCGGGTTCCTCGACCACCAGCGTGGGCTGGATGCTGTCGAGCTGGTCGCGGTCGAACTCCAGCCCGGCGGCCTTCAGCTTGACCAGCGCGTCGGAGGTCGCGGCCGCGAGCCCGGCGTGCCCCCACACCCGCGCGGCGAGTCCGAGCACGGCCACCTCGTCGGCGCTGAAGTCGAGTGCCGGGAGCTCGAAGGCGTCACGCTTGATCCGGTAGCCCTGCTCGTCCTCGAAGAACTTGTCGACGGGGCCGGTCTCCAGCGGGATGCCCAGCGCACGCAGGTCGTCCTTGTCGCGCTCGAACATCCGGTCGAACGCCTCGGAGCTGCTCTTGCGGTAGGGCTCCATCAGCGCCCGGATCTGCTCCTTGGTGGTGTAGTTGCGGGCCACCAGCAGCAGGATCACCAGGTTGAGCAGTCGCTCGGACTTGGCCGGAGTCACCTCAGCCGACCCCGAGCACGTCGACGACGAAGACGAGTGTCGAGTTGGCCGGGATGCCGGGCCGCGCTGTGGCGCCGTAGCCGAGGCCCGGAGGGACGACCAGCATCAGCCGGGCACCCTCCTTCACGCCGTCGAGCCCCTGGTCCCAGCCCTTGATGACGCCGCCGAGGCCGATCGAGAAGCGTGCCGGCTCCTTGCTGTAGGACTCGTCGAAGGGTTTGCTGGACCCCCAGACCGCGCCCAGGTAGTGCACCGCCACCCGCTCGGGCGCCTCGATCGCGGGCCCGTCGCCCTCGCGCAGCGGGACCACCATGAGCTTGTCCCCGGGCGGACTTGCGCCGCGGACGTCGAACCCGGTCGGGACGCCGTCGCGCTCCAGCAGCCGCGGTGCGGTCGCCGGAGGCGTCACCTCTGCCCCGGTCGGGCCGTCCAGCAGGGTCGTCGGGTCGGTGGACAGCACGTCGGCCACCATCACCACCGGGTCACCGGGCTTGATGCCGATCTGCGGCGCGCCCTGCTCGCCGTACGCGTCGTCGGACACCGACGCGACCACCACCCGGCTGCCGGCGGGCCGGTCTGTCAAGGCGTCCACGAGCGAGGGGAAGACCTGGTCCCCGAGCTGCACCTCGAGCGGGCCCTGGCCCTGGTCGAGCGTGGAGATCGCGGTCTCGCCGGAAGTGCCATCGGCGATGGTGAGCGCCAGGATCGCGACGGCGTCGGAGCCCACCGGGTCGCCGTCACCCTTCTCCGTGGTCCAGGACGTGCTGTCACTGAACTCCAGCGGGGCGTCGATGTCGATCGTGGGCTTGGCCCCGAACTCACCCTCGACGGAGACCTTCTCGCGCACGCTCGAGGGTGGCGACCCCTCCGACCCGCATCCCGCGACGACCGTGCACAACAACAACCCGGTCAGCGCCAGGCAAATCTTCGTCACATGCCCTCGATCAGTCTCTCGACCCGCTCGTCGTGCGAACGGAATGGGTCCTTGCAGAGCACCGTCCGTTGGGCCTGGTCGTTGAGCTTCAGGTGCACCCAGTCGACGGTGAAGTCCCGCCGGCGTTCCTGGGCCCGCCTGATGAAGTTGCCGCGCAACCGGGCCCGCGTGGTCTGGGGTGGCACCGACTTCGCCCGGAAGATCGCGACGTCGTCGGTCACCCGCCTGACCGCCCCGCGCTTCTCGAGCAGGTAGTACAGCCCCCGCTCACGGTGGATGTCATGGTAGGCGAGGTCGAGCTGGGCCAGACGGGGGTGCCCCAGCGGGAGGCCGTGCGTGCTGCGGTAGCGCTCGAGCAGCTTCCACTTGATCACCCAGTCGATCTCGCGCTCGACCAGCGAGAGGTCGCCCGACTCGACGGCCTTCAGCCCGCGCTCCCACAGGTCGAGCGCCATCTCGGTGACCGGGGTGTGCAGCTCGCGCCGGTCGACGAAGTCGCGCACCCGGGCGAGGTACTCGCCCTGGATGTCCAGGACGCTGGCCTCGCGCCCGTTGGCGAGCCGCACCTTGCGACGCCCGGTCATGTCGTGCGAGATCTCCCGAATCGCCCGGATGGGGTTCTCCATCGTGAGGTCGCGCATCACCACGCCCTCCTCGATCATCCGCAGCACCAGGTCGCAGCTGGCCACCTTGAGCAGGGTGGTGGTCTCGCTCATGTTGGAGTCGCCGACGATGACGTGCAGCCGCCGGAACCTCTCGGCGTCCGCATGCGGCTCGTCGCGGGTGTTGATGATCGGGCGCGAGCGGGTGGTGGCGCTGGAGACGCCCTCCCAGATGTGCTCGGCGCGCTGGCTCACCGAGTACGACGCCCCCCGCGGCGTCTGGGTGACCTTGCCGGCGCCGCAGATGATCTGGCGGGTGACGAGGAACGGGATCAGCACGTCGGCCAGCCGGCTGAACTCGCCGTGCCGGCTGACCAGGTAGTTCTCGTGGCACCCGTAGGAGTTGCCGGCCGAGTCGGTGTTGTTCTTGAAAAGGTAGACGTCGCCGGAGATGCCCTCGTCGCGCAGCCTGCGCTCGGCGTCGACGAGCAGTCCCTCGAGGACCCGCTCCCCCGCCTTGTCGTGGGTGACCAGGTCGATGATGTCGTCGCACTCGGGGGTGGCGTACTCGGGGTGGCTGCCCACGTCGAGGTAGAGACGGGCCCCGTTGGCCAGGAAGACGTTGCTGCTGCGGCCCCAGCTCACCACCTTGCGGAACAGGTATCGGGCCACCTCGTCAGGGGACAGGCGGCGCTGGCCCTTGAACGTGCACGTGACGCCGTACTCGTTCTCGATGCCGAAGATTCGCCGGTCCACGTGCACACACTATGTGCGTGGCGGTCAGATCGTGCCCAGATCGGGTCAGGGCGCGACGGGTGGTTCACCTTCGGCCGTGTCGTCCGGGGCCGCAGCGGGCGGCTCCTGCGCCCCGCGGTCGTCGCCGAGGACCTCGCGCAGCGCCTGTCCGCTCAGCCGCCGGAACTTCCGGGCCTGGGTGCGGGTTCGGTCGAGCACCGCGACCTCGAGGTCGCGGGCCGGGATGCTGCGGCTGCCGGACTCGCCCTGGCCGAGGGCGCGGGCGGTGAGCTTCAGCGCCTCGTCGCGGGAGAGCCCCTCTCGGTAGTGCTCCTTCAGGTACGCCGTCACGGCCTCCGCCGCACCGCCCATCACCGCGAAGTCGTGCTCCTCGACGACCTGGCCGTCGAAGGTCAGCCGGAAGATCTGGTCGTCCTCGGCGGTGTCGCCGATCTCGGCGACGAAGATCTCCACCTCGTAGGGCTTCTCGCCGCCGCTGGAGAAGATCGTCCCCAGGGTCTGGGCGTAGGCGTTGGCGAGCCCCCGGCCGGTCACGTCGCTGCGGTCGTAGGAGTAGCCGCGCATGTCCGCCAGGCGCACCCCGGCGATCCGCAGGTTCTCGAACTCGTTGTAGCGGCCGACCGCGGCGAACGCGAGGCGGTCGTAGAGCTCGCTGACCTTGTGCAGCGAGGCCGAGGGGTTCTCGGAGACGAACATGATGCCGTCGGCGTAGTGCAGCACTGCCACCGACCGGCCGCGCGCGATGCCCTTGCGGGCGAAGTCCGCCCGGTCCTTCATCAGCTGCTCGGGCGAGACGTAGAACGGCATGCTCATGGGCGGCCTCCGGCCGCTCCTGAGCATGCCGGGGCATGGCTGTGTTGGATGGTTCCCTCGCTTCGCTCGGTCACGTGCTCGCTCCGCTCGCTCTGTGGCTCAGGGTGGTAGGTGGGCGCCGACGTCACGTGAGGGGGGCCACGGGGCCGTCGGGGCGTTCCATCCGGGCGCCGATGACGCGGTCGGCCACCTCGGCGACCTCCTCCTGGCGCAGCCGGGTGTGGCCGTCGGCGGTGATCAAGCTGACCACCGGGAAGATGCGCCGGGTGACGTCGGGGCCACCGGTCGCGGAGTCGTCGTCGGCCGCGTCGTACAGCGCCTGGACGATCGCGGTGACGCACTGGTCGACGTCGAGGTCGTCGCGGTAGAGCTTCTTCAGCGAGCCCCGGGCGAACAGCGAGCCCGAGCCCACCGAGTGGAAGGCGGTCTCCTCGTAGCGCCCGCCGGTCACGTCGTAGCTGAAGATGCGGCCCTGGTCGTTGCGCAGGTCGTAGCCGGCGAACAGCGGGACCACGGCCAGTCCCTGCATCGCCATGCCCAGGTTGCCCCGGATCAGTGCCGAGAGCCGGTTGGCCTTGCCGTCGATGGAGAGGGTCGTGCCCTCGATCTTCTCGTAGTGCTCGAGCTCGGTCTGGAACAACCGGACCATCTCCACCGCGAGCCCGGCGCTGCCTGCGATGCCGACGCAGGAGTACTCGTCAGTGGGGAACACCTTCTCGATGTCGCGTTGGGCGATGATGTTGCCCATCGTGGCCCGGCGGTCCCCCGCCATCACCACGCCGCCGGCGAAGGTCGCCGCCACGATGGTCGTGGCGTGCGGGGCCAGGTCGGCGCCGTCGCCGGCGGGGAGGGACCGCCGCGAGGGCAGCAGGTCGGGGGCGACCGAGCCGACGAACTCGGCGAACGAGGACGTGCCGGGGGTCAGGAAGGCGTCCGAGAGGCGGGCGTCACTCATGGACGTCACTGCCCGCCCTTCTGGATGAACGACTTCACGAAGTCCTCGGCGTTGGTCTCGAGGACGTCGTCGATGTCCTCGAGGATCGCATCGATGTCCTCGTCGAGCTGTTCCTTGCGCTCGCTCACGGCATCCGCGGGGGCGGGGGCCGGGTCTTCCGGCTCCTTCTCCTCGTGCGACTTGCGCGGCTGCTTCTGCTCCTGCGCCATGTCGTCCTCCTCTGCTCGGTGACTCCGAGCCTAGCCAGTACGACGGTGACGCACGTGCCGTCTGTCGCATGTCGAGGCGACGAAACGCAAGCACCGCCCCAGGCCTCCCCCACTTCACGCCCGATTCGTGCTGACATGGGATCGACCCGCCTTGTACTTGAGAAGAGGAATGATGTCCCTCCGGCTCAAGGCCTTCCCCCATGGCAGGCCGTCCGCACCACGTCGTGTCCTTCGCCCGAGCGCCGCAGCCGGCCTCGTGCTCGTCATGGCGGCCTCGCTCGCCCCCGGACTCGCTCGCCCCGCACCGGCCTCGGCCAGCGCGTCCACCAGCGCCGTGGCGACGGTGCCGACGACGGCGGCGACGGCGTTCGGCGCGGCGTCGTCCACCGAGGCGTGCGCACGCAAGAAGCGCAAGGCTGCTCGCAAGGCGTGTCGCGCAGCCGTTCGCGCACGGGCTGCCCAGGCGCAGCGGGTCCGGACCCTGGCCGTGAGCACAGCGAGGGTGGCCCGGAGCCAGTGGGTGGTGGCAGCCAGGACGGCCTCGCTCGCCAGGGCGACCGCCGCGACGACGTCGCACAAGGAGTGCAAGGCCAGGAAGCGCGCCGAGGTCCGGCAGAAGTGCCACCGGACCGTGCGCAAGCACAACCGCGCGGCCCGCGGTGCGAACGCCGCGGCGGGGAGGGCCGCACGACGGGCCGAGGCCACACGCCAGGCGGCGGTGGCCCTCGTCGGACGTCCGCCCCTGCAGCGTTCCCTGGCACTGGGGAGCTACTTCAGCTACCCCAACCAGTCGGGTCGAAGGCAGCGGGCCATCCGGTCGAGGGTGCTCGGAGCGATCCGCAGCACCTGGGGAGGTCCTCGCGACGGGCAGGTCGCGTGGGCAGGCAGCGGGTCGATCCGCATCGTCACCTGGTCGTTCAACGACTGGCAGGTCGCCAAGGCACTGCGAGCGGCGCACCGGCGTGGCGTCAGTGTGCAGATCATCGCGGCCCGCCGTCCGAACCGTGACCATCGCCCATGGCACTGGCTGAGAGACCAGCTGGGCACCGAACGCATCCATCCGTCCGTCACGGCATCGAGCGAGCGCGTCAGCTTCGCGCGTCACTGCCGAGGCTCGTGCCGTGGGCCGGGCGGTACCCCCCACTCGAAGTACATGCTCTTCGACCGCGTGGGCCCGGCCCAGTCACGTCACCTCGTCGTCCAGACCTCGATGAACCTGACGCGCATGGCCTATCAAGGACAGTGGAACCAGGCCCAGGTGATGAGCTCGCCGGCCGTGTACGCCGACTTCCTCCGCGTGTTTCGCGAGTCCCGGCAGGGCCGCAGGATCGCGGTGCCGTACCACACCGCTGCCCTCGGCAACGTGGTCAACTACTTCTTCCCGCGACCGCAGGCGCGGGCGGAGGACGACCCGGTGATGCAGGTCCTGAGCGGCGTCAAGTGCAAGGGAGCGACCGCAGGCGGCACGAGGGAGGGACGGACGAAGATCCGCATCGTGCAGTACGCCATGTACGGCGAGCGAGGACAATGGATCGCCAAGCGGCTCCGCAAGCTCTGGAGCGCCGGGTGCGACATCAAGATCATCTACTCCATCAGCAGTCGACCCATCAGGCTGCTTCTCCGCAACGGCCACGGTCGCGGTCCGATCCCGATGCGGCAGTCGATCCTTGTGGACCGGTGGGGCTGGGTCACCGGCTACAACCACGCGAAGTGGATGACGATCACCGGTACCTGGGGCTCGTCGCGGGCCGACCACCTCACGCTCAGTGGCTCCGCCAATTGGTCGACCGCTGCGTTCAGCAATGACGAGCAGATGCAGCTGATCCGAAGTGCGGCCACTGCACGACGACACCTGGAGTCGTTCGAGCAGACGTGGCGGCAACGCTCCACGCGCCCTCCGGGGCGGGAGATCGTGTCCTGGAACATCAGGATCGCGTGAGCGCCTCGAAGAGGCCCAGCGCGGTCTCGTGGCTGTCGAGGAGCTCGCCGACGTGTGCCCTGCTCCCGCGGAGGGGGTCGATCGTGGGGACGCGCTGGAGCGACTCGTGCCCCGGCAGGTCGAAGATCACGGAGTCCCACGAGGCGGCGGCGATGCTGTCGGCGTACTTGCTGAGGCAGCGGCCCCGGAAGTAGGCCCGCGTGTCGTCAGGGGGCTCGTGCATCGCCTCCTCGACAACGGGGTCGGTGACCATGCGCTTCATCCGGCCGAGCCGGACGAGGCGGTGGTAGAGGCCCTTCTCGGGGCGGATGTCGGCGTACTGCAGGTCGATCAGGTGGAGCTTGGCGTCCGACCAGGCGAGGCCGTCCCGGTCGCGGTAGGAGTTGAGCAGCTTCAGCTTGGCGACCCAGTCGAGCTCGTCGGCACACTCGAACGGGTCGCGCTCCAACCTGGTCAGCACCGACTCCCAGCGGGCCAGGACGTCCTTCGTGGGGGCGTCGACGTCGTTGCCGAGGCGGTCCTCGACGAAGCGGGTGGCGAGCTCGTGGTACTCCCACTGCAGCTGGACTGCGGTCATCCTGCGACCGTTCCCCACCTCGAGCAGGTGGGTCAGCGAGTGGTCGTGGGAGACCTCCTTGAGGCTCGTCACCGGGCGTGCGACCCGCAGGTCCGCGGAGATGAAGCGGTCCTCGATCATCGCCAGCACGAGCGAGGTGGTCCCGACCTTGAGGTAGGTGGAGGTCTCCGACAGGTTGGCGTCGCCGAGGATCACGTGCAGCCGGCGGTACTTCTCCGGGTCGGCGTGCGGTTCGTCGCGAGTGTTGATGATCGGCCGCTTCAGCGTGGTCTCGAGGCCGACCTCCACCTCGAAGTAGTCGGCCCGCTGGCTGATCTGGAACCCGTCGCCCCGACCGTCCTGGCCCAAGCCGACGCGGCCCGCGCCGCAGACCACCTGGCGGCTGACGAAGAACGGGGTCAGGTGCCGGACGATCTCCCCGAACGGCGTGGACCGACGGACCAGGTAGTTCTCGTGGGCGCCGTAGGACGCGCCCTTGTTGTCGGTGTTGTTCTTGTAGAGCACCAGGTCGGGCTCGGCGCCGTTGGCGGCGAACCGGCAGGCGTCCAGGGCGATCTGCTCCCCCGCCTTGTCCCAGACCACGACGTCCATCGGATTGGTGCACTCCGGCGTGGAGTACTCCGGGTGGGCGTGGTCGACATAGAGCCGCGCCCCGTTGGTCAGGATCACGTTGGCCAGGCCCAGGTCCTCGTCGGTGAGTTGACTGGGGTCGGCGAGGTCGCGGGACATGTCGAACCCGCGGGCGTCACGCAGGGGCGATTCCTCCTCGAAGTCCCAACGGGCGCGTCGGGCCTTCAGGGTCGCGGTGGCGTAGGCGTTGACCAGGCGCGTGCTGGCCACCATCGGGTTGGCGTGGGGGTGCCCCTGCACGGAGATCCCGAACTCGGTCTCGGTGCCCATGACCCGGCGGACGCTCATGTGGAGAGCGTACGTGCGGTGTCTGCACACCGAATATCGATCCGGGGACGGCTCGCATACGTGTTAGCGTGCCGCTGCCAGACGCACCTCGGGGTGCGTGAGCTCGGACTCCACTCGGGGGTTGGCCATGTCTTCACTGCCACGGCGGGCGCTGACCGGC
>DASSLA010000220.1:0-12814 GCA_035689885.1 Marmoricola sp. | reverse complement strand
AGCTTGCCCTCGGGCAGGCGCGCCACCGCCCCGAAGTCCAGCACCCCCAGGCGACCCGGGCCGCCGTCGGCAGCCGGGAGCTGGCGGAAGTTGCCGGGGTGCGGGTCGGCGTGCAGCATCCCGGTGCGGTTGGGGGCCTCGAACATGAAGCGGAGCAGCTCGTGGCCGTAGTGGTCGCGCTCCTGCGGCGTCCCGGACCGGATCGTCTGGGCCAGCGAGGCCGGGCTGTCCATCCACTCGGTGACCAGCACGGTGCCGGCGGCCGCGACGACGTCGGGCACGGCGATGCGGGGGTCGTCGCGGAACCGGTCGGCGAAGGTGCGCTGCGCCTCGGCCTCGAGCTGGTAGTCGAGCTCCTCGACGGCACGGTCCTGCAGCTCGGCGACCAGCGGCTTGACGTCCAGGCCGGGGACGAGCGGACCCAGGCTGCGGGCGAGCCGGGCGAGCTGGCGCAGGTCGGCGGTCAGGGCCTCGGCCGAGCCGGGGTACTGCACCTTGACGGCCACCTCGCGCGGCTCGGCGCCGGGACCGGACACCCAGGTGCCCTTGTGCACCTGACCGATCGACGCTGCAGCGGCCGGCTCGGCGTCGAGCTCGACGAGGCGCTCCTTCCAGTCCTCGCCCAGCTCGCGGGCGAGGATCTCGCGCACGGTCATCGTCGGCATCGGGGGAGCGGCGTCCTGCAGCCGGGTCAGGTGGTCGCGGTACGGCGCGGCGAGGTCGTCGGGCAGGGCGGCCTCGAAGATCGACATCGCCTGGCCGAACTTCATCGCCCCGCCCTTGAGGTCGCCCAGGGTGCGGAACAGCTGCTCGGCGGTGCGCTGCTGCACGTCGGTGAGCACCGCCTCGGCGGAGTGACCACCGATGCGTCGGCCGAGGCCCAGGGCGCTGCGTCCGGCGTACCCCAGCGGCAGGGCTGCGAGCCGAGCCGTGCGCGCCACGGCCTTGCGTGGGAGCTCGGTCATCGGCGGCGTGCCGGGAGGAAGGGCCGGGTCATGCCCCCATGGTGCCCGAGAGCCCCAGGTCTCCGAGGAGGGAACAGCCACATCGGGGGTGCATGCTCCACCTGGTGATCGAGCGGTCGGTCGGCTCGGGACCCACGCGGATGGTGTGGCACCGGGTGGCGGGCTCGCGCCCGTCGGCGTGGGCGACCAGGTCGCGAACGGCCGCGGCGAGCGCCTCGGTGGCCAGCACCGGGTCGGGGAGGTCGCTGGCGCCCGAGGGGCCGGGTTGCGCGGTCGCCTGCACGTATCGCGCGGTGACCGGGACGTGGTCGGGGTCGGCGACCGTGCGGTGGGCGTCGACGCAGCGCAGGCACGGGGTTCGTCCGGGCTGCACGAACGGGCCCAGGACGGCGCCACCGTCGACGAGTCGCACGACGAGGTGGTCGAGGTCGGCACGGACCAGGGGGTCGAGCAGCTCGCGCCGGACCTCCCCGACGGTGACGACCAACGCGACGTCGGCGCGACGTCGAGTGGCGCTGCGGCCCAGGCCGGCCCGATGGAGCAGGCCGTCGAGCTCGTCGACGACCGGAGCCCGGCCCGGTCCGGCGACCGTCACCAGGACCCTGGTGTCGCGGCGGGCCGCCCTCGCCCGCACCACCTCGTCGACGGAGACCACCAGCCGGGCCGCACGGAGCCGGTCGAGCAGTGCGGCGGTGGCTGCGGCCCGGTCCGCCGCCTCGGGTGCGACGACGTGGCCGTGGGCCAGGTCCGCGAGCAGCCGGTCGGCCGCCGGCGAACGGCGTACGACCAGACGACGGCCGTCGTGCAGCCCGACCTGCAGGCGGTCCGTGCCCCGCGCGACCACACGCACGCCCGGAGCCAGCTGGAGGCTGCTCGCAGGCACGTGCGCTGGCATGCCCGGAAACCTAGGCCGCGTGGCTGCCGCTCGCGACCGGCCGTCCACAGGAAAGCGGCGGCGAGAGAGACAGACGACGGCGGGACCCCTCGCATGAGGGGTCCCGCCGTCAGAGCTCGGGGTGAGTGCTCAGGCCTTGCCGAGGATGCGGTTCAGGTTCGTGCCACAGACCGGGCAGACGGCCTTGGCCATCCGGGTGCCCTTGTCGTTGACCTTGACCTCGCCGTCGGCCTCGCGCTTCTCCTTGCACTTCACGCAGTAGAACTCGCCGCTCCAGGTCTCCGCCATGACGGCCTCCTCATTCATTCTGGTCGTCTCGGCGGGGAGATCTTTCGGGGAACCCGCCGGGGTCCGGTGCTCCGGACCTTGCTCGACACTAGTCCACGCTCAGGCGCAAGTCGCGCAGGGTGCCCGCTGCGGGGCGGTCGTGTCCTCCGGCGGTAATCTCCGCGCATGTCCGACTCCGCAGCCTCCGGCGACCACCTGCGCATCGAGCGGCCCTCCGACGGAGTGGTCAGGCTGGTGCTCGACAACCCCGACCAGCGCAACGCGATGTCGGAGCAGATGACCGCGTCGTGGGTCCGCGCCATCGACGAGATCGCGGCCGACCGACTGGTGCGCGTGGTCGTGGTGACCGGCGAGGGCAGTGCGTTCTGCTCCGGTGGCAACACCGGCTGGATCGCCAGCGAGCCGGACGCCGGGGTCGACCATCTGCGGACCCGGATGATCTCGTTCTACCGGGCCTGGCTGTCCATCCGCCGGCTCGAGGTCCCGACCATCGCGGCGGTGAACGGCCCGGCGATCGGTGCGGGCCTGTGCCTCGCCCTCGCCTGCGACATCAGGTACGCCGCCGAGGGTGCCCGGCTCGGTGCCCCCTTCGTCCGGCTCGGGATGAACCCCGGCATGGCCGCGACCTACCTGCTCCCCGATGTCGTTGGGGAGGCTCATGCCCGCGAGCTGCTGCTCACCGGGCGCACCGTCGAGGCGGAGGAGGCGCTGCGGCTAGGGCTGGTCTCGAGGGTCTTCGACCCGGCCGAGCTGGCCGGCGAGGTCGAGCAGATCGCCGCCGGGATCGCGTCCACCGCACCGATCCCGTCCCGCTACACCACCCTCGCGCTGCGTGGCGGGGGCCACCGGGACATCGAGGCCGGGATCCAGTGGGAGGCGCTGGCGCAGCCGATCACGCTGGCCACGGCGGACCTGCAGGAGGGCATCCGGGCCGCCAGGGAGAAGCGGCCGCCGGCCTTCCGCGGCGTCTGACGGCGATCTCGTTCCCGGCGTGGCCGTGCCGGGAATGGACGAGGCCCCCGACGAGTCTCCTGCGCTTGCCTTCCCCTTGCGAACGCAGAAGGGGCTCGTCGAGGGCCTCTTCTGGGCGGCAACGCTATTCGGCTGCGCGATGGTGGTCAATGGGATGGTTTCCCACCACCTGTGGACAAACCTGTGGACAACCTGTGGAGCCAGCAGCCGACGTTGTGGACAGCGGCCACGGGCACAATGTCCGGGTGACCGAGGACAGCTACACCGGCGGTCCCGTGGCCGCACTCCGCCGGATCGCGTTCCTGCTGGAGCGCAGCCGCGCCGAGACCTACAAGGTGAAGGCGTTCCGGGCGGCGGCCGACACGATCCTGCCGCTCGGCGAGGAGGTCGTGGAGCGGACCCGCAACGGCACCCTTCGCGAGCTGCCGGGGGTCGGCTCTGCCACCGCCGAGGTCATCGAGGCCGCGGTCGAGGGCCGGATGCCGGCCCGTCTGGCGAAGCTGGAGCGAGAGGTCGGGGGTCCGCTGGTCGCCGGGGGAGACGAGCTGCGCGCCGCCCTGCGAGGCGACCTGCACTCGCACAGCGACTGGTCCGACGGCGGCTCGCCGATCGAGGAGATGGCCTTCACCGCGATCGAGCTCGGCCACGACTACCTCGTGCTCACCGACCACTCCCCGCGGCTGAAGGTGGCCAACGGCCTGTCCTCGGCGCGGCTGAACAGGCAGCTCGAGGTCGTGGAGGCGGTGGACGCCCACCTCGACGGCAGCTTCCGGCTGCTCAAGGGCATCGAGGTGGACATCCTCGACGACGGCTCGCTGGACCAGACCGAGGACATGCTGGCCAAGCTCGACGTCCGTGTCGCCTCGGTGCACTCGAAGCTGGCCATGGACAAGGACGCGATGACGCGGCGGATGGTGGCCGCGGTGCACAACCCGTTCGTCAACGTGCTCGGCCACTGCACCGGGCGGCTGGTCACCGGCAACCGCGGCGTACGGAAGGAGTCGGAGTTCGACGCCGAGAAGGTCTTCGCGGCGTGCGTCGAGACCGGTACGGCGGTGGAGATCAACTCGCGTCCCGAGCGGCGTGACCCGCCGACCCGACTGCTGTCGCTCGCCATCGAGATGGGCTGCCGGTTCTCGATCGACAGCGATGCCCACGCGCCGGGTCAGCTCGACTTCCAGGTCTACGGTTGCGCCCGCGCCGCCGAGCTCGGCCTGGAGCCCGAGCGGATCGTCAACACCTGGCCGGTGGACAAGCTGCTGGAGTGGGCCCGCCCCTGACGTGGCCGGGTGACCGCCCGTCCTGAGGCGCGAGGTGAGGGCATGTAACGCGGAGTACTGGTTGCTCAGTGCACTGCCGGCGGTGCACTAAGTATCGCGAACTCCGCGTTACATGTGACGTCGGCAAGCCACGACGCGAGCGCAGCTCCCTCGACCTGTCGGTGCGGCGGGCTAGTTTCGGTGCCATGCAGCAGGAGATCGAGGAGCCGGTGGTCGAGGTGCGCCGCTCGCGCCGCCGCAAGCGCACGGTGTCGGCCTACCGCAGCGACGGCAAGGTGATCGTGCTGATCCCCGACCGGTTCACCCGCGCGGAGGAGGACGAGTGGGTGACCACCATGCTCGAGCGGCTGGAGCGCTCGGAGCAGCGTCGCAAGCGCACCGACGAGCAGCTGATGCGCCGGGCCCGGCAGCTGTGCGCCGACTACCTGCACGACAAGGTCGAGCCGACCTCGGTGCGCTGGGTCGACAACATGACCACGCGGTGGGCCTCCTGCACGACCACGACCGGCGAGATCCGGCTCTCCGACCGGCTGCAGCCGCTGCCGGCGTGGGTGGTCGACTACGTGCTTCTGCACGAGCTCGCTCACCTGATCGAGCCCAGCCACAACAAGCGGTTCTGGCACTGGGTCGACCGCTACCCGAAGGCCGAGCGGGCCAAGGGCTACCTCGAGGGGGTCGCCCACGCGGCGTCGTACGCCCTCGACGAGTGCGAGTGAGACCGGCCGTTCAGGCACGCAGGGAGAGGGCGACCAGCTCGGCGATCGACGGCTCGTCGGTCGGCAGGGCGTCGACCGGCCACCACCGCACCTGTTCGGACTCGCTGGAGCGTCGCGGCGTGGCTCCGCGGGGTGCGAAGGCCACGTAGCGCACGTCGAGGTGGTCCACCGGGCCGTCGGAATGGCAGAACCCCACCTCGTGGGCGTCGAGGTGCACCGGGTCCGGCAGCCAGCGGAGGTCGTCGAGCCCGGACTCCTCGGCGGCCTCGCGCTGTGCCGCTGCCAGCAACGTCGGGTCGGTCGGCTCGGTGTGGCCACCGAACTGGAACCACCGGCCGGCCTTGGCGTGCAGGGTCAGCAGCACCTCCACGCGGTCGGAGGAGAGGACGAGTGCGCTCGCGGTGATGTGGGCGGGGAAGCAGTCGCGGGACAGCCCGTCAGGATGCTGCGCGAGGTGGTCGACGAACCGGTCGCGCAGCAGCGCCTGGTCAGCGTCAGGTGGCTGCCACCCGGTGAGCACCCGGGCGGCGTCGGAGTGGAGCGTCACCCCTGCTGGTCGGGGTCCTGGTCGTCCAGGCCCTGCTCCGGGCCCTTCTCCGGGCCCTTCTCCTCCGACCCCTCGTCGCCCTCGGTGGCACTGTCGAGCAGCTCCCCCAACGCCTTGTCGAAGTCGGCGTCGCTGAGCTCGGGGACCTCGTGCAGGTCCTCGCGGAAGCCCAGCGGGTCGTCGAGGTCGTCGGCCGTGGGCAGCAGGTCGGGGTGGGCCCAGACCGAGTCGCGGGCCTCCTTGCCCTGGCGAGACCGCAGCGAGCCCCACAGCGTCGAGGCGTCACGCAGCCGACGGGGACGCAGCTCGAGCCCGACGAGCGCGGCGAAGGTCTCCTCGGCCGGGCCACCCGCGGCGCGGCGGCGACGGATCGCTTCCTGCATCTTGGCCGCGGCCGGCATCCGCTCGGCGGTGGCCTGGTTGACGACCTCGTCGACCCAGCCCTCGACCAGGGCCAGCGTGGTCTCCAGCCGCTGGAGCGCGGCCTTCTGCTGCGGGGTCTGCTTCGGCTCGAACAGGCCGCCCTGCAGGGCCTCCTGGATGGCCTCCATGTTGGTCGGGTCGAGCTGGCCCATCGCCTGCTCGATGCCGGAGATGTCGATGGTGACGCCTCTGCCGAAGTCCTCGACGGAGGAGATCAGGTGCGCGCGCAGCCACGGCACATGGGCGAAGAGCCGCTGGTGGGCCGCCTCGCGCAGCGCGAGGTAGAGCATGACGTCCTCCTCGCTGACGTCGAGGCCCTCGGCGAACTGCTTGACGTTGTGGGTGACCAGTGCGGCCTTGCCCTGCGGACCGAGGGGGAGGCCGATGTCGCTGGCGGTGAGGACCTCGCCGGCGAGACCGCCCAGCGCGGCACCGACCTGGCTGCCGAACATGGCGCCGCCGGCCTTGCCGAGCATGCCGATCAGCGGCCCCGCCATCGACTTGGTCTCCTCGGGCATCGCGTTGCCCATCGCCCCGACGACGTGCTCCGCCACGGGCTCGACGAGCACGCGCCAGACGTCGGTGGTCTGCTCGATCCAGTCCGCCCGGCTCCAGGCGGCGGTGGTCGACACCCCGGAGAGCAGCACCGTCGCGTCGTCGAGCCAATGGTCGGCCAACCGGATCGCGTCGGCGACGCGGCCCTGGTCGTGCGCGGTGGGCGACGGGTCGGGCTGCTGGGCGGAGGTACGCCGGGCGACGTCGGTGGCGAGGTTCCAGTTCACCGGTCCGTCGTACGGCGCCATCATCGCCTGCATCTGGCCCATCAGCGCCGACAGGTCGGGCATCCCCTGGCCGCCGAATCCGGCCTGGCCGCCGGCACCCCCGAACGCCTTGAAGATCTGTTCGAAGGGCGTGCCCTTGAACGGGTTGTCGTCGTCCGGTCGGTCGTCGTCCATACGGCCAAATTACCGGTCGTCGCCAACGCCGGTCGCGGGCGGACGAACCGGCCCGCGCTCGGCGTAGGCTCGCGGCGTGAGCCATCCCGCGATCCGACTGCTCGACCTGCGCGAGAAGCCACTGGACCCCACCGAGGTGCTCGCCGCCGTCGACGACCCCGCCGCGGGTGGGGTGAACCTGTTCGTCGGCGTGGTCCGCGACCACGACCGTGGCGAGTCCGTCGCCCACCTCGACTACAGCGCGCACCCCTCCGCGCTGCAGCGGCTCGAGGAGGTCGCCACGGGGGTGGCGCAGGAGTTCGACGCCGTGGCGCTGGCGGCGGTGCACCGCACCGGGCACCTCGAGGTCGGTGACATCGCCGTGCTGGTCGCGGTCTCGGCGGCCCACCGCGGCCAGGCGTACGACGCCTCGCGCGCGCTGATCGACCGGCTCAAGGCCAGCGTGCCCGTCTGGAAGCACCAGGTCTTCGCCGACGGGCGCGAGGAGTGGGTGAACTCGCCCTAGACGAGAGGTGTCGTTCGTCCGCGGCTGCAGCGTGTTGCTCACCGCGTCGAGGGGCCCGGCTCGGCATCATGAACACGTGGAGATCCTGTGGTGGTGGCTGCCGCCCGCGCTCGTGACCGCGGTCGCGATGGTGTGGGTGAGCTGGCTCGGGCGCGCCCGCGACGTGGGCCCCGACCGCTCCGACGCCGCCCAGGAGCGGTTCGCCGCGGCGATCCGCAGGGAGCTGCCCCGGCAGGCCCAGGTTCCACGGAGCCGCCCGGCGGAGCGGAGCACCGGCATCGCCGTACGCCCCTCGCAGGCGGCGCCGCACCGGACCTCCCGACCCGCCGCACGGCGCGACGACGACGGCCGTCGCTCGGCCTGACCCACGCCTGCCACCAGCGGGTTGTGCGTGGGTGAGAAGGTGACGCCATGATCACCCGCCGAACCCTGGCCAGCCTGCTGGCGTTCGCGCTGGTCATCGGGCTGGTCGTGCTGGTGGCGCGGCAGCCGGTTCCCTACGTCACCTACTCCCCGGGACCGACCATCGACGTGCTCGGCGAGTTCGACGGCGAGGAGATCATCGAGGTGTCGCGGCGCACCTACGCCGACGACGGGGCGCTGCGGCTGACCACGGTCGTGCCGAGTGGCCCGGACCGCAAGGTGCACATCCCCGAGCTGCTCAACGCCTGGGTCGACCCGGACCGCGCGGTCTACCCGCGCAGTGCGATCTACGCCCCCGAGGACACCCGAGAGAGCGTGCGCACCGAGTCGAGCATCCAGATGGCCTCGTCGCAGGACAACGCCGTCGCGGCGGCCATGACTGCGCTCGACGTCGAGTTCGACGAGGCGGTCAAGGTCGCGGCGGTGACGAAGGACGGCCCGTCCGAGGGCAAGCTCGAGGCCGGTGACCTGATCCTTGCGGTGGACGGCAAGGAGGTCACCACCATCGAGGAGCTCACCTCGACGATCCAGCCGAAGCCGATCGGCAGCACCGTCGGGCTGCGGGTGCAGCGCGACGGCAAGGTGCTGACCCGGCGCGTCGAGACGGTGCCCTCCCCGCAGGACGAGACGAAGAGTGCCGTGCTGATCCAGGTCGCGCCCAGCTACGAGTTCCCCTACGAGGTCGACCTCAACATCTCCGAGAACATCGGTGGCCCCTCGGCCGGACTGATGTTCGCGCTCGGCATCTACGACGTGCTCACCCCCGGCTCGCTCACCGGCGGGAAGGTGGTCGCCGGCACCGGCGAGATCGACGCGCGGGGGAGGGTGGGCCCGATCGGCGGCATCGCGCAGAAGGTCGCCGGGGCGCAGGCCGACGACGCTGAGCTGTTCCTGGTCCCGGCCGACAACTGCGCGGAGGCGCTGGGCGCCAACTACGACCCTGACGAGATCCGCCTGGTCAAGACGACGTCCTTCGAGCAGGCCAAGGACTCCTTGGAGACCTGGGTGGAAGACCCTGACGCCGAGCTGCCGAGGTGCACCCGATGAACGACGTGACCACGCCGACGTCCGACGCTCCCGAGGCCTTGGTCTCGGTGGTGCGCGAGGTCGAGGCGCACGCCGCCCGCAGCGGCTGGGACCAACCGGCCCAGCTGTTCGCCCTGGTGGAGACCGCCGACCTGCTGCAGCGCGAGCCGCAGCTCGCCGAGCTGCTCGGGGTCGAGGCCGCCGACGGGGGACTCACGCCCGTTGAGCAGGAGCCGGTCGAGGGAGAGCTCGAGGAGCTGCTCGCCGAGATCCAGTGGCCGGGCGAGGTCTCGGGCTGCGCCGCGGTAGTGGAGCGACTGGTGCTGCCGCCGGAGGCCGACGAGGGCATCCCGGACGATCCGGAGGAGGCCGCGACATACGCCGCGAACCACCCAGGACGGCAGGAGGTTCGCATCGTCGCCGGGGCCCTGAGGTCGGGGGAGGGCTTCTGCGCCCTGCGGATGCGGGCCCACGACGACGACGCATCCGTCGTTCTCGGTGATGACCTTGTGCCCGCTCTTCTAGAGTTGTTGCACGCCACCCTCGAGCCCGACAGGGGACAGCAGAAAACATGAGTGACTTCTTCGCCGAGCAGCCGGCCGGCCCCGGGGGCGGTGGGGGCGGCAGGAGTGGTCCGCCACGGCCCGCGCCCCGGCGTACGGGACGCCCCGGACCGCTGGTCCTGACCATCGCGGTGGTCGCGGCCCTGGTGATCGGGTTCTCGCTGTTCGCCGGCATCTGGACCGACCGGCTCTGGTTCGGCAGCCTCGGCTACGCCTCGGTGTTCAGCAAGCTGATCTGGACGCGCGTGCTGCTGTTCACGATCTTCGGCGTGGCGATGGCGCTGGTCATCGGAATCAACCTCTACCTCGCCTACCGGCTGCAGCCGACCTTCCGGCCGCGCTCGGCCGAGCAGGCCAACCTCGAGCGCTACCGGGTGGCGATCACGCCGATCCGCCGCCTGCTGCTGATCGGCGTCAGTGTCGTCCTCGGCATCTTCGCGGGCCTCTCCGCCACGGGTAAGTGGCGTGACTACCTGGTGTGGCGCAACTCCGAGGACTTCGGCAAGGCCGACCCCTACTTCAACCGCGACATCGGGTTCTACATCTTCGACCTGCCGTGGCTGCACTTCCTGGTCAACTTCCTGATGACCGCGCTGTTCATCGCGATCGCGCTGGCGGCGCTCGTGCACTACCTCTACGGCGGCATCCGGCTGCAGTCGCCCGGCAACCGCGTCTCGGGCCCGGCGCAGGCCCAGCTCTCCGCGCTGGCCGGGTTGTTCCTGCTCCTCAAGGGCGTGGACTACTGGCTCGACCGGTTCGACCTGACCTCGCAGACCGGCGGACTGATCACCGGCATGACCTACACCCGCGACAACGCGGTGCTGCCGTCCAAGACGATCCTGATGTTCATCGTGATCATCTGCGCACTGCTGTTCTTCGCGAACATCTTCCGGCGCACCTGGCTGCTCCCCGGCGTCGGCCTGGCGCTGTTCGCGGTCTCGGCGGTGCTGCTCGGTGGCGTCTGGCCCGGCCTGATGCAGCGCTTCCAGGTCAAGCCCGACGAGCCGGACAAGGAGGCGCCGTACATCGGCAGGAACATCGAGGCGACGCGAGACGCCTACGACCTGCAGGGGACCGAGGTCAAGGAGTACGCCGCGCAGACCGAGCTGTCGCAGACCCAGCTGAACCGCGACACCGCCTCCCTGCCGGGCATCCGCCTGGTCGACCCGCAGCTGGTGTCCGACACCTTCAACCAGCTGCAGCAGGTGCGCGGTTACTACAGCGTCCCGCAGGTGCTCGACGTCGGTCGCTACCCGATCAACGGCCAGGACCGCGACGTGGTGATCGCGGCGCGCGAGATGAACCTCGAGGGCCTGCCGGACACCCAGAAGAACTGGGCCAACGAGCACACCGTCTACACCCACGGCTACGGCGTCGTGGCGGCGTTCGGAAACCAGCGCAACACCGACGACCAGCCGGTGAGCAACGACGGTGAGCCGGTCTGGGCCGAGGAGGACCTGCCGCCCCGAGGCTCGCTCTCGGAGTCCCAGGGCGAGGACGGCTACCGGCCGCAGATCTACTTCGGCGAGAACAGCCCCGCCTACTCGATCGTCGGCAAGCCCTCGGGCGGCAACAACATCGAGCTCGACATCCCGCAGGGCAGCGGCACGCCGGGCCAGTCGACCACGAACACCTACGGGGGCCAGGACGGCGTCGGCGTCGGGGGCATCTTCCGCAAGCTGCTCTACGCCGTGAAGTTCGGCGACGCCAACATCGTGCTGTCCTCCCGCGTCCACGAGAACAGCAAGATCCTCTACGACCGGTCGCCGCGCGAGCGGGTGCAGAAGGTGGCCCCGTGGCTGACCGTCGACTCCGACGCGCTGCCTGCGGTGGTGGACGGCAAGATCGTGTGGATCCTCGACGGCTACACCACCAGTGACAAGTACCCCCTCGCGGAGAAGAAGTCACTGGAGGAGATGACCTCCGACGCGATCAACCCCCGCTCGGCGTACGCGACCCTGCCGACCGACCACATCAACTACATGCGCAACGCGGTGAAGGCCACCGTCGACGCGTACGACGGCACGGTGACCCTCTACGAGTGGGACTCCGAGGACCCGATGCTCAAGGTCTGGAAGAAGGCGTTCCCCGACGTGGTGAAGCCGAAGTCGGAGATCCCGGACAGCGTGCTGAAGCACATGCGCTACCCCGAGGACCTGTTCAAGGTGCAGCGCGACATGCTCGCGGCGTACCACGTGCTCGACCCGAAGACGTTCTACGAGGGCAACGACCAGTGGGTCGTCCCGCAGGATCCGGTGACCTCGACGCGCAAGCAGCCGCCGTACCGGCTCTCGGTGGCCACCGAGTCGGGTCAGGACCCGACGTTCTCGCTGACCTCGGTCTACACGCCGTCGAAGCGGCAGAACCTCGCGTCGTTCATGTCGGTGGGCGCAGACGCGGCGGACGCCGACTCCTACGGCAAGTTCGAGATCCTGCGGCTGCCGGACAACACCCAGGTGCCGGGTCCCGGACAGATCGCCAACCAGTTCCAGCGCGACGACAAGGTCGCCCAGCAGCTGCTGGCGTTCCGTCGTACCGACGTGACCGCGAAGTACGGCAACCTGCTGACCCTGCCCGTGGGCAACGGGCTGCTCTACGTGCAGCCGCTGTACACGATCCGTGAGGGTGGTGAGGGCAACTTCCCCGGACTGACCTTCGTGCTGGTCTCGTTCGGCCGGGAAGTGGGCATCGGCCCGACGCTGTCCGCGGCGCTGCAGGACGTGCTCTCCCGGACGGTGGGCGACGGCGCCACGCCGGCACAACCTCCGGCCACCAGCGGGGAGGAGGAGCCCGAAGCGGGCTCCGGTGCCGGGCAGGACCTGCCCCGGGGCGCCCTGCGACTGTTGCAGCAGGCCGACCAGAAGTTCGCCGAGGCCGACAGGGCGCTGAAGAACGGCGACCTCGAGGCCTACGGCCGTGCGGTCAACGAGGCCCGCGACCTGGTGGAGCAGGCGCTACGGGCCAGGTGACGAGGGGTGGCCGGGCTATGACCGGGCTCACGCGCCCCGATTTGAAGGACGCGTCAACGGTCGCGTAGAGTTCAGGTCACCGACGCGGGGTGGAGCAGCTCGGTAGCTCGCTGGGCTCATAACCCAGAGGTCGCAGGTTCAAATCCTGCCCCCGCTACAAAGTCGAAGAGCCCGCTGACCCAGATCAGCGGGTTCTTTGCTTTCCTGGAGGAGCTCGTTGACGTCTGTGCGTCCGAGATCGCGTCCATCAGCCTCCGGCTGAGCCGGGATGAGGTCCGCGACGGTG
>DASSLA010000219.1:0-3191 GCA_035689885.1 Marmoricola sp. | reverse complement strand
CACCGAGGGCCACAGCCGGCTCTCCTCGAGGCCCCAGCCGCCGTCGGCCTGCGACTTGGTGACCAGGTCCCACGCCAGCTCGATGGCGCCTTCCTTGAAGTAGTCACCGAAGCTGAAGTTGCCGCACATCTCGAAGAACGTGCCATGCCGGGTGGTCTTGCCGACGTCCTCGATGTCCGGGGTCCGCACGCACTTCTGCACCGAGACCGCGCGCTTGTACGGCGGGGTCTCCAGACCGAGGAAGAAGGGCTTGAACGGAACCATCCCGGCGTTGACGAACAGCAGGTTGGGGTCCGGCACCGTCAACGACGCCGAGGGCACGACCGTGTGGCCGGCCGCCTCGAAGTGCGCGAGGAAGCGGCGGCGGATCTCGGCGGTGTCCATCAGTCGGTGTCCTCCAGGCTCGGGGTGGTCGAGGAGCGCGCGGTCGGGGCGCTCGGGGTACGAGCGCCGCTCAGTGTCTCGGAACCGCCACCCTTGAGCGCACGGGGGGCGCCACGATCGAGCGCCAGCCCCATTTGCGTGCGCAACTGGGACTCCTTCTCCTCCATGCCCGTGCGGAGCTCGCTGGAGAACAGCTCGGCACCCACCGCGAGCGCGGAGAGCCGGTCGCGCATGCCGTCGGGCGTGAACGCCTCGGCCGTACGCCGCGCCTTGACCATCGCGTAGACCCCGGCACCCGCACCGGCCACGAACCAGACCATGCGTGTCATGCGGCGTCGGGCTGCTCGGACCGCTCGGCTGCCCGTGCCTCGCGGACGTAGGCCCGCATCGCGCGGCGCCGGCGCTTGCGCGCGGCACGGACCTCGCGGCGCATCTCGAACCAGATCCGGTTGCGCGACTCCGCCGAGAGGGCCCGGCGCAGCCCGTGGCCGAACGCGACCACCTTGACCAGCGGCTCGCCGAGGGTGGCGCTGAGCACCACCTGGTCGGGCACGTTGGGCTCGGGCCGCTCGTTGCCGGCGTCGGTGATCAGATAGGCCTCGCGGGTCTCCACCAGCTCGCTCGAGGTGGCCTCGAGCTGCCGGGCGAGCGCGTCGAGCCGGACGCGGAGCTCGGCGGTCTCGGCGTGGGCGCGGGCCAGCTCACGACGTGACTCCGCGCGGCCGCGCAGCGCGACGAGGAGCACCGCCCCGAGGGCGAGCGACACCACCAGCGCGGCGGCGGTGAGGTCGGTGGTGTCCATGGCCACCGACCCTACCTGCCCCGGATCAGCTTCCGGATCCGCTCCCACCGCTCCCGCAGGCCCGCCTCGGCGCCCAGGGACGTCGGCCGGTAGTACTCCGCGTCGGCGACGACGTCGGGGGCGTACTGCTGCTCGGCGATCCCGTACGGCGCGTCGTGGGAGTACTGGTAGCCCTTGCCGTGCCCGAGCTTCTTCGAGCCGCCGTAGTGCGCGTCGCGCAAGTGGGCCGGTACCGGCCCGATCTTGCCGGCGCGCACGTCGGCGCTGGCCGCGTCGATCGCCGTGATCACCGCGTTGGACTTCGGCGCGAGTGCGAGCGCGATGACCGCCTGGGCGAGGTTGAGCCGGGCCTCGGGCATCCCGATCAGCTGCACCGCCTGCGCCGCGGCCACCGCCGTGGTCAGCGCGGACGGGTCGGCCAGCCCGATGTCCTCACTCGCCAGGATCACGAGGCGCCGGGCGATGAACCGCGGGTCCTCCCCCGCCTCCACCATCCGGGCCAGGTAGTGCAGCGCCGCGTCGGCGTCGGAGCCCCGGATCGACTTGATGAAAGCGCTGGTCACGTCGTAGTGCTGGTCGCCCTGGCGGTCGTAGCGGACCGCGGCCCGGTCGACGGCGCGCTCGGTGGTCTCCACGTCGACGACGTCGCTGCCCTGCGCGAGCGCGGCCCCGGCCGCGGCCTCCAGGTAGGTCAGCGAACGCCGCGCGTCTCCTCCGGCGAGCCGCACCAGGTGCTCCAGCGCCTCCGGCTCCAGCGACACCTGCCCGTCCAGCCCACGCTCGTCGACGAGGGCCCGCTCGATGACGCCGCGCACGTCGTCGTCGGTGAGCGGCTCGAGGGTGAGCAAGAGCGAGCGGGACAGCAGCGGGGAGATGACCGAGAAGAACGGGTTCTCAGTGGTGGCGGCCACCAGGGTGACCCACCGGTTCTCCACGCCGGGGAGCAGCGCGTCCTGCTGGGCCTTGGTGAAGCGGTGGACCTCGTCGACGAACAGCACCGTCTCCTGCCCGCTGCTCGCCAGCCGGTTGCGCGCCGTGGTGATCGCGGCGCGCACCTCCTTGACCCCCGCGGCGACGGCGGAGACCTCCACGAAGTGCCGGTTGGTCTGTCCCGACACGATCGACGCGATCGTGGTCTTGCCGGTCCCGGGCGGGCCCCACAGCAGCAGCGACATCGGCTGGTCGCCCTCGACGAGACGGCGCAGCGGCGCGCCCGGGGCGAGCAGGTGCTGCTGCCCGACCAGCTCGTCGAGCGTGCGAGGGCGCATCCGGACCGCCAGGGGCGCGGACTCGTGGGTGTTGCCCGCGAGCGTTCCCCCGGTGCCTCCCGCGTCCGCAGGTGCCGGCGCGCCGTACGCGAAGAGGCCGTCGTCCATCACGACCAGCCTAGTCGCGCGGCTCAGGAGACGCCGGTGCGGGCGATCAGCTCGTCGCGGGCCTGGCGGCGACGACGCTGCTCCGCCGGGTCGGGCACGGGTACGGCGGACACCAGCCGCTGGGTGTACTCGTGCTGCGGGTTGCGCACGATCTGGTCGCGATCGCCGACCTCGACGAGCTTGCCCATGTACATCACCGCGATGCGCGAGGCGAGGATCTCCACGACGCCCAGGTCGTGGCTGATGAACAGGCAGCCGAACCCCTGCTCGCGCTGCAGCTCCTGGAACAGGTCGAGCACCTTCGCCTGCACGGACACGTCCAGCGCCGAGGTCGGCTCGTCGGCGACGAGCAGCTCGGGCTGCAGCGCGAGGGCCCGGGCGATGCCGACGCGCTGGCGCTGGCCACCGGAGAGCTCGTGGGGGTAGCGGTTCCGGAAGCCGCGCTGCAGGTGCACGCTGTCGAGCAGCCGCTCGATCTCGCTGTTGAGCGCGGACCCCCTGAGCTTGCGGTGCAGGTAGAGCGGCTCGCCGATCGACTCGCCCACGGGCAGCCGGGGGTTCAGCGAGGACCCGGGGTCCTGGAACACGATGCCGACCTTGTCGCGCATCGGGACGAGGTCCTTGCGCCT
>DASSLA010000218.1:0-16100 GCA_035689885.1 Marmoricola sp. | reverse complement strand
CGCCGCCGTGGCCGAGTCGATCTGGGCGGAGAGCTCGTCGCGGACCTCGGCCAGGACGTCGTCGTACGACGCGTGCTGCTGCATCACCGCGGAGTGGGCGCGCCAGTGCATCACCACGTACGCCGCCCCGGCGTCTGCCACCACGTCGAGGATGCGCGGGTCGGCCTGGCCACCGGAGACGTCGTTGACCAGCACCGCCCCGGCCTCGAGCGCCGCAGCGGCCACCTCGTGGCGCATCGTGTCGACCGAGACCGCCACCCCCTCGGCGGCCAGCACCTCGATGACCGGGACCACCCGGTCGAGCTCCTCGGCCACCAGCGGCCGCGTGGCACCGGGGCGAGTCGACTCGCCGCCGATGTCGAGCAGGTCGGCGCCCTGCTCGCGGAGCAGCAGTCCGTGGGCGACCGCCGCCTCCGTGGTCTGGAACCGACCCCCGTCGGAGAAGGAGTCGGGTGTGACGTTGACGACCCCCATCACCAACGGACGCGGCAGCGTCGGGACACCCGGCCCCCACGAGTCGCGGGCGATCGCGTGGGTGGTGTCCGGGGCCATCGGCGTCACCGGGAGGCGTTGATCAGCGACATCGCCTCGGCCCGGGTGGCCTGGTTGTGCATCATTCCGCGCACCGCCGAGGTGATGGTGCGGGCACCGGCCTTGCGGACGCCCCGCATGGTCATGCACAAGTGCTCGGCCTCGATCACCACGATCACGCCACGGGGCTCGAGGATCTCCACGAGCGCGTCGGCGACCTGGGTGGTGAGCCGCTCCTGCACCTGGGGGCGCTTGGCGAACACGTCCACCAGGCGGGCGAGCTTGGACAGCCCGGTGATCTTGCCGTTCTCGTTGGGGATGTAGCCGACGTGGGCCACCCCGGTGAACGGGACCAGGTGGTGCTCGCACATCGACCAGAGCTCGATGTCGCGGACCAGCACCATCTCGTCGTGGCCGATGTCGAAGGTCGTGGTCAGCACGTCCTCGGGGCGCATCCGCAACCCCGAGACGAGCTCGGCGTAGGCACGGGCCACCCGCGCAGGGGTGTCCTGGAGCCCCTCGCGGGAGGGGTCCTCGCCGATCGCGATCAGCAGCTCGCGGACCGCCGCCTCCGCCCGCTCGTGGTCGAAGTCGTCGGCAGCCACGTGGCCGCTGCTGACCGGGCCGATGGCGCTCATCCCTGGTGGCTCGGTGGGGTCGGGGGCTCGCGGCCCGGGTCGGCACCGCCGTGGAGGTCGCCACCGGCACCCGGCGGGGTGATCACCACGGCGCCCTCCTCCTCGTCCGCGAGGGGGCCCTGCGCGGCAGCCACGCGGACCTTCTCGGGGACGTCGATCGGCGGGATGCTCGACGGCGTCCGGTCCGGCGAGCCCGTCCAGGCGGGTCGCACCGGTCGCCGGCGCAGCGGCTTGAAGATCTCCGCCACCTCCTGCTTGTCCAGCGTCTCCCGCTCCATCAGGGCGAGGACGAGGGCGTCGAGGACCTCGCGGTTCTCCTCGAGGGTGTCGAAGGCCTCCTGGTGCGCGGCCGCGAGGAACTTCTTGGTCTCCTCGTCCACGATCGCCGCGACGTCCTCGGAGTAATTGCGCTGGTGGCCCATGTCGCGGCCGAGGAAGGGCTCGCCCTGGGCCTCGCCGAGCTTGATCGCGCCGAGGCGCTCGGTCATTCCGTACTGCGTCACCATCGCGCGCGCCAGTGAGGTCGCCTTCTCGATGTCGTTGCCCGCCCCGGTGGTCGGGTCGTGGAAGACCATCTCCTCCGCGGCGCGGCCGCCCATCATGTAGGCGAGCTTGTCCAGCATCTCCGAGCGGGTCTGGGAGTACTTGTCCTCGTCGGGCAGCACCATCGTGTAGCCGAGGGCCCGCCCGCGCGGCAGGATCGTCACCTTGTGCACCGGGTCGGTGCCGGGCAGCGCCGCGGCCACCAGTGCGTGCCCGCCCTCGTGGTAGGCGGTGATGAGCTTCTCCTTCTCACTCATCAGGCGGGTTCGCTTCTGCGGGCCGGCGATGACCCGGTCGATCGCCTCGTCGAGCGCGGCGTTGTCGATCATCTTCTTGTTCTCGCGGGCAGTCAGCAGCGCCGCCTCGTTGAGCACGTTGGCCAGGTCGGCACCGGAGAAGCCCGGCGTACGGCGGGCCACGCTGAGCAGGTCGACGTCGGAGCCCATCGGCTTGCCACGGGCGTGGACCTTGAGGATCTGCTCGCGACCCTTGAGGTCGGGGGCGTCCACGCTGATCTGCCGGTCGAAGCGGCCGGGACGCAGCAGCGCGGGGTCGAGGATGTCGGGCCGGTTGGTCGCGGCGATCAGGATGACGCCGCCGCGGACGTCGAAGCCGTCCATCTCGACCAGCAGCTGGTTGAGGGTCTGCTCGCGCTCGTCGTGGCCACCGCCCATGCCGGCGCCGCGGTGCCGGCCGACGGCGTCGATCTCGTCGATGAAGACGATCGCCGGCGCGTTCTCCTTGGCCTGCTCGAACAGGTCGCGCACCCGGGAGGCACCGACACCGACGAACATCTCCACGAAGTCTGAGCCGGAGATCGAGTAGAACGGCACGCCCGCCTCACCGGCGACCGCCCGCGCGAGCAGGGTCTTGCCGGTGCCCGGCTGGCCGTAGAGCAGCACGCCCTTGGGGATCTTGGCCCCGACCGCCTGGAACTTCGCCGGCTCCTGCAGGAACTCCTTGATCTCGCCGAGCTCCTCGATGGCCTCCTCGCACCCGGCCACGTCGGCGAAGGTCGTCTTGGGCATGTCCTTGGTGATCAGCTTGGCCTTGGACTTGGCGAACTGCATCACCCGGCCTCCGCCGCCCTGCACCTGGTTCATCAGGAAGATGAACAGCAGCACGATCAGCGCGAACGGCAGCAGCGTGGCAAGGACTTGGCCGAGCAGGCTCGGCTTGGGGTTCTTGACGTTGTACTTCTCGATCTCGCCGTCCTGCACCTGGGACTCGACCTCGCGCACGAGACTGCGCTGCTGGCCGGACACCCAGGTGGCCATGACCTCGTCGCCGTTGTCGAGCTTGGCGCGGATCTGCTGGTCCCCGCCGTCGACGAAGGTGATCTCCTCGACGTCGCCGGAGCGGATCCGCTCCGTCATCGTGGAGGTCTCGATCTCCTTGAAGCCGCCGTTGGGCACGAGGTACTGGAGGGCGAGCAGGACACCGACCACGGCCACGGGGATCCACAGCCATGGACTACGCAGGATTCGCTTCACCGCGCAATCCTCTCAGGTCACTCCAGAGCCCATGCGCGACCTCAGGAATAGACGTGCGGCGCCAGCGTCCCGATGTCGCGCAGGTTGCGATACCGCTCGTTGTAGTCCAGTCCGTAGCCGACCACGAACTCATTCCCAGGAAAGATGACACAGCGTCCCAGCCGACGTACCCAGGGTCAGGAATAGACGTGCGGCGCCAGCGTCCCGATGTCGCGCAGGTTGCGATACCGCTCGTTGTAGTCCAGTCCGTAGCCGACCACGAACTCATTCGGGATGTCCCAGCCGACGTACTTGACGTCCACGTTCATCCGCTGGGCCTCGGGCTTCCGCAGCAGCGTGCAGATCTCCACGGAGGCCGGGTTGCGGGAGTTGAGGTTGGAGGTGAGCCACATCAGGGTCAGGCCGGTGTCGATGATCTCGTCGACGATCAGCACGTGCCGCCCGCTGATGTCGGTGTCGAGGTCCTTGAGGATGCGGACCACGCCGGAGCTCTTGGTGCCCGAGCCGTACGACGAGACGGCCATCCAGTCCATCTCGACGTGCCGGTTGAGCGCCCGGGCGAGGTCGGCCATCACCATCACCGCGCCGCGCAGCACGCCCACGATGAGCAAGTCCCCGCCCTCGTAGTCCGCCTCGATGCGCTTGGCCATCTCGGCGAGCTTGGCCTGGATCTCCTCCTCGGTGAACAGGATGTTGACGAGATCGGCGTCGACGTCGGCTGCGTCCATGGGAGCAGCCTGCCACAGGCTCGGAGGCAGGTTCGGGGAAGGCTCCGGCGGTCCCCGACGTTGGGGTCGGCATGCGCCTCTCGGTCCTCGATCTCGTCCCCGTCCGCACCGACCAGACCACCGGTGACGCCGTGGCGGCCACCCGACGGCTGGCGCGGGTCGCCGACGCGCACGGCTACCACCGCTACTGGCTGGCCGAGCACCACAACATGCCCGCGGTGGCGGCCACCAACCCACCGCTCCTGATCTCGCTGGTGGCAGCCGAGACGTCCCGGATCCGGGTGGGCTCGGGCGGGGTGATGCTGCCCAACCACGCTCCCCTCGTGGTCGCCGAGCAGTTCGCGCTGCTCGAGGCGGCGTACCCCGGCCGCATCGACCTGGGCATCGGGCGTGCGCCCGGCACCGACCCGGTGACCAGCTATGCCCTGCGGCACGGCGCCGGCGGGGTCGGAGAGGACGCGGTCGCCCGGTTCCCCGAGTACGTCGACAACGTGGTCGCGATGATGAGCCCGGGCGGCGTCGCCGTCCAGGTGGCCGGCCGGCAGCACCCGCTGCACGCCACCCCGCGCGCGGTCTCGGTGCCGCCGCTGTGGCTGCTCGGGTCCTCGGACTACTCCGCCCAGCTGGCCGCCGACCGCGGACTGCCCTACGTCTTCGCCCACCACTTCTCCGGGCAGGGCACCGCCGAGGCGCTGGAGCTCTACCGCTCGCGGTTCCGTCCGTCCGAGACACTGGACCGGCCCCGCACCTTCCTGACCGTCAACGCCGTGGTGACCGAGACCGCGGCCGAGGCCGAGCGCCTGGCCCTGCCCCAGCAGCAGATGATGGTCGCGCTGCGCACCGGTGCCCCGCTGCGCCCACAGCCGCTGGTGGAGGAGGCCGAGAAGGACCCGGTGCCCGAGGCGCACCGCGGCCTGGTCGAGGCGATGTCACGCCGCTGGGTGATCGGCGACCCGGACACCGCGGCCGCGCGCATCCGGGAGCTCGCGGAGACCTTCGACGTCGACGAGGTGATGGTGCACCCGGTGGCCGGCTCCTGGGTCGGCACCGCCCCGGACAGCTCGCCGACCCGCGAGGACACCCTGGCGCTGCTGGCGGGCGCTCTGCTCGACTGAGCTCCGGGCTCCCGGCTCCGGATAGTAAGGATCGTTTGAGTCGTCCCGCGGCCGCGCGAGCGACCCAACTGTTCCTTACTATCCGGAAGCGGGCTCGAGGCGCAGCACCCCGTCGCGGCGTACGGCGCGCAGGTGGCCGGGCAGGTCGACCCACTTCTGGCCGTGCCAGGCGGTGACCAGGCGGTCGACCTCGCGGACGTGGGAGTGGAACAGCTCGGCGGGCGGAGACCCGGCCCGGACCGCGGCGAGCCGGAGCACCCGGGTGCGGACGGCGTCCGGGAGCTCCTCGAGCACGGACACGGCGAGCCCGTCACGTGACTCCGCCCCCGCCAGCGCGCGCTCGGAGACGGCGTCGAGGTACTCGGTGTCCGCGCGCAGCTGGTCGGCGGTGCGGGCGAGCGCGGCGGAGACCCCGGGGCCGAGCTCGGCCTCCAGCACCGGCATCACCTTGGTGCGCACCCGCACGCGGGTGAACCGCTCGTCCGTGTTGTGCGGGTCGCGCCAGAAGTCGATCCCCTCGGCCAGGCACGCGGTCTCGGTGTCCGCGCGGGTCACGTCGAGCAGCGGCCGCCGGTAGACCTCGAACGAGCGGCGCATCCCCGACAGCGCGCGGGCCCCGGACCCGCGCGTCAGGCCGAGCAGCACCGTCTCGGCCTGGTCGTCCTGGGTGTGCCCGAGCAGCACGGCGGCGGCCGACCAGCGCTCCGCGACCTGGGAGAGCACGGCGTAGCGCGCCTCCCGCGCCGCCGCCTCCGGCCCCATGCCCGGTGCCTCCACGTCCACGCGCACGGTGAGCGACTCGGCCACCCCGAGCGCGCGCATCGTCGCCGCGACCCGGTCGGCGTGCTCGGCTGACCCCTCCTGCAGGCCGTGGTCCACGGTCACCCCCACCACCTGCAGTGATGCGTCCCGGCCCTCGAAGACGGTCGCGGACAGCAGCGCCATCGAGTCGGCGCCCCCGGAGCACGCGACCACCACGGTGGCCCCGGGCGCGAGGTCGGCGAGCGAGCGACGCACCGCTCCGCGTACGGCCGCGATCGCGGGGTGGAGCGACATGACTCAGCCGTGCACGCGAGCGACCCACAGTGCGGGGTCGTGGATCTCCTGCTTGCTGGGCAGGTTCTCCGGTCCGGCCCAGACGGCGTTGAAGCCCTCCATGCCGACCTTGTCGACGGCGGCGCGCACGAACTTCGCGCCGTCGCGGTACTGCGCCATCTTCTGCTCCAGCCCGAGCAGGCGACGCACCAGGCGATCGAGGGCGCCGGTGCCCTTGCGACGCTGGTTGAACTTGCGTCGGATCTCCGCAACCGTCGGGATCACCTCGGGTCCGACGCCGTCCATCACCACGTCGGCGTGGCCCTCGAGCAGGCTCATCACGCCGGTGATCCGCTCGATGACGGCCTTCTGCTCCGGGGTCGAGAACAACTCGAGCAGGCTCCCCTCGGAGCGACCTGCGGCCACGTCGCCGACCTTCTTGATGACCTCGCCGAGCAGCTCGCTCGGGTCGGTCTGCACCGAGCCGATGATCTGTCCGATCTCCGAGCGAAGGTGGTCGGTCATCCACGGGACCGCGGTGAACTGCACCCGGTGGGTCTCCTCGTGCAGGCACACCCACAGCCGGAAGTCGTGCGGGTCGACGTCGAGCTCACGCTCGACGTGCACGATGTTGGGCGCGACGAGCAGCAGCCGCCCCTGCTCCCCCGGCCGGTCGTGACTCTGCCCGTCGTAGAAGGGGTCGAACTGACCCAGCACCTTGGAGCCCAGGAAGCCCAGCATGGCGCCCAGCTCGGCGCCGGTGATCCGCGAGCCGATCGCCTCCGCGACCGGACCCGGCGCTCCCTTGCGCTCCTGCAGCTTCTCGATGAGCGGCGCGATCACGGACGCGAACCCGTCCGCGTTGGCCTGCACCCAGCCGGGTCGGTCGATCACCAGCACCGGGGCGGTGCGCTCGCTCGCCTCCAGGCCGGTGTACTCCCGCACCAGCGGAGTGGACCGGTCGGCGCCGGCGCGCAGCTCCTCGACCGCCGCGCGGGCCTCGGCGCGGGAGACCTGCGGCCCCTGGCCGACGAGCCGCGACCCCACCCGTACGGCGAGGTCCCAGTCGATCATCCCGGGTCGTCCGTGCGACTGGCCCGAGCGGTCGTCCCCGTGCGTCTGACTCATGGCGCCGACCCTACGCCGCACCTGCACGCGGCCAGCCGTCCCGCGATCCGGTCGATGAGGAGTCGGGCGTCCAGGGTCTTCGCCATCGGCACCCGGTCGGCGACCACGGCGAAGGCCATCCGGCCGCCTCCGACGTCCTCGGCGACGCCGGCCAGCCCGTGCACCCCGCTGAGCGTGCCGGTCTTGGCCCGGACCCGGCCGCGGGCCTCGTCGGGACCCCGGTCGAAACGCAGCTGCAGCGACCCCGTGAAGCCGGCCACCGGCAGTCCCGTGATCAGCTGGCGCAGGTCCGGGTGCTCCTCGGAGGCCGCCAGCCGGATCACCCCGGTCAGCGCCGCGGGCGTTACGACGTTGCGGCGCGACAGCCCGCTGCCGTCGTACAGCCGGGTGCCCTCGATCGGGACCCCCAGCCCGGCGAGGACGTCGAGCACGGCGGCGGACCCGGCGGTGAACGAGCCCTGCTGCCGCTCGGCCAGGCCGACGTGCCGGGTCAGCACCTCGGCGGCCTGGTTGTCGCTGACCTCGAGGGTCCGCTCGACGATCTCGCCGAGCGGCGCGCTGGACACCACGGCGACCTCCTCGGCGGCCGGCGGGGTCACCCGGCGGACCACCCGGGGCCGGACCCGGACACCGGCGCCGCGCAGCGCGACCGCGAAGTCAGCGGCCGCGTCCGCGGCGGGGTCGTCGACGTAGCCGAAGCCCGAGTCGGACTGGCCCTGGTCGACCCACAGCGCGCCGATCGGCGGGACCACCCCGTCCGGGACGTAGTCGTCGGGCCACGCGGGGTTCACTCCCGGGCCGGTGAAGTACGAGTCGTCGAAGGAGAGCCGGACCTGCGAGAGCCCCCGCTCGCGCAGCTCGGCCGCGGTGCGGCGCGCGAGGGTGCGGATGTCGGCCCGCTCGGGGTAGAGCGCGGCGCCCCGGCGCGGACTGCTGACCAGGAACGGGTCACCGCCGCCCACCAGGATCACCTGGTTGGTCCCGGGCACCCGCCGGACCGTCGTACGGAAGGTGGTCATCGGCCCCAGCGACTCGAGCGCCGCGGCGCCGGAGAGCAGCTTGGTCGTCGACGCCGGCGTCACCGCGGCCGCTCCCTGGCGGAACAGCGGCCGGCCGGTGGCGAGGTCGGTGACCAGGACGGTGTAGTGGCGACCGAGCGTGCGCGGGCGCAGCATCGGCTGGATCCGGGCGGCCAGCAGCGCCGGGTCGACCTCGTCAGCCGCGTCGGCCGTGGCGACCGACCCGGCGAGCTCCGCGGGCGGCAGCCGCAGTCCCTCGGGCGGCTGTACGGCGGCCGGCTCGGTGCGCGGGTCGGCGGACTCCCAGCCGAACCAGCGTTCCCCCAGGTCGAACCAGTAGCTCAACCCGGCGGCGAGCAGGAGCACCACGACGAGGAGCTCGGCCACCCAGGAGACCGACCAGTGGCGTTTGTCACCCACGGCCGCGATCAGCCTCCTTCGATGTGCCTTTCGGCTCGATTGTGCGCGAGACTAGCCGCCTGTGCGTCCGGACCCGGACGCGCACGTGTGTCACCGGGAAGGAAAAGTCGTGGAGTTCGACGTACTCGTGGAGATCCCCAAGGGAGAGCGCAACAAGTACGAGGTCGACAAGGCATCCGGACGCATCCGGCTGGACCGGACGCTGTTCACCTCCACGGCCTACCCCGCGGACTACGGCTACATCGAGAACACCCTCGGCCTCGACGGCGACCCCCTCGACGCGCTGGTGATCCTCCAGCAACCGACGTTCCCCGGCTGTCTGATCGCCTGCCGTGCGATCGGCATGTTCCGGATGACCGACGAGGCCGGCGGCGACGACAAGGTCCTCTGCGTGCCCACGCACGACCCGCGCCTGGAGCACCTGCGCGACATCAACCACGTCTCCAAGTTCGACCGCCTGGAGATCCAGCACTTCTTCGAGGTCTACAAGGACCTCGAGCCCGGCAAGTCCGTCGAGGGCGCCAACTGGGTCGGCCGCTCCGAGGCCGAGGCCGAGGTGCGCGCGTCGTTCGAGAGGTACGAGGGGAAGGGCGCCTGAGTCGGTCCCGGGGCTCACGGGCCTCAGGGGGCTCACGGGCCTCAGGTTTCACCGGGCGGCCGGTGAAACTCCCGCCGATCGGCCAATGCATTGGTACGCCGGGCACAGTTTCGTGTCGCCGGACCGCCCGAACTGTCCGTCCTGAGTCGTACGACGACCCTCAGCCCCGCACCCCTCGGAAATAGCCGATCGCGCCCGACAGCTCCACCGTGACCTCACCCAGGCCGGCCTGCTCGAGCCAGACCCGGACCTCCGTGGTGGTCGCGCCCGGGCCCAGCAACCCGGCCACCCGGCCGGCCGTCCGGATCGGCAGGTAGCGCACCCCGGTGTCCTCGAGCAGGGCGCTGCCGGTCAGCACGCCGCCGGGGTGCAGCACGCGCACCATCTCCCGCACCGCCTGGTGCGGGTCGGGGAAGCAGTGCAGCCCGGTGAACGAGACCACCAGGTCGAAGTCCCCGTCGGCGAAAGGCAGCCGGCCGACGTCGGCGAGGACCGTCTCGACGCTGCTCGCCACTCCTCGTGCAAGGGCGGCGGCCCGGGTGCGCTCCAGCATCGCCGGCGCGATGTCGGCGGCGACGTACCGAACGTCCTGGCCGGGGCGCAGGCCGCGCAGGGCGACGCCGCCCCCGCACGGGACGTCGAGGATCGCCGACCCGTCGGGCTGCCGGCCGATCTCGAGGGCGGCGGCGTGGAGCCGGCCCAGGTCGCTGCCGATCCCGACGCGCCAGGCAAGCCCGCCGGCGCGCGGGTGCTCCACGGTCCAGTCGTAGACGTGCGCCCAGAGCGGGTCGTCGCTCCAGCCGCCGAGGCCCGGGAGGCGGCGCAACGGAGAGCCCACCATCAGGCCGGCGACTGGTGCGCGTCCGGCCCGGTGAGCAGCTCGGCGTGCAGCATCTCCTCGGGCACCCCGAAGGCGTCCACCAGGTCCTCGGCGATCGGGCGGACCTTGCGGCACAGCGAGGACACCTCCCTGGTGATCGCCTTGGAGCGCTGGGTGGTCAGGCGGCCGTGCTCCATCCACCAGGCCCGGTCGGCCTCGATGGTGGAGAGCGCGAACAGGTCGGACAGCAGGTTGAGGGCCACCTTGTTGTCGCTGTCCTGCATCATCCGGGTCTTCTCGACGAACGCCTCGAGCACCAGCCGCTCGACGTGGGCCCGGCCGGCGGCGATCACGTGGTCCTGCACCTGGCTGAACACGTCGACCGCTTCCATACCGCTGTCGATGCCGCGCTTCAGGCGGCGTGCCACGCCGGCGAGGGTGTGCTCCTCGCGGAACCGGAACATCGCCAGCTGGTATTCGGGGTCGAGCAGGCCCGCCTCCTGGTCCCAGTCGTCGTCGCCACCGGGCAGGACGTCCTTGATCCGCTCGAGCAGCTTGTGCACGCTGGTGCGCTCGATGACGGTCTCCACGGCCAGCCCGGCCACGAAGCGCACCATGCCGAGCTGGTCGAGGTCGCCGAAGGAGGACGAGTAGTCGGTGAGCAACCCCTTGGCGACCAGCTGCAGCAGGATGTGGTTGTCGCCCTCGAAGGTGGTGAACACGTCGGTGTCCGCCCGCAGCGCACCGAAGCGGTTGGACAGCAGGTAGCCCGCGCCCCCGCAGGCCTCGCGGCACTCCTGGATGGTGGTGCTGGCGTGCCAGGTGCCGAGCGCCTTGGTGCCCGCGGCCCGCGACTCCAGGGCGCGCCGCTGCCGGTCCGGGGCCTCGGTGGTGGACAGCACGTTGTGCAGCTGGGCGAGCAGGACCTCCTGGGCGAAGTGCAGCGCGTAGGTCCGCGCCAGCAGCGGCAGCAGCCGGCGCTGGTGCATCCCGTAGTCGAGCAGCAGCTCCTCGCGGTCGCCCTCCGGGGAACCGAACTGACGTCGCATGTTGGCGTACTTGACCGCGACGGCGAGCGCGACCTTGCTGGCGTTGATGGCGGCGCCACCGACGCTGACCCGCCCCTGGATCAGGGTGCCGAGCGTGGTGAAGAACCGCCGGTCGGGGTTGTCGATCGGCGACGTGTAGCGACCGTCCACCACGTCGGCGTACCGGTTGAGCAGGTTGCTCCGCGGGATGCGCAGGTGGTCGAACCAGATCCGCCCGTTGTCCACGCCGTTGAGGCCGATCTTGGCGCCGTCGTCCTGCACGCGTACGCCGTCGAGCAGCTCGCCCGTCTCCCGGTCCCGCATCGGTACGACGAACGCGTGCACGCCCTCGCAGTGGTCGTCGATCACCAGCTGCGCGAACACGACGCCCATGTGGGCGTGCTGAGCCGCGTTGCCGATGTAGTCCTTGCGCGAGATCTCGTCCGGGGTGTGCACGACGAACTCGTCGGTCTCGCGGTCGTACGTCGCCGTGGTGCCCAGCGCCTGCACGTTGGAGCCGTGCCCGCTCTCGGTCATCGCGAAGCAGCCGAGGAGGTCGGCCCTGACCAGGTCGGCCAGGTAGGCGTCGTGGTGGTGCTTCGAGCCGAGCTGGAGGATCGCGCCCCCGAACAGCCCGAACTGCACGCCGACCTTGGTGAGCACCGACAGGTCGCCGAACGCCAGGGTCTCGAAGGCCGCGATCGAGGCGCCGATGTCACCGCCACCGGCGTACTCGGTGGGGAACCCGAGGCCGGTCGCGCCCGTACCCGCCATCCACCTGACCACCTCGAGCACCCGCTCGCGGAAGTCCTCCCGCGACATCTCCACCGCGTCGTCGAGGATCCCGGCGTGCTCGGCGAGGTTCTTGCGCACCAGCTGGCGGATGTCGGCGTACTTGCCGTCCAGCAGGGCGGTCAGGGCAGGGACGTCCACGGTGGGTTGCACGTACTCGGGCATGAGCGACACTCTGCCGCAACCCGACGCCGACCGTCACCGGGCTGTCCGCGCCGGTGGGCCCGTGGGAAGGAGCCGTGGGTCAGGGGCGGACGGCGTAGTCCGGGTACCAGTTCGAGACCGAGTTGTAGCGCACCGTCAGGCCCGTGCGCGGCGCCTCGATGAACCGACCGCCGCCGAGCGCGATCGCGACGTGGTGGATGCCCGAGGGCCGCCCGTTGCTCGTCCAGAAGTAGAGGTCGCCCGCGGCGGCGAGCGGCACCGGGATGCGCGTGCCCATCTCGTACTGCGCCCCGGAGAAGTGCGGCAGCATCTTGCCGCCTGCCTGCCAGGCGCGCATGGTCAGCCCGGAGCAGTCGAACGCGTTGGGTCCGGCCGCGGCCCAGACGTAGGGCTTGCCGAGCTGCATCTTGGCGTAGTTGACCGCCGCCTTGGCGCCCTTGCCCGGTGCGCGCGGGGTGTAGTCGACCGGCCGCACGTAGGCGCCGCCGGAAACGGGCGACGATCCAGTCGTCTCGTCACCGTCGGGCTTCTTGACTCCCTTCTTGGCCCTCTTCGCCTCCGAGCGCGCCTTCTTCGCGGCCTCGGCAGCCTTCTTCAGTGCCGCCTTCTCGGCCTCGGCCCGGGCCCTCGCCCTGGCCTCCGCGAGAGCGGCCGCCTTCTGCTCGGCGATCCGCTCGAGGCCCTTCTGCCGCTCGGACGCCAGCTCGTAGGAGATGTCCTCCGCCTTGGCCAGCGCCTCCACGAGCTGCTCGCGCTGCGCTGCGATCTGGTTGGTCGCGTACGCCGCGGCCGCGGCCGCCTGGCCGGCCTCGTCACGCAGTCGCCGGGCCTCCCCGGCCAGCTCCTCCTGCTTCTTCTCCGCGCCCACTGCCTTGGCGCGTGCCTCCTTCGCGCGGGCCGAGGCCTTGCGGAACCGGGCGTAGGCGGCCTCCATGGAGTCGCCGGCGCTCTCCACCACCGCGTAGCGGTTCATCAGGCCCTCGGGGCCGCCCTCGCCGACCAGAGCGGTCGCGGTGTTGAGCTCGGTGCCGTTCTGGTAGCTCTCGGTGACCAGCGTGATGATCCCGCGCCGCTGGCTGCGCACTGCCTGGGCCGCGTCGGCCTCGGCCCGTTCGGCCTGCTTCTTGGCCTTGCGTGCCTCCGAGAGTCGCCAGACCGCACCGTTGTACTGCTCGGCCAGATAGCCGGCCCGGATGACCGCCTCCTCGAGCCGGGCGTTGGACGCCTCGAGCGCCGCCTGCAGCTCCGCGACGCTGCGCTTCTTCTTCTCGACATCACGCTTGGCCTGCTCGACCCGCTCCGCACTGGGCAGCGTGGGCCCCTTGGGGTCGGCGACGGCACTGCCCGCGAGGGGCAGGACCAGGGCCAGGGTCGAGAGAGCCGCGATGGCCAGACGGGCGGCGGGGCGCACGAGTGATCCCTTTCGTCGAGGGTCTCGCGCCGCTTCCCCACGGCGCGAGACTCGGGCAACGCTAGGGCCCATTTGTCACATCTGGAACACTTTTCACACAATTACAGCGATGTAATCTGCGTGTCGGCTTGACAGATCACATAGATGTGATTCGCCAGATGCGGTGCCGGTCGCTCAGGAACGCAGCTGTGCGCGGTCGCCGGGGGCGTCGCTGTCGTCGGAGACCACCGGGATGTTGCTCGTCGTGGTCGTCGGGTGCGAGTGCCGCCCGTGGGCGTCGAACTTCTGCCCGGTCGCGATGCCACCGATGTAGAAGGAGATGAAGGCGATCAGCGCACCGGCGATGTCGTCGGCGATGTAGTGCCACCCGAAGTACGTCGTGGCGAGCACGGTCAGGCCCATGAACGTCCACAGCGCGACCTTGATGAAGCGGTGCCGCACGGTGTACTGCGCGACCAGTGCCATCAGCAGCGTGACCGCGACGTGCAGCGACGCGAACCCGGCCACCGACTGCACGCCGTTGGCGAACGGGTCGAAGCGGATGTTCTGCCGCCCGTAGTAGAGCGCCTCCTGCAGCGCCGTCACGCCGGTGGTGTCGAGGTCCTGGTAGAGCCAGGGGAACGCGAAGTTGGGCCCCAGCGTGGGGATCATGTAGTAGCTCGCCGTACCGAGGGTCCAGCAGATGCACTGGGCGGTGACGTACCAGTAGCCGAAGCTGATGTTGCGCGACCACACCAGCCAGACGGTCACCGAGATCGGCACCATCGGCAGGAACAGCAGGTAGACGAACGACAGGATGTGCGCCGCCACGGTCGTGCCGAGCAGGTTGTGCAGCAGTACGGCGGGATCGTTGCCGAACAGCAGCCACAGGTCGAACTTGTGCAGCTCGTAGTCGCCCTGGCGGGTCATGTCGGAGCGGACGAACGGCAGGAAGTTCTTCAGGTTCCGGTAGCTGACGTAGGTCAGGTAGAAGCACACCGTGCCCAGCACGACGAGGGTGATCCGCTCCTTCGTCCAGTGCTCGCGGATCAGGACCCGGGCCTCCCGGCCGAAGGACTTGATCCGGAAGCGGGTGCGCCACAGGGTGCGCGGCACCACGTCGGCCACGAACGCGCCGAGGCAGAGCAGGGGCAGGCGCACCCAGGCGGGGCCCAGGAAGCCCTCGGGGTCGCGGAGCGGATAGCCGAGCGCCTGGCCGGTGATGATCGCTGTCAGCCCCATGACCACGGCGATCGTCACCATTGCTGCATAGGCGCGCCGCTTCACACGCGCATTCTAGGGATCGGTCAGCCGGCCGTCGGAACGGGTGCGATGCGCGATCGGTCCACGCGGAGCCGCACCGGCGCGTCCACCGGTACGTCGGTCCCCGGGTCGGCCACGCCCGGCAGCGAACCGATGCCCTCGACGTCGACCTGCACCCGGATCTGGTCGGGCGTCACCCGCGCCTGCTCCACCCGGCCACGCAGCGGCCCCTCGGGGTCGACGCGCAAGGCCGAGCGACGCATCGCCACGGCGGCCCAGGAGTGGGAGCGGCCGTCTGACGGTGACTCGTTGGACAGGGCCGCGGCCAGCACCTCGCGCGCCGGGGCCCCGGTGAGCACCGTGGCGTAGCCGAGGAAGCGCGCGGTCCATGCGTCGGCCGGCTGCGCCCACACCTCGTCGAGACCGCCCTGCTGCACGATCCGGCCTTCACGCATCACCGCCATCCGGTCGGCGACCGCGAAGGCCTCCTCCTGGTCGTGGGTGACCAGCATCGCGGTCACGTCGGCCGTGTGCAGGATCGCCCGCAGGTCGTGGGCGAGCTGCTCGCGCAGCCCCCGGTCGAGCGCGCTCAGGGGCTCGTCGAGCAGGAGCAGCCGCGGCCGCACCGCCAGCGCACGTGCCAGGGCGACCCGCTGGCGCTCCCCGCCGGAGAGGGTCGCGGGCATCCGGTCACCGTGTCCGGGCAGGTCGACCAGGTCGAGCAGCTCGGCCACCCGCTTGTCGCGCGACTCCCGGTCACGTCCCCGCATCCGCATCGGGTAGGCGACGTTTCCCGCGACGTCGAGGTGGGGGAACAGCTGGCCGTCCTGGAACATCAGCGCGAAGTCGCGCCGATGCGTGGGGACGCGGGTGAGGTCCACCCCGTCGTACGCGACCGAGCCGGAGGCGGGCAGCTCGAGGCCCGCGACCGCCCGCAGCAGCGTGGACTTCCCGCACCCGGACGGGCCGAGCACGGCGAGCACCTCCCCGCTCGGGACGGCGAGGTCGACGTCGTCGACTGCGACGGCGGCACCGAAGCGAATGGTGAGACCGGTGACCTCGAGCCCCATCTCACAAGGCTCCCACGGCGGCGACGCGGAGCCGCTGGACGAGCAGCATCACGACGGTCGTGGCCAGGGCGAGCACGACGGAGGCGGCCATCGCCATCCCGAAGTTCTCCGCACCGGGCTGCCCGATGAGCCGGTAGATCACCACCGGCAGGGTGGGGTCGTCGTCGCGCGCCAGGAAGCTGGTGGCGCCGAACTCCCCCAGCGACACCGCGAAGGCGAACCCGGTCGCCGCGAGCAGCGGACGCCAGACGACGGGAAGGTCCACGGTTCGCAGGACGCGCAGCGGCGAGGCGCCGAGCGACGCCGCGGCCTGGCGCTGTCGGG
>DASSLA010000217.1:0-3349 GCA_035689885.1 Marmoricola sp. | reverse complement strand
TCACTGGTGAACCAGGTCTCGGCGTACCTCGCCACCGGCGTGCCGCCGAGCCGCATGGGCAACCAGCACCCGTCGATCGCGCCGTACGAGACGCTTCGGTGCAAGGACGAGCTGCTCGCCGTGTGCTGCGGCAACGACGGGCAGTTCCGCAGGTTCGCGGAGGTTCTCGGTGACCCGGCGCTCGCAGACGACGAGCGCTTCGCGACGAACGCGGCGCGCGTGCACAACCGCGGCGCGCTGGTGGACGCCCTCGAGGCGCAGCTGACCCAGGACTTGGTGGACGTATGGACGGCGCGGCTCACCGAGGTCGGCGTGCCGGCCGGAAAGGTCGGCGACATCGCCGACGCCTTGTCGCTGGCGACCGCTCTCGACCTCGAGCCGGTCGTCGACGTCGGGGCGGGCGTCCCGCCGCAGATCCGGCACCCGATCACGTACTCCGAGACGCCCGTCACGCAGTACACCGCCCCACCCCGGCTCGGGGAACACGGCGACGAGCTCCGTCGCTGGCTGTCGAAGGAGATCAGCTCATGACGATGAACACCCGACCGGCCCTGTTCGACCCACACGACCCCGCGGGCATCGACAGCCTGCTCAGCCCCGACGAGCTGGCGGTCCGGACCGTCGTGCGTCAACTGTGCTCCGACCGTATCGATCCTCATGTGGGCGAGTGGTTCGAACGCGGTGAGATCCCCGACATCCGCGGGCTGGCCAAGGAGCTGGGGGCTCTGGGCGTGCTCGGTATGCACCTGGAGGGTTACGGGTGCGCCGGGATGTCCGCCACCGAGTACGGCGTTGCCTGCCTCGAGCTGGAGGCGTGCGACTCAGGGGTGCGATCGCTGGTCTCGGTCCAGGGGTCGTTGGCGATGTTCGCGATCTGGAACTGGGGCAGCGAGGCGCACAAGCGGGAGTGGCTGCCTGCGATGGCCGTGGGTGAGGCGATCGGCTGCTTCGGCCTCACCGAGCCCGACGCCGGCTCCGACCCGGGCAGCATGCGCACCCGGGCCCGCCGCGACGGCGACGACTGGGTGCTGGACGGGCGAAAGATGTGGATCACCAACGGCAGCGTCGCTGACGTGGCCGTGGTGTGGGCGCAGACGGAGGAGGGCATCCGCGGCTTCGTCGTGCCCACCCACACGCCGGGATTCTCCGCTCCGCAGATCAAGCACAAGATGTCGCTGCGTGCCTCGGTCACCAGCGAGCTCGTGCTCGACGGCGTCCGGCTACCGGCCGAGGCCGTCCTTCCCGAGGCGCGCGGACTGAAGGGCCCGCTCAGCTGCCTCAACGAGGCCCGCTACGGGATCGTGTGGGGGGCGATGGGAGCGGCGCGCTCATCGCTGGAGGCCGCGCTGTCCTACGCCAACGAGCGCACGCAGTTCGGCAAGCCAATCTCGGGATTCCAGCTCACCCAGCAGAAGCTCGTCGACATGTCCCTGGAGTACACCAAGGGCGTCCTCCTCGCTCTGCACCTGGGCAGGCGCAAGGACGCCGGGACCCTGGTGCCGGAGCAGGTCAGCCTCGGCAAGCTGAACAACGTGCGGGAGGCGCTGGAGATCTGCCGTACGGCCCGGACGATCCTGGGTGCGAACGGCATCTCGCTGGAGTATCCGGTGATCCGGCACATGAACAACCTCGAGTCGGTGCTGACCTACGAAGGCACTGCGGAGATGCACACCCTGGTCGTGGGCCAGGCACTGACCGGACACGCAGCCTTTCGCTGAGGCTCAGGCGTAGGTGCCGGCCGCCGTCGACGCCTTGACGCCGGGGTGCAGGACCGCGACGGGGCACTGTGCGTGCGCCACGACCTTCTGGCTGACCGAGCCCATCACCAGCCCGCCGAAGCCGCCCTTGCCTCGGCTGCCCACGACGAGCAGCGCGGCACCGATCGACTCAGCCAGGAGGATCTCCGCGGGGCGTCCGGTGCCGGAGACGAACGACACGGGGACGTCGGGAAACGACCCGGCCGTGACCAGGATGGGCGAGTGGAAGGCGCCGGTGTCCGAGCCGGGGTGCGCTTGCTGGGGGTCCACGGCGTGCACCTCCGGCTCGCCCTTGCCGCGCTCGACTGTCACCACCACGACCCCCGTCCCGATGGCAGCCGCGTGCCTGAATGCGAAGCCCGAGGCACGGTTCGCGACGGAGGAGCCGTCGTACCCGAGGACGACCTGCCCGGGGTTTCCCTCGCCCTCCGGGACCCATCCGCCCGCCTCCGGGCCTCCGTGCACGACCACGACCGGGCAGTGTGCGTACGGTGCGACGTGCATGGTCGTCGAGCCCACGAGGAGACCACGGAACCCGCCGATTCCCCGGGAGCCGAGCACGATGAAGTCGGCCGTCTCGCCGGCGGTCAGCAACGACTGCACCGGTGCGTCCGGAGTCTGCAGGGCCTTCGCCTCGATCGTGGGCTGTCGGTCGCGCACCAGCGCCAGTGCCTCGCCCAGCGTGCCGGCCGCTTCCGTGACCTCGTGGGCTAGTCCGGTGGCATCGGGACGAGCGAACAGCACGGTGAGCGGAAGGCCGTGAGCGATTGCCGCATCAGCTGCCCAAGCGAGCGCGACTTTGCCACGTTCCGACCCGTCTGCCCCGACCACGACCCCCCCGGCTTGGGTCCGAGTCTCCTCGGTCATTGGTCGCCTTCCTCGTGTGCGCACTCGTCCTGGCCATGATGCGGCTCAGGTTGAGCGCCGCGCAATGGGCCAAGGACACTCGGCACGGTCCCTGCGTCGGCGGTAACGTGCGCGGATAGGGCTGTCACCAGCCCACTGGACCCGGTGAGGTTGCCATGAGGCTAGAGGCGCACGACCCGCATCACGCACCGGAAGCGGATCTTCAGGACAAAGGGCTTTCGCACAACGCGGTCGGGGTGTTCGGCAGTGTCGTGCTGGGCATCTCCTCCGTCGCACCGGCGTATGCATTGACGGCCACGATCGGCATCCTGGTCGCCGAGGCCGGCTCGAAGATGGCGGTGGTGATCATCGCCGGCTTCCTGCCGATGTTCTTCGCCGCCTACGCCTATCGCGAGCTGAACAAGGTCGCACCTGACTGCGGCACGTCGTTCACGTGGACGACCAAGGCGTTCGGCCCCTATGTGGGCTGGATCGGTGGTTGGGCGGCCATCCTCGCCACGGCGATCGTGCTGTCCAACCTGGCCGGGGTCGCGGTGCAGTTCTTCTACCAGTTCGTCGGTGACCTGTTCAACAGCGACGACCTCGGAGCGCTGTGGGAGAACCGCGGTGTCAACGTGCTCACCTGCGTAGTGTTCCTGGCTGTCGCCACGTGGATCTCCTACCGTGGCATCACCACCACGGAGCACGTCCAGTTCATCCTCGTCGGCTTCCAGATGGTGGTCCTG
>DASSLA010000216.1:0-5847 GCA_035689885.1 Marmoricola sp. | reverse complement strand
TGACCGACCTGGCCGCCGAGGGCGACGCCCTCGAGTCAATGGTCGCCCCCCTGGACGAGGCAGGGTGGCGCACCCCGACCCCCGCCGAGGGCTGGGACGTGGCCACCCAGGTCGCCCACCTCGCATGGACCGACGAGGTCGCGGTCGCTGCGGCCACCGACAAGGAGAGGTGGGACGCCTACGTGCTCGAGGCGATCGCCGACCCGACGGGCTACGTCGACGCGAGCGCCCTCGCCGGGGGTGCGGTGCCGCCCGAGGGGCTGCTCGCCCGCTGGCGCACCGCGCGGAACGCCCTGCAGGAGTCGCTGCGCGCCCACCCCGCCGGCGAGAAGATGCCGTGGTTCGGTCCGCCGATGAGTCCGGTGTCGATGGCCACCGCGCGGTTCATGGAGACCTGGGCGCACGGCCTCGACGTGGCCGAGGCGCTCGGGGTCGAGACCGAGCCGACCGACCGGATCCGGCACGTGGCCCACCTCGGGGTGCGAACGCGCAACTTCTCCTTCGGGGTGCACTCCTTGGCGCCGCCCGCCGAGGAGTTCCGCATCGAGCTGCGCGCGCCGTCGGGCGAGCACTGGACGTGGGGTCCGTCCGATGCGGCGCAACGGGTGACCGGCTCGGCGTACGACTTCTGCCTGCGGGTCACCCAGCGACGGCACCGCGACGACCTCGACCTGGTGGCGATCGGCCCCGATGCCGACCGCTGGCTCGACATCGCGCAGGCCTTCGCCGGTCCGCCCGGTGCCGGTCGGGAGGCGAGCTCGTGAGCGACGTCCTCCGGGTCGCCAACTGCAGCGGGTTCTATGGCGACCGGCTCTCCGCGCTGCGTGAGCAGCTCGAGGGCGGCACCGACGGCCAGGGAGTGGACGTCGTCACCGGCGACTACCTGGCCGAGCTGACCATGCTGATCCTGGGCAAGGACCAGCTCAAGGACCCGTCGCTGGGATACGCCCGCACCTTCGTGCGTCAGCTGGAGGACTGCCTGGCACTGGCCCTGGACAAGGGCGTCCGCATCGTCACCAACGCCGGCGGCCTCAACCCCGCAGGACTCGCGGAGAAGCTGCGCGAGGTCGCGAGAGCTCAAGGGCTGGAGCCGAAGATCGCCTGGGTCGACGGCGACAACCTGGCTCCCCGCGGCGCCGAGCTCGGGCTCGACGGGGCGCTGACCGCCAACGCCTACCTCGGCGGCTTCGGCATCGCCCGAGCCCTCGAGGCGGGCGCCGACGTGGTGGTGACAGGGCGGGTCACCGACGCCTCAGTGGTGGTCGGCCCGGCGATCTGGCGGTTCGGGTGGAGCCCCGACCAGCACGACGAGCTCGCCGGCGCCGTGGTCGCCGGGCACGTCATCGAGTGCGGCACCCAGGCCACCGGCGGCAACTTCTCCGGCTTCCTCGACCTGCCGCGCGACGCTCGGCCGCTGGGCTTCCCGATCGCCGAGATCGCCGAGGACGGCAGCTCGGTGATCACCAAGCACGCCGGCACCGCTGGCCTGGTCAGCGTGGACACCGTCACGGCCCAGCTGATGTATGAGGTCCAGACCGATCACTACCTCGGGCCTGACGTCACGGTGGACCTCACCACGATCGAGCTCGCCCCCGACGGCGACGACCGGGTGCGGATCTCCGGGGTGAAGGGCCTGGCACCCCCGCCCACGCTGAAGGTCTGCGTCAACGAGCTCGGCGGCTTCCGCAACCAGATGGAGTTCGTGCTCACCGGCCTCGACGTCGAGGAGAAGGCCGCCTGGCTGCGCGCCCAGCTCGAGCCCCGCCTCTCGGCCGCGTCGGTGTCCTGGTCGATGGGGAGCCCGCCCCAGCTGGACGCCGACAACACCGAGGACGCCTCTTGCCTGCTGCGGGTCGTGGTCAAGGACAACGACAAGGCGAAGGTCGACAAGCAGTTCACGGCCGCGGGTGTCGAGCTCGCGCTGGCGTCCTACCCGGGCTTCACCCTCACCGCGCCGCCCGCGCCTGCCTCGCCCTACGGCATCTATCGCGCGGCGTACGTCGAGCGCAGCGAGGTGCAGCACACCGTGCACCTGCCCGACGGCACCACGGAGGTGCTTCCCGACCCGTACGTCGAGCACCCGCCGGACGTGCCGCCCAAGCACGAGCCGGTCGTCAGCGAGGCGATCCCCGGCGTGCCCGGAGACGCGATCACCCGCCGGATCCCGCTGGGCACCTTCGTGCACGCGCGCTCGGGCGACAAGGGCGGTGACGCCAACGTCGGCCTCTGGGTGCGCCAGGGCGAGCACTACGGGGCCCGCGCCCAGTGGCTGCGCCAGTTCGCCACCGCCGACCGGGTCCGCGAGCTGGTCCCGGAGGCGGCCGACCTCGACGTCGAGGTCTACGGGCTGCCCAACCTCGGCGGCGTCAACGTGCTGATCAAGGGACTGCTCGGTGAGGGCGTCGCCGCGAGCACCCGCTTCGACCCCCAGGCCAAGGCGCTCGGCGAGTGGATCCGCTCGCGCTTCGTGAACGTCCCCGAGGAGCTGTTGTGAGGGGGGTGCGGTTTCACTGGGTCCCCAGTGAAACCGCCACTTCCCCCACGTTGCAACGCACGGGAAGTGTCAGTTTCGTGGGGGGAGCAGGAGGCAACTCGTGGTGACGTGGACCGAGGAGCAGCGCGCGCTGCAGGACGCGACGCGTGAGTTCGTACGCCGCGAGGTGGAGCCCCACCTGCAGGAGTGGGAGGACACCGGCGACATCCCGCGCTCGCTGCACCTGGCTGCCGCGAAGGCCGGTCTGCTGGGCGTCTCGTTCCCCGAGGAGGTCGGTGGCCAGGGGGGTGACCTGCCCGACTCGGTCGCGCTGCAGGAGGCGTTCTTCGAGGCCGGCGGTTCCTCCGGGCTCGCCGCCGGCCTGTTCACCGGCGGCATCGCGCTGCCGCACATCGCCGCACACGGGTCGCCCGAGCTGATCGACCGGTTCGTGCGGCCGACCCTGGCCGGGGAGAAGATCGGCTCGCTGGCCGTCACCGAGCCCGGCGGTGGTTCCGACGTCGCGAACATCCGCACCACGGCCGTGCGCGACGGCGACAGCTACGTCGTCAACGGCGCCAAGACGTTCATCACCTCGGGCGTGCGCGCCGACTTCGTCACCACCGCGGTGCGCACCGGCGGGCCCGGCCACACCGGGGTGAGCCTGCTCGTCGTCGAGCGCGGCACGCCCGGGTTCGCCGTCGACCGGTCGCTGGCCAAGATGGGCTGGCACTGCTCGGACACCGCCGAGCTGTCCTACGTCGACGTGCGTGTGCCGGCGGGCAACCTCGTCGGCGAGGAGAACTCCGGCTTCTACCTGATCGCCGAGCAGTTCGTGGTCGAGCGGATCGCGCTCGCCGTGCACGCCTACGGGATCGCGGCCCGCTCGCTCGCCCTGACCACGGCGTACTGCCGGGAGCGTGAGACCTTCGGCAAGCCGCTGATCGCCAATCAGGTCGTGCAGCACAAGCTCGTCGACATGCACAGACGGGTGGACGCGGCGCGGACCTACACCCGCGAGGTGGCCGCCCGGCACGTCGCCGGCGCCCCGTCCGATCAGCAGCGTGTGATCGCCGAGGCCTGCCTGGCCAAGCAGACGGCGGTCGAGGCGTGCGACCACGTCGTCGACCAGGCCGTGCAGCTGCACGGAGGCACCGGCTACATGCACGGGACCGAGGTGGAGCGCCACTACCGCGACGCCCGGATCCTCGGCATCGGAGGAGGAGCGACCGAGGTGCTGACCGACCTGTCCGCCAAGCTGCTGGGGTACACGCCATGACTGAGGCCATCGACACGGCTCCGTCTCCGACGACCAACCGGGAGGCGATGCTCGCCAAGATCGCCGAGCTCGACGCCGAGCACGCCAAGGCGGTCGCCGGCGGCGGGGAGAAGTACGTCGCCCGCCATCACGCCCGCGGCAAGCTCATGCCGCGCGAGCGCATCGAGGTGCTCATCGACCCGGGCAGCGCGTTCCTCGAGCTGTCCCCGCTGGCCGGCTGGGGCTCCGACTTCACCGTGGGCGCCAGCGTGGTGACCGGCATCGGCGTGATCGAGGGCGTGGAGTGCATGATCACCGCCAACGACCCGTCGGTGAAGGGCGGTGCGAGCAACCCGTGGACGGTCAAGAAGATCTTCCGCGCCTCGCAGATCGCCGAGGAGAACAACCTCCCCACCGTCGCGCTGGTGGAGTCCGGCGGTGCCGACCTGCCGACCCAGAAGGAGATCTTCATCCCCGGCGGGAAGCTGTTCCGCGACATCACGAGGTCGTCGGCCGCCAAGGTGCCCACGATCGCGCTGGTGTTCGGCAACTCCACCGCCGGCGGTGCCTACGTGCCGGGGATGAGCGACTACACCGTCATGGTCAAGGAGCAGGCCAAGGTCTTCCTCGGCGGCCCGCCCCTGGTGAAGATGGCGACCGGCGAGGAGTCCGACGACGAGTCACTCGGTGGTGCCGAGATGCACGCCCGCATTTCCGGGCTGGCCGACTACCTCGCCGTGGACGAGCGCGACGCCCTGCGGATCGGCCGGCGCATCGTCGCCCGGCTCAACCGCGACGGCCGGACGTCGTACGAGAAGGCTGCCATTGCGACCGGAGCGCCTGACGTCCGGACGTTCGCGGAGCCCGCGGGCGAGCCCGACGAGCTGCTCGACCTGATCCCCACCGACCTCAAGGAGCCGTTCGACCCGCGCGAGGTGATCCGCCGGGTCGCGGACGGGGTCAGCGACGACAACGCCGTCGTGTTCGACGAGTTCAAGCCGCTCTACGGCTCCAGCCTGGTGACCGGGTGGGCGAAGATCCACGGCCACCAGGTCGGCATCCTCGCCAACGCCCAGGGCGTGCTGTTCAGCGAGGAGGCACAGAAGGCCACCCAGTTCATCCAGCTGGCCAACCAGGTCGACGTGCCGCTGCTGTTCCTGCACAACACCACCGGCTACATGGTCGGCAAGGAGTACGAGCAGGGTGGGATCATCAAGCACGGCGCGCAGATGATCAACGCGGTGAGCAACAGCTCGGTGCCGCACATCTCGATCATCATGGGCGCCTCCTACGGCGCCGGGAACTACGGCATGAACGGCCGCGCCTACGACCCGCGGTTCCTGTTCACCTGGCCGAGCGCGAAGTCGGCGGTGATGGGTCCGGCCCAGCTCGCCGGGGTGCTCAGCATCGTCGCCCGGGCGGCCGCGGAGGCCAAGGGCAAGGAGTACGACGAGGACGCGGACAAGGGCATGCGTGAGTTCGTCGAGGCCAGCGTGGAGGAGCAGAGCCTGCCGTTCTTCCTCTCCGGGATGTTGTACGACGACGGCGTGATCGACCCGCGGGACACCCGCACCGTGCTGGGCATCTGCCTCTCGGTGATCAGCAAGACGACCTGGACGGGCGCCGAGGGCTACGGCGTCTTCCGGATGTAGAGGACTTCGATGATCAACAGACTGCTGGTCGCCAACCGGGGAGAGATCGCTCGCCGGGTCTTTGCGACCTGCCGCCGTCTCGGCATCGAGACGGTGGCCGTGCACTCCGACGCGGACGCAGACCTCCCCTTCGTGCGCGAGGCCGACGCCGCCGTCCGGCTGCCCGGCAACACCCCGGCGGAGACCTACCTGCGCACCGAGCTGATCCTCGAGGCCGCCAAGCGCACCGGCGCCGACGCGATCCACCCGGGCTACGGCTTCCTCTCCGAGAACGCCGCCTTCGCCGAGGCGGTGACCGCCGCCGGCCTCGTCTGGGTCGGCCCGCCGCCGGCGGCGATCCGCGCCATGGGCCTGAAGGACGCCGCCAAGGCGCTGATGCAGAAGGCCGGCGTGCCGGTGACCCCGGGCTATCTCGGCGAGGACCAATCGGAGAAGACGCTGGCGAAGGAGGCCGGGCGCATCGG